>JAABSP010000054.1 GCA_011390345.1 Desulfobacteraceae bacterium
GGAGGGTCTGTTTCTCCCCGAGAAGAATGGGAATCGTCTCTTTTCCCACGATGCGATCCCCCTGCATGTCTAGGATGTCAAAGAATGCGGTTCGGACAAAGACCATGCCGGTGGCCAGAAAAAAGACGGCAAAGGTTGTCAAGGCGATGGTTCCTTTGACGGACAGGGGAGGGAAAAGGGCCGTAACCACCCCCCATGCCAGCGCGATGAGGATGGTCTTGGAGCCGGGAAGATCCCGGATTCTGCGATATTTTCCGCCGATGGCCGAAGGGATGACCCGCAGGTTGTAGGAGAGCCCTAAAAGGCTCATGATCGTAAGGATCAAAAAGGGAAGGGTCCCCATCTCCATCGCCTTCAGCAGCCCTATCATGCCGGCAAACAGTGCAAGGGCGGCCAGGGGATACTTGTACTTTTCATAGAAGAGGGCTCGGTCCGGATCATTGTACCGGGCCTCCTCCCGGCCGGTGAGATGGTTGAAGATGTGCATGGAGAGTACATAGAGCATCGCTATGAGAATAAAGGGGAGGGCGGGCTCGATCTTCTGCAGCCGGATGCAGGCGTAGCAGAGGGCCCCGGCGCCCAGCGAGACATAGAGATTCGTCTGTAGCAGGAAATATTTGATCCGGTAGACGGCCCGCTGACGGATGTTCTGCTTCGGCCCCAGTGAAATCGTCTCCAGAGAGCGGTAGATCCGCCGGATGATCCAGTTGGGCGTGGACGCCCCTGCGGTGATCCCTATGCACTTAGCCCCTGAAAGGGCCGAAAGATCGAGTTCCGATTCGGTCTCCACCGGGTAGGCCGGTATACCGACATTTTTCGCGATCTCGGCAAGCCGCTGGGTGTTGCCGCTGTTTTTGCCGCCCACCACCACCAGGGCATCCACCGATTCGGCCATTGCTTTTACCTCGGCCTGACGCTTCTCCGTGGAGTCGCAGATGGTGTCGAAGATCCGGTAATGGGGAAAATTCTCCTGTGCCCATTCCCGGACTTCACCGAAGAACCGTGTGTTCTGGGTGGTCTGGGCCACGATGATGGCATTGTCGAAGCGCGGCAGCGCCTCGAGTTCCGCCATTGTGCCGGCCACAATGCCTTTGCCGTCTGCGTAGCCGAGCAGTCCCACCACCTCGGGATGATCCCGGTCCCCTATGATGATCACTTCGGCCCCTTGCCCCGCATGTTTCGCGATGATCCGCTGCACCCGGATCACCCGGGGGCAGGTCGCGTCGATGACGGTAAAGCCGGCCCGCTCCAGAGCGATATTGGCTTCCGGAGGTACGCCGTGAGCCCGAATGAGGATCGTTCCGGACCCCTTTTCCGGAATCTCCTTCAGCACCGTGATCCCCTTCTCCTCCAGCAGTTGGAGCACCTGGGGGTTGTGGATCAGCGGGCCGTAGGTGAAGATGGGGGTTCTGTGCTTTCCGGGCGCGTCGAGGACCATCTCCACGGCTCTGCGGACCCCCATGCAGAAGCCAGCGGTCTTTGCGATTGCGATTTTCATGCGGATGGGACTATGGGGAGATCGGCTTGAGAAAGACCTTGTGGTCCACCAGAGAGAGGGAATGGATTTCGGCCTTGATGAACTTCTGGTCCCCGAAGATGTTGATGATGGTCAGGCCCCCGTTGTCGGGCTCCACCCGGTCCACGGCCTCCATGATGAGTTTCGGGCCGTCGGATTCCATGAGATAGGCGTTGGCTTCACACATGGTTTTTCAAGTCTCCTATTGAAATTCCTCCCGCAGCAGCGGGATCAGGTGATCCTGGATCAGGGCGTCGATGAGATGGGGCAGGGGCGCAGGGGCCACTCCGACGATCTCGACGTTCTCCTGGGTGAGGGGGATGAGCAGCTTTTTCGCCTCGCTTCCGGAGATGGCCTCGGCCATCTTGGGCGTCACCTCCCCCATCATGGCATGGGCCATAAGGATGCTCACCGGGCCGATGATCACATCGGCCGTCCGCGCAGTTCGGACGATGGCGTTTTCCCCGGATGCCCCCCGATTGGCCTTGGCTTTGAGCATCTGCGCGGTCGCGATGGCATTGGTTCCGATGGCCACGATCTCCACGGTCTCCTCAAAGCGCTCCTTGAGCTTCTTGATGACCGCACTGCCGATGCCGCCGCCCTGTCCGTCCACCACGCAGATTCGTTTGGTACTCATATGATGATTCTGTTTCTAATGAATTTGGGCGTCAGAACAAGTTCTCTCATCATCTATCTGTTTCGTCGTCCGATGTCATCTGCAACTCAGATATGATTTCCGGAACAGATTTCGGATGCAGTTTCCCTGCATGGAAATCCGCTATTGATTTTTTTGCATCTCCGGCAATTTCTCTGCGGCGTTTTTCAAGATGCCGATGATAAAAAATATCAATAAGAATTTCCTGTTGTTCTTCCGGTAACTGCATTACCATATCAATTGCCTGATCAAGAGTTATCATTTTTTACCTCAGCGGTTCTGCTATGATTAAACTTAAATCATAGTATTCCGATATTCATGCATATTGAAGACGCCTGCCCTTCGGTTCAGGAATGCTGCGGCCGAACTCCTTGGCTGTATCCAGCCATAGTTCCATAGCATCTTTGCAGTTTGACAAGGCATCTTCAGGGCTCTTTCCATGAGCCATGCATCCCGGCAATTCCGGCACCTCCGCGATAAAGGCTTGATCGTCGTTGCTCCAGTAGATAATGATCTCGTACTTATGCATTATTCCTCCGAATCCACCGATAGACCGTAGGTTGTGATCACTTCTCTGACCTGCCGGATTTGATATGGTTTCGCCAGCCGGCCCTCTTTCTGGAGATTAATCAGATCGTGAACCCCCGACTTCGCGAACATATGATGGCTGCCCCTTACACGCTCTGCAAAACCAAGACTCTCCAGAAGCCGGCGCAGGTCATTGAAATCTATGTTTGAATCGGAGCGACCGCTTAACACTTTGGCGAGAAATTTGTCGTATTTCGTCATAGATGCGGTTTATGGCAACAGTTCGGTTGAATGAGATGGCCGATTGAGCCGCTACCGGGATCATTGTTATTCTGTTCCGATCAGATCGAGCAGCCGCTTGAGATCATCATCGGTGTAGAATTCGATCTCCACCTTTCCCTTCTTGCCCCGGCGCTTGATCTGCACCTTTGTGCCGAACTGCCGGGAGAGGTTCTCCGCGATCCCGGTATAATAGTGCTGTTCGGGGCTGGGCCCATCCGGTTTCTTCTTTTTCCCCTCTTTGAGCCGCTTGATGAGCCCCTCGGTCTCCCGCACCGAGATCCCCTTCTCCATGATGGTCCGCCAGACCTTCATCTGTTGGCCCTGGGTCTCCGCGGCCAGCAGGGCTCGGGCATGTCCCATGGAGAGGCGGTTGTCGGAAAGGGACTGCCGGATCTCCTCGGGCAGTTGGCGCAGGCGGATGAAGTTGGTGATGGTGGAGCGGTTCTTGCCGACACGCCGGGCCACCTCGTCGTGGGAGAGATCGAACTCCTTTGTCAGCAGGTAATAGGCTTCGGCCTCCTCCAGGGGGTTGAGATCCTCCCGCTGGATGTTCTCCACCAGGGAGACTTCGAGGACATTGGCATCGGAGATGTCCTTGACCACCACCGGAACCTGTTCAAGCCCAGCCTTTTTCGCGGCCCGAAGGCGGCGCTCCCCCGCGATCAGCTCATACCCGCCCTCGGTCTTCCGGATCAGCAGCGGCTGAAGCACCCCCTGCTCCCGGATGGAGGCCGAAAGCTCCGAAAGCTCCTCATCGGAGAAGCGGACCCGCGGCTGGAAGGGGTTGGGCCGGATGGCACTTATGGCGCACTGGAAGAAATCGGCTTGGGCCTTTTCCGGGGCTTCATGGATCTCTTCGACGCTGGGAATCAGCGCATCCAGCCCCCGGCCTAATGCAAGTTTTTTCCGCTTCTTTCCGTCGGATGCGGGATTTGTCATGCTCTGTCCATTGTTTTTCAGTATGCGGTCGATTCTTTGGCGCGGGACTCGAGGATCTCCCCGGCAAGGGCCTTGTAGCTCTGTGCGCCGATGGAGCTGGGCTCATAGAGGATGATCGGCTTTCCGAAGCTCGGGGACTCCCCCAGCCGGACATTTCGGGGAATCACGGTCTCATAGATCAGTTCCTTGAAGAATTGTCTGGCATCATCTGCCACCTGGCGCGCGAGATTTGTCCGCTGATCATACATGGTCAGCAGAATGCCTGCGATCTTGAGCTTCGGATTGAGTTTGTTTCTGATCCGTTTCATGGTCCCCACCAGTTGCCCCAGACCCTCCAGGGCATAGAATTCACACTGGAGCGGAATCAGCAGGGCATCGGCCGCGGTCATGGCATTGACCGTCAAAAGGCTCAATGAGGGGGGGCAGTCGATAATGATATGGTCGAACCGATCCGAGATCTCCCTGATCAGGTTCTTCATCTCCTGCTCCCGGCCCTCTTCGGCCATCATCTCCACCTCGAAGCCGATAAGCTCCACCTGGGAGGGGATCACCTTCAGGGTTTCGATTTCGGTATCGTGGATCAGCTCCGCGGCCGGTGTCTGGCCGATCAGTCCGTGATAGATGGTCTTTTCGACTTTCCGCTTGTTGATGCCGACGCCGGTGGTGGCATTGGCCTGGGGATCGCAGTCCAGAAGAAGGGTCTTCTTTCCGAGGACCGCAAATGCAGCGGCAAGATTAACAGCGGTGGTGGTCTTTCCCACCCCGCCCTTCTGATTGGCAATGCAGATGGTCTTTTCCATAACATTTAGCAACTACCACAAAAGAGAGAATTTGAAAAGGCGTTTGTCCCATCAGATCAAAAAAAGCCGATCAAAAAAGGCCGAATGGAAAAAGCGGGCCTCTTTCCCCTTATATCGGTTCCAGAACCAGCGCGGTCCGGCTGGGTAGATAGAGGCGAAGCATGGCCCGCCGGGGATCTTCCGGATCGGGGCGGGCCGAATGGGAGATGCTCCGGTCGATCCGGTCATGGCCCCCGAACGCGGCATCATCGCTGTCCAGCAGAATCCGATACTCCCCCGGAGGGGCTTCGAAGCCGTAGTCGGTATAGGATTTGGTCGGATGGAAGTTGAAGACAAAGACAAGACCCCCCCGGAAAAATGCGATTACCTTGTCGTCCGAATGCTCATGAAGAAGCCGCTCCAGAGGCCCCTTCAGGATCTGGTATTCCCGGGCCAGGTTGATCATGGCCCTGTCGAAATCCTTCAGAAAGCGGTACTTCAGCTCCGGATGATCTGCAAGGCTCCACTGGCGCCGGGCATAGTAGTGTGACCAGTTGTTTCCCTCCCGTGGGAAGTCGATCCATTCGGGGTGGCCGAACTCGTTGCCCATGAAGTTGAGATAGCCGTTTCCTGCAGTGGTCAGGGTGATCAGCCTTATCATCTTGTGCAGTGCAATTCCCCGATCCGCTATGAGATTGCCGTCGTCCACATGCATGTGATGGTACATCTCCTTGTCCATCAGGCGGAAGATCAGGGTCTTGTCTCCCACCAGGGCCTGGTCGTGGGATTCGACATAGCTGATCGACTTCTCCTCGGCCCTCCGGTTGTTCAGCTCGAACCAGAGTTGACTCATGGGCCAGTATTCATCTTCGATCTTCTCCGTCAGCTTGATCCAGAGATCCGGAACCCCCATGGAAAACCGATAGTCGAATCCGATCCCGCCTTTGGATACCGGAAGCGCCAGCCCCGGCATTCCGCTGATGTCCTCTGCGATGGTGACCGCATCGGGCCGAACCGTATGAATGAGCCGGTTGGCCAGGGCCAGATAGACCAGGGCATCCTCGTCCACATTGCCGCCGAAGTAATCATCGTAGGAGGAGAAGGCCTTTCCCAGCCCGTGGTCGTGGTAGAGCATGCTGGTGACGCCGTCGAACCGGAACCCGTCGATCCGATACTCGTCCAGCCAGAACCGGCAGTTGGAGAGGAGGAAATGGAGCACCTGGGGCTTTGCATAGTCGAAGAGGCGGGAACTCCAGGCCGTGTGATAGCCCCGGGCCCCTTTGTGGAAATACTGGTATTCGGTCCCGTCAAAGCGGCTCAAGCCCTCCACCTCGTTGGCCACCGCGTGAGAGTGGACGATGTCCATCACCACCCGAAGGCCGAGTTCGTGGGCCCGGTCGACCAGTTCCTTGAACTCATCAGGGGTTCCGTAGCGGGAGGAGGCCGCGAAGAAATTGGATACCTGGTATCCGAAGGAGCCGTAATAGGGGTGCTCCTGGATGGCCATGAGCTGGATCGTGTTGTAGCCGGCATCCGCGATCCGGGGCAGGATGTTTTCGGTAAACTCGCGGTAGGTTCCCACCTTCTGATCTTCTGTGGCCATTCCCACATGGCACTCGTAGACCAGCGCGGGCTCGTCCCGCTCGATGCCGGACCAAAAGCGCCATTCATAGGGATGCTCCGGAGCCCAGACCTGTGCGTTGAAGATTTTGGTGTGCGTGTCCTGCACCACCCGCCGGGCATATGCGGGAATCCGGTCTCCGCCGCCGCCGGGCCAATAGAGCCGGAGCCGGTAGAGGTCGTTGTGGGAGAGGGCATCGGCCGGAAGTCTTACCTCCCAGACCCCCTCCTGGTCGTCGATCCGTTCCAGGGCAAAAGGTTCCTTCTCCTGCCAGTCGGTCATCTGGCCGATCAGGCAGATCCGTTCAGCGTTGGGGGCCCACTCCCGGAAGACCCATTCCCCGTCTCGGAAATGGAGTCCGAAATACTCGTGCCCCGATGCGAAATCGGCAAGGGAGCCTTTCTCTCCGACAAGCCTTTGCCGAACCCTTTCGATCCATTCGTGTCGGCGGATCAATGCATCCCGATAGGGGGCGATCCAGGGGTCTTTCTCGATCAGTTTTTCCGCGGTGGATACGGGATCAGTCATAAAAATGGCCTCATCAGGCATAGGTGGTGATCAGGGGACGCTGGAGCATCTTCTCATACAGGTCGATGTACTGCCTGGCCGTCACCGCATAGGTGAAGGTCTCGAGGCTCTCCTTCATCACCGCTTCGATCCTGCGGGACTTTACCGCCTGCGGTAGATTGTAGAATCGCATGGCCTCGGTGACGGCCCAATAGAGCCCCTGTGCATCGAAGTGTTCAAAGAGAAAGCCGTTGCCCCAATCCTTTTCCACATCCATATGGACCACGGTGTCGTGGATGCCGCCGGTGTCATGGGCAATGGGCAGTGCGCCGTAGATGGGGCCGATCATCTGCGGCAGGCCGCAGGGCTCGAACCGTGAGGGCATCAGCACGAAATCGGCCGCGCCGTAGGAGAGATGCTCCAGCCGCTCGTCAAAGTCGCAGACCGCCATCCTGTCGTTAAGGGCATGGAACCGGGCGATGTTCTTGAAGTGTTCCTGATACTCCCCGTTGGCCACGAATACGATTTGAAGCCCCTGGTCCCAGTACTCCGAGATGATGCCGTAGAGGATGTCGGCCAGCAGTTGACACCCCTTCTGGACGTTGTCGAGCCGGGAGGGCCAGAAGAAGAGGGGTACATTTTCGTCCACAGTCAGGCCGAGCCGGTTTTGCAGCTCCCGCTTGTTGGCCCGCTTTCCTTCCCG
This sequence comes from Desulfobacteraceae bacterium, assembly GCA_011390345.1. GTDB lineage: Bacteria > Desulfobacterota > Desulfobacteria > Desulfobacterales > JAABSP01 > JAABSP01. The sequence goes on from JAABSP010000054.1 coordinate 7,531, forward strand.
GTGGTTTTTCGGCCCATAGGGGACGGCCAGAGACTTGTCAGTCTCCGGATTGAAGGAGGGGTCCGGCGCGTTGAGGATTCCAACGGCGCAGTCGGCCCCGTACTTGTTCTTCAGCTCCCCCTGGATCTGCGGCTCCACAAAGGAGTGGACCCCATCCACGATCTCCTTTAAAAATGTGGGGCTGACCGTGTTGACGAAGTGTGCCGCGAAGATCGCGCTGGAGAGAAAATCGATCCCGTTCGTCTCCCAGCTCTCCTCATATGACCAGGGAACCCGCTCGAAGTAGAGGTGGCGCCAGAAAGCGGCCGCATCGATCCCCCGGTCTTCGATGTAGGAGAGGGTCCCCTTCATGGTATGGATATTGTGGATGGTGAAGAGGCAGGGGATCTCCATCTCTCTGGCCATGGCCGGGATCAGCGCGGTCATCCAGTCGTTGCAGTGGATCAGATCCGGCTGCACCCGGGGCACGATGTAGTTAATCACATCCCGCTGAAAGGTGAGCGCGAGCTTCACATTCTCCGAGCCATCCCCGTAGATCCGGTTCAGATAGTAGAATGCCCGGTCCTCCACCAGATGGATCCGGTCCTCGGGCATGGTATCCTGCAGCGAGACCAGCTCCTTTTTCAAAAACGGCGCGAGCCTGTCCCGAAAAATCCCCCGGTAGTCGGGCAGGGCCACATGGACATCCGCACCCTGTTCAAAGAGCGCGGTGATGAGCGCGGCCGAAACATCGGCCAGCCCCCCGGCCTTGGCCGTCAGATAGTGGGCGATGCTCCCCATCCGGTCCGGGAGGTAGGTCACTTCCGGTGTTACGATAAGAATCCTCGGATTCTCCCTCTTGTTCAGCATCCATAGACTCCTTGAAGGTATCGGGATATCATTGTCGGTTAAGCCCAGGTGATCAGCTTCGGTGTAAAGCGGGTCCAGTCGTCTCCTTTGGGCATCACGCGGACCGTGAAGCCGAACCGGCCGGAAAGACGACAGTTGATGGAAGATTCATACCGGAAATCGCCGTTGCCCAGTTCCTCCTTCACCTGCATGGGCTCGGCATTGCCCGAGTGGAGGGTCTCGATGGAGCGCATCTTCCCGTAATAGAGTTCCACATTCACCTCATCGGGTCTTAGAGCACCGAGATGGATCTCCGAGGTGACGTTGATGGCATCCCCCACCCGAAAAGGCCCGTTGCCGCTGCGGGTGTAGCCGCATACCCGGACATGTTTCCAGAGGCGCTGGAGCCGTTCCCGCTGCGCGGCAAGCGCTTTGGCCTCCTTCGCGCTCTCTCCGACCAGCCCCATATAGCGCTTTGCGGCCGGAAGATAAAAGGAGTTTTCATAGTCGGAAACCATCCGGTAAGCGCAGAAATCGCGCATCCCCAGCTTCATCGACTCCTTCATCATTTTGATCCATCGGCTGGGAAGCCCCCCGTGATGACGATCGTAAAAAGCCGGGATCACGTCATTTTCCAGGATGTTGTAAAGCGCCTGACTTTCGATGGTATCCTGATACGCGTTGTCCTCATATGCCTCGCCGCTGCCGATGGCCCAGCCCCTGTCCGGGTTGTACCCCTCATCCCACCAGCCGTCCAGGATGCTCAGATTGAGTACGCCGTTGATGGCAGCCTTCATTCCCGAGGTTCCGCAGGCCTCGAAGGGGCGGCGGGGGGTGTTGAGCCAGACATCAGCCCCATGAACCAGATGGCGGGCCAGGTGGATGTCGTAATCCTCGATGAATATGAAGCGGTGGCGGATATGGCTGTTCTGGGCAAAGGCCACCACCTGCTGGATCAGCCCTTTCCCCTCGTTGTCCTTGGGGTGAGCCTTGCCTGCGAAGATGAACTGCACTGGCCGGGAGGGGTTGTTGATGATAGCCTCCAGCCGTTTGAGGTCCATGAAGAGCAGAAATGCCCGTTTATAGGTGGCAAAGCGCCGGGCAAAGCCGATGGTGAGGATATCCTGATCCAGCACGGCCTCTGCCTCCCGCATCACGGCCTTGGGCGCGTTGCGCCGGCCATACTGCTGCACCATGAGGCGGCGGCAGGTCCGGATCAGCCTGGAGCGGCTCATCTCATGGGCCCGCCAGAGTTCCTCGTCATACATTTCGTCGATCCTGGTGAGGACTTCCGGGGCCGATGGGGTCAGGCGCCAGTTCGGGCCGATGTACCGCTCGCAGAGGAGCGCATTCTCATAGGAGAGCCAGGAGGGGATATGCACTCCATTGGTGACGTGGGAGATGGGAATCTCCTCTTCGGGAAGCCCGGGCCAGACCCCGGCCCACATCTTTCGGGCCACGGAGCCGTGAAGCCGGCTCACTCCGTTGCAGTATCGGGCCAATCGCACCCCCAGAACGAACATGGAGAGCGGGCTGTGGCTGTCTGCGCCGTCCATCTGCCCCCAGGAGAGGATTTTGTCCACCGAAATGCCGTATCGGCCCTCGAATGGGAGAAGATAGGGCCGGACCTGATCCGCGGGAAACTCATCATGGCCCGCGGCCACCGGCGTATGGGTGGTGAAGATCGTGGTCCGGGCCGCAATCTCCTGTGCGGTCTCCAGATCGATGGCATGAGCCTCCATGAGCTGGGCCACCCGTTCCACATTGGCAAAAGAGCAGTGGCCTTCGTTCATGTGGCAGATCACCGGATTGAGATCCAGGGCTCGAAGGGCCCGGACCCCGCCGATCCCCAGAAGAACCTCCTGGGCCAGCCGGGTCCCGTATTCTCCGGAATAGAGCCTTGCAGTGATGTTCCGGATCTCCCGGGAGTTTTCCGGGATGTTGGTATCCAATAGATAGAGGGTGACATTGCCCACCTTGATCCGCCAGACATCGGCGAGAATATGGCCGTCGGGCCCGTCCACGCCGATGCGGACGAATTTGCCCGATTTGTTTTTTGCCCGCACCATCGGGATCTGGTAGAAGTCGGTCTCGGTATAATCCTCCTGCTGCCACCCTTCGGAATCGAGGTACTGCCGGAAATACCCCTGCCGGTAGAGTAATCCCACGCCGGTCAGGGGAAGGCCGATATCCGATGCCGCCTTGAGATGGTCCCCGGCCAGTATCCCCAGTCCTCCGGCAAAGAGCGGGATGCTCTCATGGATGCCGAACTCCATGGAGAAGTAGGCGATGGTATTATTCCGCTCCAGGGGCCACCGCTCGTGGTCGCTCGGGGTGCAGACCCGCTCCCGGAAGAGCTTCTTGACCCGGTCCATATGCGCTAGGAAGCTGGTGTCTTGGGCCAGCTCCTCCAGTCGGTGCTGGGGGATGAAGGTGGAGAAGACGATGGGGTTTCGGCCCGCCTTGTCCCAGAGCCGCGGGTCGATCCGCCGGAAGAGTTCCACCGCATCGTGGTGCCAGCACCACCAGATGTTTCTTGACAGCACCTCCAGGAAGCTGAGGGGCTTTGGAATTCTTGGAAATACCTGAAACGTTTGAAGATGATCCATTTTATCCTTTCTCGAAAACAACAAAAACGGATTTATATCACTATGGCATATAAACCCGTTCCTTGTCAAAACAAAGGGGGAAACCCCCGGGAATTTCAGGGATTCCCCCCTTGTGATGGTTAATTGTCAGAAGTTACTGGATCGTTCTTAAGCCCGAGACATGTTGCAGGAGCATCAGGGCGTCGACCATGTCGATTTTGTTGTTGCCGCTCGGTTCGGCCTCGACATAGGCATCGACGACATCGAGTCCCGCCAGAACCTGGAGAACAGTGATCACATCACCGAGACCCAGTTGGCCGTCGCCGTCCAGATCCCCGGTGGCCAATTGACCCACTGTTACCTCGATGGTGGCGGTATCCGTATTGGTGGCCGGGATGCCGCTGCCGTCATCTACCACTACGGTAATGAGGGCTTTCACCCCGCTTTCCCCGGCGGTGGGGCCGATGGTCAGTTTGTGGGTGTTGTCTCCGGTTTCGGTTGCCAGCACCGGCTGGGTCACCGGGATCGCTCCGGCATTGGAGGATACAGCCGTAATCTCCAGCGCATCCAACGGGGTTTCCACATCTTCTACGGTAAAGTAGATGGTTTCGGACTGTTGCTTTGGAATCGTCCGGAACTGCGGGAGATTCAGGAGCTTCGGTGCATCATTGACCTGCTTTACCGTTACCGTAAAGCTGGTTTCATTGGTTCCCTGGGATTCATTGATGGCCCGCAGCGTTATGGTGGATTCCGCAGTCGAATCGGTCAGCGGCACGTTTGCAGCAGGCTCGATCACGACCTCAAATTGATCCTCACCCAGTTTGTTGATGGTGACTCCCTGTTCCGGAATGACATCCGGGGCCGAAGAGCTGGACTGGATCTCAACATTCGAATACCGATCACTTGCTGTGAATGAGATCGTCAGCACACCGTCTTCGTTCATCACTTGCGCCGCAATATCCTGTATCGAGGGCCGGGAAACGTTCAAGGGAGTGACCACGAGTTTGAAAGATGCTGGTTGCTCTCCGGCATCCGTATCCTGCACTATAATCGTGACGGTCGCCTCGTTTGAACCATCCGAGGGGATCGCATTCGGCGACAGAATCACCTCGTGCGTGAGGTTTGCCTCCGGCGAGGTGAGACGGTTGACGGTAACATACGGCTCGTATGGCGGCAGGAGATCCACATTGTCCGACTGCACATACACCGTCAACAGGTTCACCGAATCTTCAATATCCGCAACACCGAATTTGACACTGGTGCTGTCCAACTCCGGAACATAGACGATATCCGGATCTCCGGGTATAGGCAGATTGATCGTTGGCAGATCGTTGACCGGCCTGATCCTCAATGTGAAGGGGGCGGTCTCTACAAAGGCCGCATCGACAGAATCCTTTACCTTGATCGTAATCTGCGCCTCCCCGAAATCATTGGTATCCGGAACCATCGTGAAGGTTACATTGCCCTCTGCGGTAATTTCATCGAAGACAATCGTCCCCTTGACGCCGCCAATATCCGAGGTGGTCTGGGGCACCCAGTCGTAGCCCATGATGAGGGTATCCCCATCCGGGTCATTCACATCTACGCTCAGGGTCAGTACATCCTGCAATGTAGCATCATCCGGGTCCTCGTCCGCCACAACCGGGGGTACGATCGGCTGACCATCCTGCATAACCGCAGATATAGTGGGCAGATCATTGACCCCTATCACCCGAAGCGTGAACTGGATCGTGGATGATTTGGTTTCATCGTTCTTGTCATAAACGGTAACCTCTATGTTCGTCACGCCGTATGCGTTCAGCGGCGGATCGATGGTGAGCTTCCGCTGTTTTGCGGTCTGGCTGTCAAAATAGAGCTGCTCGTAGAGATCGGTGAAGATCCCCGGATCAGTGGTTTCAACCGCCCTGATCCCGATATTCTGCAGCTCCGAATCCACGTCACTGACCTCGAACGTCACTTCTATCGCAGGTCCGTCCTCCTCCATGGTGATCGGGTCGGTGGTCGGGTCTATCCTGGTGACGGTCGGGGGATCATCAAAGGATTCATAACTGAGCAGTATGGTTTTGGTTACACTGATCGGCTGCTGTTGAGCTGTGGGAGGATTATCGGCATTCGGCGGCACCTGATCCCTCACTGTCACTTCGATCTTTGCGGTTCCGGCCAGATCGGCCGGGGGGGTGAAGGTCACATTCCGGGTATCTCCGGTTCCAAGGGTCTGGAAGTAGTTCCCGGTCATCCGCTTGAAGTCCGAATCCGAACTACCTTTCGCCTTCCACCAGAGTACCATGCCCACATCAAGAAGATCTGTATCGGTCTCCTGATCACTGATGGTGTAGGAGAATTCAAAGGGATCGTCTTCGATCAGGCTTGTCCCCGTCTCATCATAGTCGAGGCTGAGGGTCGGCGCATCATTGATCTCTACAATCTTTACGAGGAAGGAGTCATAAAGGGTTTCCTCGCCGTCGGTAACGGAGACGGTGATCTTTGCCTCACCAGTCAGATTCGGCGGCGGAGTGATCTCCAGATATGTTCTGCTGTCCGTTCCCTTGACAATCGTTCCCTTTTCCGTATGGGTGCTGGGATTGGTCCAGACCCATCCGGCTTCCACCGTGGCCGTATCCCCTTCATCCGGATCGTCGGCCCTGTAATAGACCACCCGGGACTGGTCCTCTATGATCTCGATGGGGAAGGTATCCTCGTCGAGCAGTGTAAATGTCGGCACATCATTAACCGGTACGACCGTTATGTCGAACGTAAGTGTATCAGTGCCGTTCTCCAGTTGGAAATCATTGGATCTGACAGTGATGGATCCCACTCCCGATAGATTGTGGGCAGGCGTGACATTCATGTTGCATCGTTTGAAATAGTTGCCCTCGATTGTGCAGGAGACCGTCGGATTCGGAAAGAGAGACTCGTTTGTGTTTTCGATCACCTTGACCTCGATGTTTTCGGCCAATGTGTCCGGATCGGATACCGTGAATTCAGGACTGATGAATATGTCTTCGTCAGATTCAATCGCCAGCGGACCGTCCGGCTCGATCTCCGGTCGATCATTGACCCCGGTGACATAGAGGGTGAAACTGCCCTCATCCGAGAGAACCTGTTCCCCCGCCTCGGGAACATCCGTCACCGTGATGGTGACCGGCACAGACCCGTAAGCGTCCGGGGCTGGGGTGATGGTCATGGCGACCTTGCCTGTTGCCGCATCGGGCCCGGTAAATGACCAGGTTCCCTTGGCCATCTGCGTCTCCCCCCATGTTGCGGTAAGAATCAAGTTCTCAGGGGAGGTTTCCACATCCGTCGCATTGAATTCCACCGTTACTGGGGTATCCTCCAGTGTTTCAACGGTTTGAGGGAGGTTTGCGAGTACCGGCTGGTCATTGACCGAATTGACGGTCAGGCGGAAGATTTCCGTGACCGGAGGATTACCTTCTTGGATCATCTGGGGATCCAGTACGGTCACTGTGATATCCGCATAGCCATGCTGGTTGAGTGGCGGCGAAAGCAGCAGGGTTACCTTTCCGGCGGCATCCGGCCCTTGCATGATTCCGGCACTCTCGATAGTGCCGGCAATCGTTGCATCCGGCTCTCCCCAGATGGCGCCGACGGTCAGTTTATCGGGGGAGGTCTCGATATCGCCCACCGTGAAATAGACCTTCTTCTCCTGATCTTCCGGCGTCGACGTATCCTGTATCGGTGAGATGGTCGGGAAATCGTTGACCGGTGTGATGTTTACCGTCAGTGTTTTCTGCTCGGCCTTCAAACCTGCCGCGTCGGTAGCTGTAAAGGTGATGCTCGCTGTTCCGTTCTGATTCAGTTTCGGATCGATGACGAGTTGCGCTGTCAGACCTTGGCCCAATGGCGGTACCGCTGTGATCTGGTTGGTTCCGGTGCTTTGGAAAACGACGCTTTCGAACATGGCTGCGGAAGCGGAAGCGTCCGCGGTCAACGTAACATTCTCTTGATCGGGGTCCGAAATGGTAATCGGTACGATGACTTGTGTGTCTTCCAGTGTGCTGACCGTAGCAGGGGATGGCAGGGTGATGACAGGTTCGTCGGGATCAGGGTCGACATAGACGGTGAAGGTATAGGTCTGGGCGATTCCGCTTTTATCATCGACGCTGAGAGTTATAGCAGCCTCCCCGTACAGACCGCTGTTGGCATTTTTATTCGGTGTTACCTGCAGTGCCAGATCCTCGGTGGGCTCGGCCGATGTGATATCGTAGACCCAATGGTCCAGCCCGTCTTTGGTGCCGTCGCTGATAATGTTGAGCCCTTGATAACCATATGTGATGAGGTCGGTGTTGGCAGTCGTGCCCGCATTCGGATCGCCTAGAATGACCTCGACATAGAGATTGTCGCCGTCTACATCTTTGACTTGGAAATTTATCGTTTCCGAGGTATCCTCGAGAAAACTGATCGGCGTTGGTGCAGTGAAGATGATTTCCGGCAGATCGTTGACCGGGGCTACCGAAAGCCGGAAGGAACTGTTCGTTGTGTTTCCATCTCCGTCGGTAACCGAGACGGTAATGGTCGCCTTTCCGAATGCATTATCAAGCGGATCCAACTGGAAGCTGCAGGTGCCGTCTGAATTGCAGATGTATGAGATCGGTGAATTCACGACCAACGGCGCGCCGGCGGGATAAGGTTCTGCGGTCACGTTCACATTATTGATCAAAGTCGATAAGGGTGTTTCACCAACGCCGTCGCTGATGATAAAGTCGACAACCGCTGGCTGATCCGGATCTTCGTCCATCTCCACATTCGGCAGCGGTGATGGCTCGATGTCCGGTGCTGTATTGTAGATGAAACTGAAATCCGTGTAGGCATCTGCGGTTGGTGAATGATAGTCTGTGGCTCTGATGTATATGGTAGTCTCGATATGCTGGGGGGGGGACGGATCGGTTATAGTCAGCGTGCAGTTGTGTGAACCGGTCAAACCTTTACCATCGCACTGTATGGTGACCCTGCCGTCCATAGCCGAAATCAAAGGTCTATCTGGGTCCAAGCCTACCGACAGCATTCCATTTTCACCAGAAAAATCATCGTATGCTGAATCGGCATCGGATACGGTAAATTCGATCGGTACGAATTTATTTCCCTCATTCAAAGTTATGGTCTGCCCCTCTTGGGGAAATACAATGGAAGGTGCATTGCTCAGTCCGACCTGAAAAAGCATCGTTTCGGAGGAGAAGACACCCTGTGTGTCAGTTGCGGTTACGGTGATGGCGAGTGGATCGACCGTTACTTTATTGGCTTTGACATTGACGTCGAGCCGCCATGTCGTGCTGGCGGTCTGGGTGATGGAGACGGTAACTGCATCCGCATCGGTTGCTGTCGTCCCTGTAATTGACTTTCCGACCTCAACCATAGACAGAGAACCGCCATCCGGCGTATAGGGATCCCAGATATCAAGGAAATATGAATAGGGTGTGATACTGGAAACCTGCTCAACGCTCTCGGATTCCGGCAGCCCGGTGATTTTCGGCACCCCATTGACCGTAAGTGTAAAACTTTCGGTGGAAACATTCAAATCCTCATCCTCCACATCGATGGAGATGATGGATGTGCCGGATTTGTCCAGTGCAGGCTTGACTTCGAGGGTATATTTCGTCAGATCCGTTGCATTCTGCGTCAGCCGTAAGCCGATGGCGGGAACCAGTGATGTGTTCGAGGAATTGATGGTGATATCCAAATTCCCGGCTTCCGTCGTTTTATCGCTTGCCGTAAATGTAACTACGGTGCCCGGGTCGGAGGAATCAGTCCTTTCAGGCATCGATTGATCCTCAATGGGGGTGATGGTGGGAGGATCGTTTATATTCAGGGGAAAGGAGACGCTAGTCGTATTCTGGGGATCATCCTGGTCCGTTACCTTTACGGTTACGATTCCCGTGTCGATTTTTGTCTTGGAGGTGATGGTCAGGATGCGCGTGGAATCGAGACCACCAACAGGGTCAGTTACAGCAACAGTTCCCAGTGTATCATCTGAAATGGTTGGGGTAACTGTCAAAGACCCCTCGGCCGTTTCCGCATCATAGACCTGGAAGGTAAATGTTTTTTCCGTGCCGCCAACCCGCACCTGAACCTCATCCGACGGAAGCCCCTGGATGGTGGGAGGAAGCGACAGGGCTCCGGAAGCGAGGTCGGCTACCTCTTCTATGACGGCCATTCCGGTGTTACTGCTATCCGTCGGCTCTCCGCTGATGGCAAAATAGCCTGAAATGCCGACATCTGCAGAATATCCGGTTCCTACGGTCGGGGACTGGGTCCAGCCATTCGTTCCTCGCTTGAACACATAAGAGCTGTTGTCGGAGCTGACAATGGCATAATCTCCGGAAATAGCCACCGCATGTCCGAAGCCCGTATCCAATCCCGAAACCATCTGCTGGAAGACCCATTCTCCATTATCATATTGGAAAATATAGGCTTCTCCGTTGGTTCCGGCTCCTGTGGCTCCGACGATCAGATCGTATCCGGAGATCGCGACGGCCTCTCCAAAGGAATCGCCGGATTCAGGGGTATCGGCATGCAGCTTATGCGCTTGACTCCAGACGTCTCCGGAGCGCTCAAAGATGTATACGGAGCCGCTATGGTCTTCCGTAGCAGAGATGTTGTCATCATCTCCGGGGGCGCCGACCGCCGCATAATTGCCGGAGATGCTAACCGCCGAACCAAAACGGTCATGATAAGCGCCATCTAATGCGCTCAAAGGATCCTCTGTGATTTGAGACGCAGCGCCGGTATCGGCCATCGGAAAGATGTAGACCGCACCGGTATCGGTCTTTCTACCGGGCGCTCCGGCGATCATGTACTGATCCGACATGTCTACGGAAGTGCCGAAAAAATTGATCGGCTCAGGATCATTGGCCCTCAGTCTGGAGACGAAGTTCCAATAAGTGCCATCCCATCGAAAAAAGTAGGCCGAGCCGACATCAGAGAGAGTCGTGGTGCTGCTCAGGATCTGATCGTCTCTGGGAGCGCCCACCAGGATATAGCTGCCGCTGATGGCTACGGCACTGCCGAAATTGTCGGTCGTGCTGTAATAATTGGAAGGGACTGCTCCTACGGCATCTCTGGGCAATTTGGCCTGTTGGATCCAGGATGTGCCGTATTGAAAAACGTAGGCCGATCCAGTGTCGTTGTTATTTCCGGGGGCGCCCACAACGGCAAAATTATCGAAAATCGCCACCGAACTGCCGAATCTGTCATCCAGTTCACCATCACTGGCAATGATCGGTGCCGCAGATGCCATGACGGGGAAAATAGCCGCCAACAGCAATAGAACCAGGAAAAACCGGGTTGCACTTTTTACATTCATCAGCTTCCTCCTTGGAGTTTTAACATCTTCTGTCATTCCTTCTCCTGCAAAGGGCTGTTGCTGACGACCCTGCCGGAGACCCTGGGGGGAATTTTTACATCTTGTCGTTTTTTTTACCATAAAATTATTAATCCAACAACGCAAAGGGTTTCTATTCTTCACAAAAAAACGGACCCTTGCTGCTCGATCCCTGCTCATTTGTGATCGGAATTTATCGGGATATATGCCGTCAGATTCACAGGGATCGAAAAAGCGGCTATCGAGCTTATAGCTCCTATAGCAATAACTGTGCCATCTGTTGCCGGTTTTCCAGTTATGTAGAATGAATTTAATAAAATACCTACCTGCTTCTTATGCGGGAATCCCTGGAATGATGGAAATCTTCTCTATAAAAAAAATTTAAAGCCGGTAAAAAGTTTGTATGATCTCTCTTTTCACTCTTCTGCGTATACAATACTACGCCGAAACTGATCCAAAAGGCAATGGGTTTTTCCACAATTCGGAGAGGAACCGGGGGATACTGGAAAGGATACCGAGCGGAAGCGGTTTTTTAAGAAAGATAGAGGAGAGGGCCAATGCGGTTTGGAGATGACACTGGCCCCTGGCTCTGGGAAAGACGGGAAAGGCTATTCGTTAAAGATCTTAGACGCCAGCTCGATATCTTCAGGGCAGAAGACGAAGAGGCACTCATCCTCGGGGCCCGAAACAGAGCCATAGACATAGTTGATGTTGACCCCCTCGTCCCCAAACCGTCCCGCGGTCTCGGCAAGGGCTCCGGGGCGGTTCTCCAGACGGATCGCGATCACCGGCAGGATATCGAAGAGATAGTCGTTTTTCGACAGCAGATCGACGGCCTTGTCGGTGTTGTCCACCAGCAGCCGGATCAGCGCGAACTGTGCCGAATCCTTGCGCATGGAATTGTAGCTCGCACTCGACGCGATCCGCTTCAGGGATTTGCCCCGGGCCTCGAAAAGCTCCTTTACGTAGCTGGACGCATCCTGGATCATCAGGGCGTCGATGTTGATGCCTTCACCGGAGAGCATTGTGGACAGTTTTGCCAGCTCACCGGGCGCGTTCTTCAAAAAGAGGGATATCTCCGTTCTGACCATGGTTCACTCCTGCTTCCTAATATAATGATCGTCAACACCGGTCTTTTGAGCACCGGTTTAAAAAAATCGAGACATCTACCATAGAGAAAAAGGAGCGCCAAGTCAAACGCAAAAAAACCGGACCTCCCCTTTGGCAGATTCTGCCGGGGCATCCGGTTTTTTTTAGAGACTGGCTTCGGCATGGATGATCCGAAGGCCGTTTCTCGGTACTATCCCGCGGAAACCGTGATCTTTCTCGGTGCGGCCTTCTCCACCTTGGGAAGGGTCAGCCGGAGCACGCCGTCTTTGAGGCCGGCTTCGATCCTGGACTGATCGATCACCTCTGAAAGGGTGAACTGCCGATAATATTTCCCCACGGGATACTCCCGAAAGATAAAGACCTCCTCTTTGCTCTCGGGCGGCTCTACCGCGCCCTCGATGGTGAGGACGTTCTCCCGGAGGTCGATGTCGAGCTTGTCATTGCCTACGCCAGGCATATCCGCCAGAAGGGTCATAGCGGTCTCTGTCTCGAAGATATCCACAGCCGGGGTGAAGGTGACGCCGGGACGGGTTCCCTCAGCCGGGGTCGTCACCTCTTTTTTCTCCTGGGCCTGAAGCTCCTGGGTTCTGGTCTCTGCCATCTTCAATCCCTCCTTATTTATTATCTGGATTTATTTTCAGAATCGATTGTCCCTTTAAATTATTTTACGGTGATCTGTCTCGGTTTCGCCTTTTCGGCCTTGGGCAGTGTAATCGTCAGGATGCCCTCCTTGCAGTTGGCCTCCACCTTGTCCGGATCGATCTCTCCGGGAAGATTGATGATCCGGCGGAAGGTCCCGGCCTCCCGCTCCCTGCGGTGGTATTTTGCGTTTTTGTCCTCCTCCGCGATCTTCCGCTCTCCGGAGATGGCCAGGCTGTTGCCGGTGACGGTGATCTCCAGCTCTTCGGCCTGTATGCCCGGCAGCTCCGCCCGCACCCGGTATCCCTCCTTATCTTCGGTGACGTTGAGCAGCGGGAAGACGCCCGCCGTGGTCTGGCGGCCGGCGGAGACACCCTCGAAGAGCCGGCTCATCTGCTCACGCACCCGCTCCATGTCCGAAAAGGGATGGCTGTATCCGAAATTGGGCAAGTCAAACATTCTTCTTATCATCATGTTCGGTTCCTCCTGTCCTGGCGTCATTTTGTTTCATCGGTTCCGTTTCCGGGTATGGTTTCCCGTGGTGTTTCCTCTTTTCGACATGAACTTTAACCACGGAAAGGGGGGCGTCAAGGGCGGCTATCAAAATTTTACTTAATTATATCAATTTGTTGAATGGATATCTATTAACATTAACCATTGCTGCACCGCTGTCAAGATCCGCGCATCGGGCCCTGATGCAATTTCTTGACACCTCCCGACTTTTTCTCTATGCTCTTCCCAAGACGGTCTTCCATTTTTTTGAAGTTCATCGACGGGGCATAATAGGCCCTTTTTGCCGCTTGAAAAACCAGATGAAAGAAAACGACAAAGCCAGAAAAGAGACGCCCGAAAAGAGCGACATCCAAAAGACCGATCCGCGGAAGTACGAGATGGTCAAGGCGCCGGGCAAAAGCCTTGCAAAATATGATACCGGGTTCGACCCGGTGCAGCAGTACTTCTCCGAAGTCGGGCGGTACCGGCTCCTCACCCGGGAAGAGGAGAAGGAGCTGGCGGCCCGGTTCCGGGAGCATGGGGACAAGGATGCCGCATATGTGCTCGTCACCTCCAACCTGCGCCTGGTGGTCAAGATCGCGCTGGAGTTCCAGAAGATCTGGATGCAGAATCTTTCAGACCTTATCCAGGAGGGGAACATGGGGCTGATGATGGCGGTGAAGAACTTCGACCCGTACCGAAACGTCAAGTTCTCCTATTATGCGGCCTTCTGGATCAGAGCCTACATCATCAAGTTCATCATGGACAACTGGCGCCTGGTCAAGCTCGGCACGACCCAGGGACAGCGGAAGCTCTTCTTCAAGCTCAACAAGGAGAAGCAGAAGCTCATCGAACAGGGGTTCGAGCCCCAGCCGAAGATGATCTCCCAGCGCCTCGGGGTCTCCGAGAAGGAGGTGGTGGAGATGGAGCAGCGGCTCGGGAGCTGGGATCTCTCCCTGGATGCGCCGGTCAAGGAGGACTCGGGCGCGGAGACCATCGACTTCATCGACACCGGGGAGGTCTCGGCCGAAGAGGAGGTGGCAAAGAAACAGGTGGAGAACCTTCTCCATGACCAGTTGCCTGCCTTTCTGGAGAATTTGAACCCGCGAGAGCAGGAGATCTTCAACGAGCGGATCTATTCCGACGCGCCGCTGACCCTTCAGGAGATGGGGGACCGGTACGGGATCTCCCGGGAACGGGTTCGGCAGATCGAGAACAACATCATGAAGAAGATGAAGGTTTTTTTCAAAGAGAAGATTCCGGACTTTGAAACCTATCTGACCTAATCTGACCGAAGAAAGAGAGGGGATCATGGCAAGAAGAGCGCTTCTTGTTGGCGTCAACCAGTATCGAAGTTCCGCTGTTCCGCCGCTGCGGGCCTGCGTCAGCGACGCTATCAATATCCGCAACATCCTGAAGACCTATCTCGGTTTTCGGAATGAGGATATCCGGATGCTGACCGATGAGAGGGCCACCAAAGCCAACATCCTTCAGCGGCTGGAGTGGATGGTGGATCTGGCCAGAACCGGAGACTTCATGGTCTTCTATTTTGCGGGTCACGGCTCTCAGGTCCTGGACCGGGACGGGGATGAACTCTTTGACCAGATGGATGAGATCCTCTGCCCCTATGACATGAATTGGGACAACGGTTTTATCCTCGATGACGACCTGGGCCGGATCTTTGGCCGTCTTAACGGCCGGGAGAATGTCCTTGCGGAGGTGATCATTGACTCCTGCCATTCCGGCACGGTTCTCAGGAGTCTGGATTGGAATGATCCCTGCATAGACCCCGGAATCAATCCCTGTGATGTCGAATATCGGGACCGGTTTCTGCAACCCCCCGCAGATATTGTGAGCCGGTTTGAAGGGGATGTGTACCCGCTGCGGAGCCTTGCAACCCTTGTTTCCGACATGAAAAACCAGATTCTTTGGACCGCAAGCCGGGAGGATCAGAAATCGGCAGAGGATTTCTTCGACGGCCGGCCCGCGGGCGTCTTTACCTATTTTTTCTGCAAGCACATTCGGGATACGGGGGGGGATATCACCCGCCAGGAGCTTCTGGAGAGAATCCAAAGTTCCATGAACTTCCACCATTATTCCCAGATTCCCCAGATCGAGACCGGAGAAAGCGGCCTCCTCACCGGCAATGTGCTCCAGGTTCGGCTGCAGGAAAGGGAAGAGCTGCGGATTCTTTATCTCAAAACCCCCTATATGCGGGGTGATGATGTGAAGAGCGTACAGGAGGCGCTGATTACAAATGGCCATTCCATTACAGCCGACGGGGTTTTCGGCCCCAATACCCATCGGGCTGTGGTCGCGTTTCAGCAGCAGAAGGGGCTGACACCGGACGGAGTGGTGGGCCCCATCACAAGGGGGACTCTTTGGCAATGAAAGGGAAAAGATCTACAGCAGATTGATCCCCGGGGTTGCGGATGCGTCAAAAACGGAATGCATTGAAGAGAGGAAACTTTTGGAGGCGAAACTGATCTGGATGGCGTTATTCGGTGTCGGCGTGGGCATCGGCGCCTCCTTTTCCGGGCTGGGGGGCGGTTTTCTGATGGTTCCCCTGCTCCTATTCATGGGTTATACTGCCCAAAAAGCGGTGGGAACCTCTTTTCTGGCGATCCTCGTGATCTCCGTCTCCGCACTGGTTGCGCACAACAAGTTTGCAAACATCGATTACCGGGCCGGGATTCTGCTGGGGATCGGCGGGATCATCGGCGCGCAGATCGGGGCACGTCTGGTGGAGCATGTCTCGACGGCAAACTTCAAAAAGATCTTTGCGGTGATCCTGATGGGGCTTGCGATCTATATGTTCGTGAAGAAGTAGATCCCTTGAAGTATCCGGAAAGGATCACCAGTGGGGCTGATTGCCGATGCGCTGGCCCATCACCTCCAGCGTATCGGTGATCACCACGAAGGCGTTGGGGTCGATCTGCCGGACCATGGATTTGAGCCGGGAGAGTTCCGGGAAGGTGATCACCGTATAGAGGACCTGCCCCTCCTTTCCGGAATAGCCGCCCTTGCCGGGGATCAGCGTCACCCCCCGGTTGAGTTCCTTTAAAATCGTATTCGAAATGCTCTCCCACTGTCCCGAGATGATCATCACGGCCTTCCGCTGGCTGAACCCTGTCACCACGAGATCGATGATCTTCGAGCTGACGAACATATAGATCAGGGTGTAGAGAACTGCCTCGATGGAGAAGAGAAAGATCGAAAGCGAAAGCACGATCGCGTTGAAGAAGAGAACCGTGTTCCCGAGCCGGATCGAGTAGCGTTTCAAGAGGATGATCGAGAGGACATCGGTTCCCCCGGCCGATCCTACAGAACGCAGGGTCAGGCCCGCGCCGATCCCGTAGATGATCCCTGCCAGCAGCGCGGCCAGGAGCCGGTCATCCAGCGGAATCGATACTTTCACCCATGTAATCGCGGCCGAAAAGATGACCATTCCCGCGATGCTGTAATAGAAAAACCGTTTCCCCACATAGAGCCAGCCCAGAATAAAGATCGGAATGTTCAGGAGAAAATAGAGGATACCGACCGACAGTACCGGAAAGAGGTAGTAGATGATCAGGCTGATCCCGGTCACGCCGCCGCTGAGCAGTTGATGCGGGATGATCAGGGCATTGATGGCCAATGCGGAGATCAGACTTCCTGAGGTGATCAGAAGAATGTTCCACCAGATGCGGTGCCGGCCGATGGTCTCCGGATTCGTTTCATTCATTTTCAAAAATCTTCTCCTTTCGTTTTGTATCATCACCTTTCAGGCTATCATCACCGCCATTTTTTTGCTACAGTTTCCGTAGAATGATTTATAGTCTCCATACCATTGCCGCCAATAAAATACCAGAAAAGAGAAATGGCGCAGCCGAATCCGCGGGATAAGATCCCAATCGATCTCCGCCGCTACCGCCGGGTGCGCCGTTTCTTTACCAAAGCCATTCTTCACGGGATCTGGTGGGATGTAGTTTTGAACCGGCCCCTGCTGAGAGGTTTCCGGACCCCGGCAACACCACGGTGGCAGGCCATTGCAGGGGAGTATCGGGCACTGGCCGCGGAGATGGGCGGGGTGCTGATCAAGCTGGGGCAGTTTCTGAGCATCCGGGTCGATATCCTGCCCCGGGAAGTGACCCGCGAACTGGCAGGTCTTCAGGACGAGGTTCCCGCGGTTTTGGCCCAATCGATCATCGATCAGGTCGAAGCCGATTTCGGCCGGCCCATCGGCTGGATCTTCAAGAGATTCGATCCGAAACCCCTGGGTTCGGCCTCACTTGCCCAGGTGCATCGGGTGCAACTGCTGTCGGGCGAGAATGCGGTGGTCAAGGTGTTGCGGCCCGGCATCGACGTGCTGGTTGAGACCGATCTGGCCGCCATCGGCAAGGCCCTGGACTGGCTCCGGCTCTACTCGAAGGTGCGGGAGCGGGTGGACATGGACTGGCTGGCTCGTGAGTTCACCGAGGTGACCCGGAAGGAACTCGATTTTCTCCAGGAGGGGAAGAGCATCGAGCGGTTTGCCGAGGATTTTAAGGATGATCTGCAGGTAGCCCTTCCGAAGGTCCATTGGAACTGCTGCGGCCGGCGAACCCTGACGCTGGCCGATATGAGTTTCATCAAGATTGCCGATCTTTCGGCCATCGATGCTGCCGGCATCGACAGGGCCGAGGTCGCGAAAACCCTTCACCGGATCTACATGCGCCAGGTCTTCGAGACCTACTTCGTCCATGTGGACCCCCATCCCGGAAACCTCTTCCTCCGGCCCCTGCCGACTTCGGAAGAAAAGGAGGCCGGGGTGACGGAATTCCTGCCGGGGGAGCCGGTTCCTTTTTTCCCGGGGAGAGGCTTTCAGCTCGTACTCATCGACTTCGGCATGGCCGTTGAAATCCCCGAACGGCTGCGGACCGCGCTGCGGGAATATGCCATCGGCGTCGGGACACGGGATGCCCATAGGATCGTCGGGTCCATGGTCAAGGCCGGCGCGCTTTTGAAAAGTGCGGATCTCAGACGGCTGGAGGAGGCGCACGAGGCGATCTTCGAGCGGCTATGGGGGATTCGGGTGGGCAGCTTCAAGGATATGGCGTTTGACGAGATGCGCCATTTTTCCAGCGAATACCGGGATGTGATCCTGGATGCGCCCTTTCAGTTTCAGGCCGACATGCTCTTTGTGGTCCGCGCGGTCGGAATTCTCTCCGGCATGGCAGCGCACCTGGACCCCGATTTCGACCCCTGGGAGATGACCATCCCCTTTGCCGAGCGGTTTGCAAAGGAGAACCTGCGGGACGAATGGCCTGGGCTGGTTCAGGAGATCGCAACCCTTCTGGTGCTGTTCCGGAATCTGCCGGACCGGATGGACCGGCTCCTCAAACAGGTGGAGGGGGGCAGAACCGCAATTCAGACCGGCTTCACCCCGGATGCGAAAAGATCGATCGACCAACTGGAGGGCGCGGTCCGGAGGCTCTCCTGGATGGTGCTGACCGCAGGGCTTCTCATCGGCGGTGCCTATCTCCACGGGAACAAGGGCGGCGGTTTTTTCGGATGGCTGCTCATCTTCCTGGCGCTTTTGAGCTTTGTCCGGGCTATTCTTACTTGACAGCGTCTCCTCTTCATTATACCTAATGATAACCCTGCTTTGTTTGCAGGGGTTTTTTTGGGAAATATACCAAAGAGCGTACTAATCCATGAACATCGGCATCCTAAAAGAGATCAAGCACAATGAAGACCGGGTTCTGGTAGAAGGGGGTTGGAGGCGGCTTTAAATGTTATTTGAAAATAATGAAAAGGAAGACCTGCTTCTACAGGACTTCAAGAAAAGCCTTAAAAAACGGCTGGGGAGCCATTTAAAAGGATTTATTCTATTTGGTTCCAGAGCCAGAAAAGATCATCAGCCCGACTCGGATTACGACTGTATGGTGCTTTTGGATCAGACCAACCCTACAATCAATAATATGATTGATGATGTCGTTGGGGATTTTCTTTTTGAAAATAACATCGTTTTTTCGGTGCTTCCGGTTGCAGAAGAGAGATATAAAAAAGAAACCTGCCATCCTCTTTTTATGAATATTCAAAGGGAAGGCATTCCCATATGAAAACGGCTGATAAAAAAAATCAGCACCGTTTGATCATCGATAAGGCTGAGCGTTCTATAAAAGCTGCTGTTCGGAATATTGAAGAGGGAGATTTCGATTTCGGCTCATCACGAGCATATTATGCTGCATTTTATGCTATGGAATCTGTTCTGCTTACCCAGAATTTGTCTTTTTCAAAGCATGCCGGCGTAATTAGCGCTTTTAATCAGCATTTTATCAAAAATGATATCTTTCCGAAAGAATTTAGTAAACTGATTTCCCGACTATTTCGAGAAAGACAGATTGGGGATTATGATTTTAGTAATCTTATTTCCAAAGAAGATGCAGAATGCGATGTCGATGTTGCAAAAAAGATCGTCTCGGCAATTAAAGAATATCTGGTCAAAAACGGTTGTCTGTAATCGCTGAAGGGGGGCAGGCCACCAAAGGCTTGACGCTGGCCCCGATCTTCGGAAAGATTCTGGCCGACATGATCGCGGGAAAGGGATCGGAGATTTCGGACAACATCGATCCGAATCGTTTCGGACAAGCCAGGGAAAGGAGAAAAATAGAATGAATCTCATTCTTCAGATTGCAGGCATCATTTTTATCCTGTTGATCATCTTTGGATTGATCTTCATCTTTTATGCCCGTCGGATGGTGAAAAGTATTCAAAAGGAAGCCTTGGAATCGGGTCAGCCGACGCCCTCCACGATTCATTTGCAGGAGGATGACGATCCGGCCTGGCTGGCAAAGCCGGCCGTGGAGGAGATGACCGAAGCCCTTCGGGTGCTGGGCTTTGCCCCGGACGGTTCCTATATGATCCCGGAAATGGACGGTGTAAAACTCTTCGGCCTTTTCCATTACCGGGAGCGGGTCTGCGCGGTATTGTATGACCATCCGACTGCAGGAAACTGGGCCGATCTGATGGCCCGTTTGCAGGACGGAGAAGAGGTGACGGTTTCCAATGCCGCTTACGGCAAGGAGATAGAGCCGCCGCCGGGAGCCGTCAGGGAGTATCTGCCGAATGCCTCTATCGCAGAACTCTGGCAGAAGATGACGGATCTGGTGGCCCAAAGGCCGAAGATCGAAGTCTCCAATGTGAATTTCCGGAAGGCATTCGAAGAAGCCTACAATGATGAGATGGCCTGGCGGAAACAAAAGGACGGGGTCAGCCGGGATGAAATCCGCCGGGTTTCTCCGGATAAAACATAATTTGGCTTGACTACAGGCCCGCATCCCGATATATAAAATAAATTTCTAAGGAACGAACATGGTTGCAACACGGACAAGGAGGCAGAGATGGTAAGATCGAAAATGTTGAGAAGAGGCGTTGTTGTCGCGATTGCGGCGATGTTTGCACTGGTCGGATTCAGCGGTACGGCTATTGCACAGGATACGATAAAACTGGGCGTCGCGGGGGCTCACAGCGGGGATCTGGCCTCCTACGGCATCCCCTCCATCCGCGCGGCCGAGCTGGTGGTCAAGGAATACAACGAGAAGGGCGGCGTTCTCGGCAAACAGGTGGAGATCGTCACCGAAGATGATGTCTGCAAGCCCGAAGTCGCGGCCAATACCGCGGCCAAGCTGGCTTCCGAGGGAGTTCCGGTGGTGCTGGGCCACATCTGCTCCGGCGCGACCAAGGCGGCTCTTGGTATATATAAGGATGCCAACATGATCGCGATGTCCCCGTCTGCCACCAACCCGGCTTTGACCCAGAGCGGCGACTATCCCAACTTCTTCAGAACCATCGCGTCAGACGATGCCCAGGCCCGCCTGGAGGTCGATTTCGCCACCAAAAAGCTGGGGCTGAAAAAGATTGCGGTGATCCATGACAAGGGCGACTACGGCAAGGGGCTGGCCGAGTTTGCCAAGAAGTTTCTGGAAGAATCGGACGATGCCGAGGTGGTCCTCTACGAAGGCGTCACCCCGGGCGCGGTCGATTACTCCGCAATCGTTCAGAAGATCAAGCGCTCCGATGCGGACGGCATCATCTTCGGCGGATATCATCCCGAAGCCTCCAAGATCGTCATGCAGATGCGCAAGAAGAGAATGGGAACCGTCTTCATCTCCGATGACGGCGTCAAGGACGACACCTTCATCAAGGTCGCGGGCGATTATGCAGAGGGCGTATATGCCACAGGCCCCAGAGACACCTCCAAAAATCCCCTGACCCAGAAGGCCGAAAAGGAGCATCGGGAGACCTACGGCTCAGATCCGGGCGCATTCTACCTGAACGCGTATGCCGCGGCCATCGCGCTGCTGAACGCGATCGAGAAGGCCGGCTCCACCGATTCCGACGCGGTCACCAAAGCCCTGACGACCGAGTGGGTGGAGACGCCTCTGGGAAGGATCAGCTTTGATGAGCGGGGCGATGCCATCGGCGTGGGATTCTCCATGTACCAGGTCCGAGACGGCAAATACGTTGAAGTGAAGTAGGTATTTGGACGGCTACCGGCCGATTATACAGGGGACAGGCGGCTTTCAGATGTTGTCTGCCCCCTGTTTTTTGGCCGTGAACCCAAAGACTTCATATCCCTCATCTCCGTCCGGTCCGTCCGGACTGACCCGAACTGATCGGAAGAACCGGATAGGCAACCTCTATGGAATACTTTTTTGAACTCTTTTTCAGCGGCTTGACCCGGGGCAGCATCTATGCCCTGATCGCACTGGGCTATACCATGGTCTACGGCATCATCGAGCTGATCAACTTCGCGCACGGCGAGATATACATGATCGGCGCGTTCACGGCACTCATCGTGGCCGGGGTCCTCTCCCTGCTGGGATTCAACGAACTCTCGATTCTGGCACTGGCCGCGCTGGCCGCGGTGGTCTACTCATCGGCCTACGGCTACACAATCGAGAAGATGGCCTACAAGCCCCTGAGAAAAGCGCCCCGGCTGTCGGCCCTCATCAGCGCGATCGGGATGTCCATCTTTCTGCAGAACTATGTGCTGCTGGCCCAGACCTCCGACTTTCTCCCCTTCCCTAGCCTGATCCCCGATTTCCATTTTCTGGAGCCCATCGCGCATCTCATCACCTCGGCTGAGGTGGTGATCGTCGTCACAACTGCCGTGGTCATGGTGATCCTCTCTTTTCTCATCAAATTCACCCGGCTCGGCAAAGCCATGCGCGCAACCGCGCAGGACAAGGACATGGCCATGCTCATGGGGGTCAACGTCAACAGGGTGATCTCCTTCACCTTCATCATCGGGTCGGCCACGGCCGCGATCGGCGGGGTTCTGATCGCCTCCCACATCGGGATGATCAACTTCTATATCGGCTTCATCGCGGGCATCAAGGCATTTACCGCAGCCGTGCTCGGCGGCATCGGCAGTGTTCCGGGCGCGGTCCTCGGGGGGCTGGTGCTGGGCTGGACCGAAAGCTTTGCCACCGGGTATGTCTCCAGCGACTATGAGGATGTCTTTGCCTTCACCCTGCTGGTGCTGATCCTGATCTTCAGGCCCGAGGGGATTCTGGGCCGTTCCACAACCCAGAAGGTGTAACCGGAAAGTATAGAACCGGAAAGTATAGAAAATGATGCGGATATTCAGTCTCGAAGAAATCAAGAAATCCTTTTTCACCTGCCTCTGGTTCGGGTTTTTGACCTTTCCCATCATGGTGGTCCGGGTCAACACCATCGAGGATGTGGTGGAGTGGCGCTGGAACAACCTGATCATCGTGGTGTTCGGCAGCTTTTTCCTCTCCTTTTTATGGCGCTACATGATCGAGCGGAAGGAGGCGGGCCGGAAAAAGGCAGAATCGGGCGAGGCCGAAAAAAAGCCCCTTGTCCGGCGGATTATGGATAATCCCAGGATATACCGTCCTCTTCTGGCAGCCGTCGCGATCTTCGTCCTCAGCTTCCCCTTTCTCTTCTCCAGCTACCAGACCAACATTATGACGACTGCGCTCATATATGTCATGCTGGGGCTGGGGTTGAACATCGTCATCGGGCTGGCCGGCCTTCTCGATCTCGGATATGTGGCCTTCTACGCGGCCGGAGCCTACACCTATGCCCTGCTCAACTACCATTTCGGGCTCGGTTTCTGGACCGTGCTGCCCCTGGGGGCAGTCGTCGGGGCCATCATGGGCATCCTCCTCGGTTTTCCGGTGCTGCGGCTCCGGGGGGACTATCTGGCCATTGTCACACTGGGATTCGGGGAGATCATCCGGCTGGTGATGGAGAACTGGAACGAGTTCTCATTCGGCCCCAGCGGGATCGCCAATATTCCCCGCCCCGGATTCTTCGGCATGGATCTCTCCCTGACGGCCGCGACCAACTATATCTATTACATAATGATCGGGATGGTGCTGATAACTATCTTCTTTGTCAACCGGCTCCAGAATTCCCGGATCGGCCGGGCATGGATCGCGCTGAGGGAGGATGAGATCGCGTGTCAGGCAATGGGGATCGACAAGACCAAGACCAAGCTGACGGCCTTTTCACTGGGCGCGACCTGGGCCGGGATGGCCGGGGTCATCTTCGCGGCCAAGACCACCTTCATCAATCCCGCGAGCTTCACCTTTCTGGAGTCGGCCATCATCCTCTGCATCGTGGTTCTCGGCGGCATGGGTTCCATTGTCGGTGTGATCCTGGGCGCGCTGGTGCTTATCCTTCTGCCGGAGTATCTGCGGGCATTCTCCGACTACCGGATGGTCCTCTTCGGCGCGACCCTGGTACTCATGATGGTCTTCCGTCCCCAGGGGCTGGTGAGCGATGTTCGGCGGGTCTATCAGTTCAAAGGCGCAACGGAAAAGGGCGAATAGAAGAGTTCAATGGAACCGATACTGGAAGTGAATAAGTTGAGCATGGATTTCGGGGGCCTTCGTGCGCTGGATGCAGTGGATCTCGATGTAAAAAACGGAGAGATCGCGGCCCTCATCGGCCCCAACGGCGCGGGCAAGACCACCTTCTTCAACTGCATCACCGGGATCTACAATCCCAGCGGGGGGGATATCTACATCGCTCCTCCCGGGAAAAAGAACGGAAACAGGCCGGAGCGGATCAACGGGATCAAGCCGAACCATGTCACGAAAAAGGGGATGGCCAGAACCTTTCAGAATATCCGTCTTTTCGGTAGCATGACGGTGCTGGAGAATGTGATGATCGGCCGCCACTGCCGCACCCGTACCGGGGTGGCCGGGGCCATGCTCCGTCTGAAGTCAACGGTTCGGGAGGAGCAGGATCTGGTCGATTTCAGCTATGGGATTCTGGAGCGGATGGGCCTTGCCCGTTTCGTAAACGATCTGGCAAAGAATCTTCCCTATGGCGCGCAGCGGCGTCTGGAGATCGCCAGAGCCCTTGCCACAGAGCCTTTTCTGCTGCTGCTGGATGAGCCGGCCGCGGGCATGAATCCCCAGGAGACCCGGGATCTGGTGGATCTGATCGTCAGGATTCGGGATGATGAGAAGGTTTCGGTGATGCTGATCGAACATGACATGAAGCTCGTGATGACGCTGTCGGACCGGATTTTTGTCATGGATTACGGCAAGAAGATCGCTCAGGGGAAGCCTTCGGAGATCAAAAACGATCCGGTGGTGATCAAAGCCTATCTCGGAGAGGATGTCGATGCTTGAATTGAAGGATATCAGAAGCTATTACGGCAATATTCAGGCCATCAAAGGGGTGAGCCTTACGATCAGCGAGGGGGAGATCATCACCCTTATCGGCGGAAACGGCGCGGGCAAGACCACCACGCTGATGTCCATCTCCGGCATCGTGCCGCCCCGAAGCGGGGAGATTCTCTTTATGGGGGAGCCGATCCATGAGAAGAGCCCTGATGAGATCGTTTCGATGGGGATCTGCCAGGTTCCCGAGGGGCGCCGGATCTTTCCCTTTCTCACGGTGATGGAAAATCTCGATATGGGCGCGTTTCTGCGGAAGGACAAGGATGGGATCAAAAAAGACCTGGAATACATCTACGATCTCTTTCCGATCCTTGCGGAGCGGCGTCATCAGGCCGGGGGGACCCTTTCGGGCGGGGAGCAGCAGATGCTGGCAATATCGAGAGCATTGATGGCAAGGCCCCGGCTTCTGCTGATGGACGAGCCCTCCCTGGGGCTGGCCCCGCTGGTGGTTAGGCGGATCTTTGAAATCATCGAGCAGATCAACCGGGAGAACAATACCACGATCTTTCTGGTGGAGCAGAATGCGAACCTGGCGTTGAAGGTGGCCAATCGGGGGTATGTCATGGAGAATGGTCTGATTACGATGGCCGATGATGCGGGGAAGCTTCTGGCCAATGAGGAGGTCAAGAGGGCGTATCTGGGGCTGTAGCGCTCTGTTTTCCCTCTGTTTTCGGCATCTGCTGTTTTTTCTCTCCTTCGAATCATCCTCTCCATTTGAAAAATGTTTTGACATCAACCTCAAAAACGGTATATGAGGGTAGGTGTGCCATAATGTCCGCGCTCTGCTCCCGTGACCGTTTTTTATTTTTGGGGGCGGTTTAGCAGGTTGGTAATTCTTTTGCTTTCAAAGGCAAGGAGGAATCCCATGTGTCAGGCCATTCACCGTTTTAAATTCTTTTCCCTTATTCTGTTTATCTTTTTTATTTTACCTGTTCCAATACTTTTCTCCTTTCCTCAACTGAGTAATGCTGCAACTGTAACTACATTAGTGGATGAAAGCACGGCAAATGGCTTTACATCCCTGCGGGAGGCGATTACAGGAGCTGCTGCAGGAGAAACGATTGATTTTTCCGTTACGGGTACAATATCTCTGATAGCGTCTCTTCCGGATATCACACAACCATTGACCATCGTCGGCCCAATAACCATCGACGGAGGTAATATAGCTGCAGCCACAGATGGCTTGGTGATCTATTCCTCCGGTGTTACGATTGACGGTTTAGTCATACAGAATTTTTCAGGAAGCGGCATTCTCTTCGATCTCGGTGCTTCAAGCAATACTGTTCAAAATTGCAGCTTGCTGAATAATGCTTATGGGTTGACAATCGCCAACAGCTCTAACACGAATACAATTTTGAAAAATGCGATATATGAGAATAATGGATATGGTATATTTATCAGAGATTCTAACAGCAACAACAATACTCTTCAGGGAAATGACATCCATGATAATTTGGGAATTGGTGTAACTGTCAGCTATGGGATCGAAAATACCATCACAGAGAATCGGATCTATGACAATACGACAACCGCCGGTGGCATAGAACTGATCAATGGCGGCAACAGTTCGATAAATGCCCCTGTCCTTACGGCTGTCGTAGATGATATTTCTACCGGTGAAAAAATAGTTCATGGATTTCTTCCGGCTTCGTTCGGAAATGAAACGATTGAAATCTTCTATAACGATATAACTGATTCTCGATTTAAAGAAGGTGAGGAACTTCTCGCGAGTATATTGGTTAATCTGGATGGCAGTTTCAGCTATCCTTATGATCCAAGTACTGCTATATCCTTCCAGGATTATTACCTTACTGCAACTGCAACGGATGTAAACGGAAATACCTCCGAATTTTCCCAAAGGAATCAGGCTCCGGAAAACTTTCCTCCTACCGGAACAACATACACAGCAAAACTAAACACAGATTTCACTTTCGGCACTGATCTCAATGCAGATGCAGGTGCTTTGCAAATCTCAGATTCCGATAATTATGCCGGCAGTGATGTCAATGTAACGCTTACTGTGGATAAAGGAAAACTGACCCTTTCGGATACAAATATAACTGGCCTCACATCCACATCCGGTAATGGTACGTCTTCGATATCGTTGATCGGAACGATCACTGCAATCAATGCCGCCCTGGCAAACGGTCTTGTCTTCAACTACACCTTGGCAACACCGCCGACGGCCGCCATCACGCCCGCTCCTATCCTCACCATCACCACTGATGATCAGGCTCCTGCGGAACTCGGAGGGCCATCGACAGTTTCCAATAAGGTAAACATCAACATCGCAGCTATTATCGTTTCTCCGGTTTCAGTCGATGTAACAGAGGGCGGCACGGCAAAAACCTATGATGTATCTTTGAATACCTCCCAGACAGATACCGTCACCGTCACCGTTACCCCGGATGATCAGGTCAGTGTCGGATTCGGAGCATCGACGGCGGTTGATTTGGACTTTCCGGTCGGAACGACAACACAGCCCATTACGGTCAGTGCGGTAAACGATGGCCTTGATGAGGTTGATCCGCATACCGGCACTATTACCCACAGTTCTATAAGCCCAGGGGATTCAAATTACGATTTTCTGTCAACAAGCATCCATGATTTTACTGCCAACATAACTGATATGGATGAAGCGCCGACGATCTCTGTCAGCGGTCCGCCGGCAGCGGTGTCGGAGGGAAATACCGGCACTGCCACCGCGACATTCACGGTTTCGCTCTCATCGGCCAGCGGCAAGACCATCACTGTGGATTACGCCACTGTGGAAGATACAGCGACTGCAG
>JAABSP010000129.1 GCA_011390345.1 Desulfobacteraceae bacterium
ATTCCGGGGGAAGTTCTTTCTCCAACCGGGAGAGGTTGAGCAGATCGGCCGCGAGGTTGAGCCCGAAATCGAGCAGCAGCGCAGCCAGAATGATCACGGCAATGAAATTCATGGGCTCCGGCTCCGGCTACATATTCTTCATGTTCTTGCGGATGCGATCCATCTCCCGATTCTGATCCCGCTGGCGGATGGTCTCCCGCTTGTCCACGGTCTTCTTCCCCTTGCCCAGTGCCAGCGTGACTTTCACCTTCCCCTCCTTGAAATAGAGGCGCAAAGGAATCAGGGTATAGCCCCGCTCGTTGATCTTGCCGATGAGCCGCTTGATCTCGTAATTGTGAAGCAGCAGCTTTCTGGGCCGCTGGGGATCGTGATTGTCATAGTGGGCATGGGTGTAGGGGCTGATATGGAGCTGGTGGAGAAAGATCTCGCCCTGCCGGACCTTTGCATAGGAATCCTTTAGATTGGCCCTGCCCTGTCGAAGGGATTTGACCTCCGTGCCCTGGAGCACGATGCCGGCCTCGAACTCGTCTTCGATAGTGTAGTTGAAGCGTGCCTTTCGGTTTTCCGCGATTTTTTTGACATGCGCTTTTGCCATGAGAACCTCCTCTTTTCCGACCCTATTCCGTATGAACGTGCCGGGTCATATGCTCCTCATAGGCCTCCCGGAGCAGCGCATTGACATCCGAAGCCCTCACCTGCTTCAAAAGGCTATCCATAAAACCTCTCGTGTCCGATGCGCTAAGGGTCCGGACGGCCCGTTTCACCAGTGGGATAGACTGGGGGTTCATGCTCAGCTCGTCGATACACAAGCCCAGCAGCACCGGGATATGAAGGGGATAGGCCGCCATCTCGCCGCACATGGCCAGACGCACCCCCTCGTCCCGGGCAACATCTGAAACATGCTTCACCATCCGGATGAGGGCCGGATGGAGCGGATTGAAAAGATGGGCCACCTGCCGGTTCTGGCGGTCGATCGCCATGGCATACTGAACCAGGTCGTTCGTGCCGATGCTGAAGAAATCGACCTTCTTGGCAATGGTATCGATCATCACCACCGCAGAAGGGACCTCCACCATGATCCCCATCTGGATCTCCCGTCTGCAGGGGACCCCCCGCCGTTCCAGTTCGATGGCCGATTCATCCAGCAGCCGCTTCACCTGGACCACCTCTTCGAAGTCGGAGATCATGGGGATCAGGATCCGGACGTTTCCAAAGGCCGCGGCCCGCAGGATGGCCCGGAGCTGAACCTTGAAGACCTCGGGCTTCTGCAGGCAGTACCGGATGGCCCGGAGGCCCAGCGCGGGATTGGCCTCGTCCGCGCCAGACAGATAGGAGACAGCCTTGTCGCCATTGATGTCCAGGGTCCGGATCACCACTGGCCGGGGGGCCATCACCTCCACCACATCCTTATACTTGTCGAAAAGATCATCTTCGGAGGGAAAGGTGGTGCGGCTCAGGTACTGGAATTCGCTCCTGTAGAGGCCGATGCCGTCCCCGCCGAAATCCCGAACCGCGACCACCTCTTCAGGAAGCTCGATGTTGCCCATCACCTCCACCCGGACCCCGTCGGTGGTGACGGCCGGCGCGTCCGCGCCCCGGGTGATGCTGGCGATCCGGATCTCGTGGCGGGCCCGGCGCTCCTCATATTCGATGAGCGTCGATTCCGAAGGGTGGATGATGAGCAGGCCGTTTGTTCCGTCCACCACCAGAAGATCGTCGTTGCGGATGGTTTTGGTGGCCCGATCCGCGCCGAGAACCGCGGGGATCTGCAGGGTTCTGGCGATGATGCCGGTGTGGGAAGCCATACCGCCCGCGTCCGTGACAAATCCCTTCACCCGCTCCAGTTGGATCTGGCTCGTATCTGCAGGGGAAAGATCCTCTGCCACCAGGATCACCCGCTTGTCGATATCTTTGATACTCACATGATCTGCGCCCGAAAGGTTTCTCATGATCCGGTTGGAGACATGGACGATGTCGGAACCCCGCTCCCGGAAATAGGGGTCGGACATGTCCCGGAAGATGTCCTTGAGCCGGGCCACCACCTTCCGGAGGGCCCACTCCGCATTGACCCGCTCCCTTTCGATGGTCTCGATGGTCTTCCCATAGAGCATCTTGTCCTTCAAAAGCACCACATGGGTCTCGAGGATATTGGCATGCTCCCGGTACTCTTCAGGAGTCTTTTCAATGATCTGATGAAGCTCCTCCTTGGCCCGCTGCACCGATGCCTTGAACCGGTTCTTCTCCTTTTCCAGATCCTCTTTCCGGATGATATATTTTTTGACGACATCCACGGTCCCCCGGTCCACCAGATAGGCCTTGCCGATGCAGATGCCCGGGGAGGCCCCGATGCCCTTCAGGATGATCTCCTGCTGCTCCTTGACTATCATTTAATTCTCTTCTCCGAACTTCTTCTCCACAAGCGCCAGGATCCGATCGAGCACCGGCAGGTCCTCATGGCAGTCCACCCGGATGGTGATACTTGAACCCTGTCCGCAGGCAAGGGTCAGAATATCGATGACGCTGGCGGCATCCACGACCATATCCTCTTTGATCAGCCACACCCCTCCCTTTCCCTCTCTGGCGATCCCGGCAATCTGTGCCGCGGATCTGGCATGAAGCCCCAGCTCGTTGGTGATGGTCACCTCTTTTGCGAGTAATTCCGTTCTGCCGTCATTCATTACCGATGCCGATATGGCCATCCCTGCCTTTTCAAATGTCCTGCCCCGTTGCCGCTGCGTTCTTCTGCCACGCCTGGGGGCTGTAGATGTCAACAAGTACATGAAATCTCTTTTTGTACCAATAACGCGCCCTTCTGTCAATCCGAAAAGATTGACAAGCGCCCCTGTTCCTGATAAAGAGAGCAAGATTTTGCCGCCAAAGCCTTGGTGCTTTCCGATAAAATGCACGCGCCATTCGGACCAGGAAAACCGGATAAGGAAAATTCGGATGAGGAAAAATGGAAAAACAGTATGTAATCGATGAGTTTCAACAGGGGGAATCCTGGCGTCTGTTCCGCATAATCGGAGAGTTTGTCCAGGGAGTGGAGACCTTGAACGATGTGGGGCCTGCCGTGAGCATCTTTGGATCGGCCCGGATGACGCCCGATGATCCGGTCTACACCAAGACGGTTCGTATCGCCTCCCTTTTTGCCAAAAACGGCTTCGGCGTGCTCACGGGCGGGGGCGGGGGCATCATGGAGGCGGCCAATAAAGGCGCGGTAGAGGCCGGGGGAAAATCAGTGGGGCTCAACATCATGCTCCCCTTTGAGCAGCAGCCCAACCCCTATGCCAACATCCGGCTCGACTTCCGGTACTTCTTTGTCCGGAAGGTGATGCTGGTCAAGTATGCCAAAGCCTATATCATCATGCCCGGCGGATACGGAACCCTGGATGAACTCTTCGAGGCCGTGACCCTGATCCAGACCCGGCGGATCAAGCCCTTTCCCCTGATCCTGGTGGGATCTGATTTCTGGGGCGGACTCATGGACTGGGTCAAAGACCGGCTCATCAAGGATGGCCGGATCTCGGCCGATGATCTCGATATCCTCCAGGTGATCGATGATCCCGAGGAGATCGTCCGGACCGTCAAGAAGTTCGTGATCCTGTAGAAGAAAATCAAATAGAAGAAAGTCAAAAAGCGGATTCGGATGCTTCAGGGAATTGTCAAACGCTTCGGGATTGGGGCCAAAGAGCTTGCCCCGGCAATTATAGGCGGTCTGCTGCTGACCGGAGCATTTCCCAGAACCGGTCTCTGGTTTCTGGCATGGATTGCGCTGGTCCCACTCTTATGGGCCGTCAGAGAGGGATCCGGAGCTGAGGCGTTCCGCACCGGCTTTGTGATGGGGCTCGCCCATTTCCTGAGCCTCATCTACTGGATCGTCTACACCATGATGACCTTCGGCCATCTCCCGGTCTTCCTGGCCGTTCCGGTTCTCTTTCTGCTCTGCGCGTATCTCGCGCTCTATCCGGCCCTCTTCTGCGGGATCATCAGCCGCTGCCGATCGCCACTCTCCCTTTTCCTCCTGATGCCGATCCTCTGGGCCGGGCTGGAGTATCTCCGCTCCTTTCTGCTCTCGGGCTTTCCCTGGGGGCTTCTGGCCTATTCCCAATCCCGGCAACTGCCGCTGATCCAGATCTCGGATCTGCTGGGGCCATACGCGCTATCCGGGCTGATCGTCATGGTAAACGGCGCGCTCTTTCTGGTGCTGCTCTGGTGGAAGAAGGTCCCCTGGAAAGGGATTCAAGTCTCGGGCCGACTGGTTGCCGGAGGATCTGCTGCAGCATTTCTCGGGCTCTGCCTTCTGGCAGGCTACGGCTTCTGGCGGATCGAGAAGACGGAGACGGCCATGAAAGGGGCCCCCTCCCTGCGTGCGTCGCTGGTGCAGGGCAACATCAGCCAGGAGATCAAGTGGGACCCGGCCCTCCGGAAGGCCACCACGGAAAAATATATCGACCTGACCCGTTCGGCCGCGGCCGACAATCCCAATCTGGTGGTCTGGCCCGAGACCGCAACCCCCTTTTATTTCGGTTATTCCCAACCCTATACCCGATTTGTGCTTGATGCGGCCTTTGAGATGGAGATCTCCCTTCTGACCGGAAGCCCCTTTTTCCGGCGGGAAGACGAAAATGAGAGATCCCTTTTCAACAGCGCGTTTCTGATCCGGCCAGATGCCACTGTCTCGGGCCGGTATGACAAGGCCCATCTGGTCCCCTATGGGGAGTATGTCCCGTTCCAGCGATATATGCCCTTTATCGAAAAGCTGGTGGCCGCGGCCGGGGATTTTGACCGGGGAACCCCCGGAAAGACCCTGCACTTGGGGGAGAACCGCTTGGGGGTGCTGATCTGCTATGAGATCATCTTCCCCTACCTCTCCCGGGCCGCGGTCCTATCGGGCGCGGATCTTCTGGTCAACATCACCAACGATGCCTGGTACGGCCGGACCAGCGCACCCGATCAGCATTTTGCCCAGGCTGTCTTCCGCGCGGTCGAGACGAGAAGAGCACTGATCCGATCGGCCAACACCGGCATCTCCGGCTTTATCGATCCCACTGGCCGGCCCCACCAGACAACGGACCTCTTTACCGAAGCTGTGGCCACCCGAAAGGTCCCCCTGATCCGGGAGATGACCCTCTACGCGCGCACCGGAGACATTTTTGGCGCTCTCTGTCTCTTCACGGGTCTTGCCTTCTGGGTCGGCTGCATGGTAAATTATTATAGAAAATCGACAGGCCCCGAATCGAAAAGCGCAATCCTGTAGCATTTCGATCCAACCATTTAAAAAAATTTGAAAAAGGAGGAGACCATGAGCATTGAACTGAAAAATACCCTGAAGGAGCAGCAGGAGAGACTCGAAACCCTCAGGGGCTATCTTTGACTTAGGGGCCAAACAGAACCGTCTCGCAGAGATCGAAAAGCAGATCGGCAGATCCGATTTCTGGGACAATCCTGATGACGCGGCCCCGCTGCTGAAAGAGCGGACCCGGCTCACAGACAAAGTCGAGGCATTCGCGTCCCTGAAAAAGGATCTGGAGGAGAGTGAAATCTTTCTCGATCTTGCCATCGAGGAGTCGGACGAGCAGACCTTTTCAGAGGTGGCAAAGCAGTTGGATGCGCTCGACGATCAGATGCAGCGGATCACCCTGGATCTGATGCTCTCGGGCCCCGATGATGACAGGAACGCTATCATCTCCATCAATGCGGGGGCCGGAGGAACCGAGGCTCAGGACTGGGCAGAAATGCTCTTCCGGATGTATGCCCGATGGGTGGAGCGCAACGACTACAGATCCGAGATCATCGATTATCAGCCCGGCGACGAGGCCGGCATCAAGAGCGTCACCTTCACGGCCCAAGGCCCCAACGCGTTCGGCTATCTCAAGACCGAAAACGGGGTTCACCGGCTGGTACGGATCTCGCCCTTCAACGCGAGCGGCAAACGCCACACCTCTTTTGCCTCGGTCTTTGTCTATCCGGAGCTGGACAATGAGATCCTGGTGGATGTGGACGAGAAGGATATCCGCATCGATGTCTTCAGAGCCAGCGGCGCGGGTGGCCAGCACGTCAACAAGACCAGCAGCGCGGTCCGGATCACGCATATGCCCTCCGGCATCGTGGTCCAGTGCCAGCAGGAGAAATCCCAGCACCGGAACCGGGATATGGCCATGAAGGTTTTGAAATCGCGGCTCTACCAGCGGGAAAAGGAGATGCAGGAGGAGAAGATGCAGGAGATCCACGACAGCAAGGATGATATCGCCTGGGGCAGCCAGATCCGCTCCTATGTGCTGCACCCGTACCAGATGGTCAAGGATCACCGGATCAACAAGGAGGTCGGAAATGTCAACGACGTACTCGATGGCGGTATCGACTCCTTTATCCGGGATGTGCTGCTGGCCAGGCAGAGTCGCTGAATATGAGCATGAGCACAAACGCCATGGACCCGATGGCCATCATTTACAAATATTATGATGATCCCATCACCCGGATGATTCTGATCCGCCACAGCCGGCTGGTTGCGGAGAAGGCTCTCAGGATCGCAGAGCGACTCTCCCATCTCCATCCGGACAGGGAATTCATCCGGGAGGCCGCGCTGCTCCACGACATCGGGATCTTCAAGACAGACGCGCCCGGCATCGGATGCCGGGGAAGACTGCCCTATATCTGCCACGGGATACTGGGGAGGGAGATTCTGGAACAGGAGGGATTTCCCCGCCACGGGCTGGTCTGCGAGCGCCATGTGGGCGCGGGGATTTCGCTTGCGGAGATCGGCCGGCATAACCTTCCCCTGCCCCACCGGGATATGCTCCCCCGTACCCTGGAAGAGGAGATCGTCTGCTATGCCGACAAATTTTTCACCAAAAAGAGCATCCGCGAGAAGCCGGCCCAAGAGGTGATAGCAGAACTCGCGCCCCACGGAAAGGATCAGGTGGAGCGATTCTGCCGGTGGCGGTCAGTTTTCGAGCCGCCGCAGGTCTAAGAAGATCACGTTGGCGTCGCCCTCTTGGCCGGGGCCTCGCTTTTCGCCCGATTCTCCGCCTTGCGGATCATCTCCGGACAACATCCGGTCCGGAGCTGCATAGCGGCCCTCCCCCCATGCAAATGCGGTAAAGGGGTTCGGCTCTTGGAAAAAGCGCTGGAGCCGTTCCCCTTCGGGGCCCTCCTCTCGATCGCCGCCAAAGAGCGCAATGATCTGATCCGCATATTCGGCAAAAAGATCCATGTGGTAATCCATCCGCTCGAACCGCTTTGCACCGATTCTTGCGGCCGATGTCCGCCTTCTGGCATTGCTCCTCCATGCTACTAAGGTTCGAGATGCGGCCGAGATCTTGTCGGTCTGCAGAATAAAATGCTTTTCCATAGACCGCAGGGTCTTGTCCATCTCCGATGCCAGTTCATCGGTTTCAAATGGAACCGCTCGGTCCTTTCCGGCCTTTTCAAACTGATAGATGTTCCGGGAGATTCGCTGCCAGAGCCAACTGAACTGTTTGAGATCCGAACGGATCTGGTGGGCAAACAGCCCAGCCTTTTTCAATTGCCTTGCTGCATCCTCGGCCTTTTCGATCTCATCCAGCCCCTCTTCGACCTGGGCTTCCCCGGTCGCGATCACCGTCTGCAGGGCCCCCTTCAACAAGTGTGCTGAGGAGCGCATCCCCCGGGAAGTTCTCACCAGGGTCTCTTCTCTGTCATCCCAGATCTCCCGGAAGATCCCGACGCCGGAGGCCAAAAGGATTACCAGCAGCAGCAGCAGATTCATCAGCGAAAAGGGCTCTTTGAATTGCAGGATTTGAACACCGACCATTCCCAGCAGCAGAAAGCCTGCCAGAAACGAGCAAAGATATGGGCAAAGGTTGGAAAAACCTCTAAATTTCATTGCATTCTCCCGTTTTATAAAATCACACCACTATTCCCATAAACCATTTCCTGCACCTATTCTGCCCCAGGTTTTAAAAAGCATCAACTAGTGGAGTAAGGTATTTTTCCCGGAAAAAAACCGTATCTTCAAACCGCTCCCATACCCTACCGTCAGCTTTCAGGAATCGACAGGGCAATATACCTTCTTCAATGGCTGAGAATAAGCATTGGGCCGTATATCCATATGGAGGGGGAAGTGTAACATGGATAAGCAGGAACATGCACAATTCCACAATCGGCAGAAGAGAACATCAACCCCAATTCAAAAGGAGGCAAACGTGGCAGGAAAAAGAGGATTTCAATCGGTAATCATTCTAATGGCGCTCTTGCTGGTCATCCCGATGGCCTTTGCCCAGAGCGACAGCAATGCCAAACGGTCCGAGGCCATGAAGATCGTCGACTTTACGGTCCAGGATGTCCAGGGCGAGGAGGTCGGCGATGTGGAAAACATCATCGTCACCCCGGACGGAAAAATCTATGCGGTTTTAGAGATCGGCGGATTTCTGGGGCTCGGCCAGGACAAGGTGATCGTGCCCTACGATCAGTTGCAGCAGCGCGGCAGCGACTATGTGGTCTTTGCCGGAACCCAGGAGGAACTCGAAAACCTTCCGGAATATGAGGAGGGGGAATCCCGGCAGTACATCCAGCGCACCTATCGGGTGGTCAGCATAGATGAAGAGGCTCAGCAGCAGCAGAGCCGGCAGAAGGAGGAGCAGGCCCGAAAGGAAGCGCAGCAGCAGCGACAGGAAAAACAGCGCAACAGAGATCAGCAGCAGCGTGAATATCGCGAAGGTGACAGAATGGTATCGGCACTCACCTTTCCCGCACCCGGGGGCGACGGCCAGATCGTTCTGGAGCGGGAGGGGCTGCAGCAGGTTCGCGCAAACGAATCCTATGAATACACGCTTCGGATCACCAACGAGACCCAGTACCCGGTCCACGAGGTAGTGATCAAGGAGTATCTCACCGACAACATCGAGGTGGAGAGCGTCGTTCTGATCGTTGTGGATGAGAAGAAGGATCTTAAGACCTACGGCGACAAATCGGACCGGAAGAAAGAGGAGAAGACCTACCGGAACAAGTGGAAGCTCGGAACCCTCGCCGCGGGTGAGAGCCGCACCATCGAGGTGCAGGCCGTGGCCCAGGATCAGGGAGAGGCCCGATCCTGCATCATCGTCGATTTCGAGCCGTCTTTGTGCAACACCTTCAACGTCGTGAAGCCGGAGCTGGAGCTGACCCGGAAGATCGTCAACACGGAGGGCGAGCCCATCGACATCGCCTATGTCTGCGACGATGTCAACATCGTCTATACTCTGGAGAACACCGGAACCGGCAAAACAGGAAAGGCGACCATCAAAGAGGAGCTTCCCGAGGGGATCTCCCTGCAGCAGGGGAAAGGAAATGTCTCCATCCCAGTGGAATCCCTGGACAGGGGACAGAAGGTGGAAAAGCAGGTCATGATAAAGGCCGGAGAGCCCACAGAATTTTCAGGACGGGCCAGCGCGACCACCGGGAAACTGACCGTCCATTCCGACAGAAGCGGAGTCCGTCTGGTCAAGCCGGAGCTGGCTCTTTCCATGGACGGCCCCATGAAGGAGTATCTGGGCCGCTCCCTAACCTACAAGATCCGCTTGGAGAACACCAGCGACATTCCGGCCTTCAACACCGTGGTGAAGCTGAGTCTGCCCCAGCCCATCAAGAATATGACCACCTCCACTCAGAAAGTGGAGATGGAGGGGGATCAGTTCGACATCGGCAGGCTGGATGGCGGCGAGTCCCGGGAATTCTCCGTCACCTATGACGCGACCGATATCGGCAAGCTGACCATCGAGGCTGCGGCCAATGCCTACTGCGCAATGGCCAGGGTCGCGAAGGTCACAACCAATGTCCTTGGCATCCCCGCAATCCTCATCGAGACCATTGATCGGGTCGATCCGGTGAAGGTTGGGCAGGAGACGGTCTACGAGATCAGGCTGAAGAATCAGGGCTCGGCCGAGGATCTGAATATCAAGCTGGTCGGAAAGCTGCCGCCGGAACTCACCTTTGTGAGCGGCGAAGGCGACACCAAGGTGAGCGCACAGGGCCAGAACGTCGATTTCGCCACCATCAAGGCCCTGCCGCCGGGCGAGGTGATCTCTTGGAACTTGACGGCCAAGGGCGCAAAGGTCGGCAAGAGCATGTTCCGTCTGGAGCTGAAAAGCGACGCGAATGTCAAGCCGATCATCGAGATGGAGCCGACGACCGTCTATTGATCATTCTCAGGCGGCGATGCTGTTGATCGTCCGCTGAAAACAAAACCCTTTAATG
Organism: Desulfobacteraceae bacterium; assembly: GCA_011390345.1. GTDB lineage: Bacteria > Desulfobacterota > Desulfobacteria > Desulfobacterales > JAABSP01 > JAABSP01. The sequence goes on from JAABSP010000129.1 coordinate 10,213, forward strand.
CAGCAAGCCCCGCGTTCTTTTTGGATGCGGGGCTTGTTATTTGCCTGCGATTATGATTTTAAGGGTTTTATCGGAGGATCATACAGATCGCATCCATTCGGTCTACACCGGCATCGCTGCTGTAAAAATCGGCCGGTTCGGATCATCATAATCTTGTCATGTCCTGTACCGCATTCAGTGGCGTATAGTCGGTATTCCCTTTCCAGTGTTCCAAAGCCACCCGTTTATGGATCGACAGAGAGAATTGCAGCGCTTCGATTCCGTCCTCATAATAGTGTATCGAAAATTTTTCGATCTCCGGGATTTTTTCATTTGCGAGTTCTTCAATATATTGATCGACGACTCTTTTCTGCTCTGCTTCATCATCCGTACTCTCTTTCAGTTCGATGAGTTTCCGGGTGATCTTTTCAGAGTCTTTTACGTTCAGTTCTCCTTTTTCGAAAAACTGGTGCAATGAAGGCAATGCAGTCGCTTCCGCCAGACTGAACAATTTATAGCTGGCGGAAACATGGGTGGCTTGGGCCGCGGAGCGGGGAACATATTCGTCGAAGAATTGGATCGCTTTGACGGCTCTCTCCGGTGATCGGAGGTTCAGAAGATACTCCCCGCCATCTGCGGCGATGAACTCCCCCAGCACGATCGGGTTTTCCGTGATGGGCCGCTGTTCGAATTCCAGTTTTTCGGCCTCTCCGGTATACCCCCAGACCCACCGCTTTTCATTCGGGTCGTAATCCATGCACTCCATCT
>JAABSP010000130.1 GCA_011390345.1 Desulfobacteraceae bacterium
CTGCTGCGGAAAGCCGGCTTTGAAGTGAACTTCTGCTCTTTTGACAGCGCCATTATTTATCCTTTAGATGAAAGATGATCTCTGAATACGCATTGGATCTGTCCTTTTCCACCCGATTCAGCACTGGCCGTTTATACCGATTCACGATCTTCATATCTGCAAGTTCCGCGATCTCCGGATAGAGGTCGTGTTTGTCATTGGCCACCAGAAAGATATCATAATCCTCCTGAAGGAAATTTCTGCAGTTTTTCAATACATCTGCAATGCCTTCGCTGTATGCGTCTTTGGCCGCTTTCCCCTGCCCATTGGAAAGGGGGCCGATCTCCAGTTCATCCTTCCGGTCCAGACCCAGAATTTCATAGGAATAGGCGTGTTGTTCATGGTAGTCGATGATGCCCACATAGGGCGGACTGGAGAAGATTCCCTTTGCTTTCCCTTCGGACAGTTTCTTTGCCAGTTCCGGTTTCTCGCGCTCTAATTCCGAATAAATGTCGATGGTTCTGCTGTCTCCCGTCAGACAGATCTGGTGGGTTTTTGTCCTCAAGTTGTTGAACTGGGTGATGCGCTGTGCGGTATCTTTGGTATAGCGCAGCCACCAGCCTTTGACAGAGAAGATCGGCTTGCAGATTTTGCCGTGTTTTTTGCAGTAGTAGGTCGCCGTCACAGGATCTTTCAGTGTCCCCAGATCTGCATGAGTCGTTGCCCGGCAGGAACGAACCGTTCGACTCAATATGATCGACAACAACTGCCGGATATCCGGGTCTTCTATCTTTTGGATCTCGCTGAACAGAAAGTCGATTTCTTCTTTTACCGGAAATAAAAACCACTTGTCCATAAAGGTACCATCCGCATCCTGCCGGATCTTGATACCGTATTTTTTCACCAGGTCATCATATGCCCTTAAAAAAGCGGTCTCTTTCTCTTTTGCGTATTCCTTTTCATTGATTTTTCCCTGGATCACTTTTCTCTTGTATTCCGGCGAGGGAAAATGGGTCCGGTTGTATTCGGAAAGGTCGGAAAGCAGATCTTCTTCAAAGGGTATATTCTTCTTTTCCTTCTGAAATTCCATCAAACGGGAAGTCAGCCGCTGAACCGCGTTCTCGAGTTCATCGATATCATGTTTTTTTACTTTGGCATTGCTGATCAAAGCATTGAAGACGGACACATCTACGCCCACGGCATGGATTCCCGATTCATTGGCCTGCACAAGCGTAGTTCCGCTTCCGCAGAAGGGGTCTATAACGATATCCCCTTTTTTGAAGAAGATTTCCCGCTTGAATTCATCCGTGTGGGCGTCGAGAAAGTACTCCACCAGTTGCGGAATGAATTTTCCCTTGTAAGAATGCAGCCGATGGACGTGTTTTGTCCTTTCCGATTCTCTGTATTCCGAAAAAGAGAGGTTCCAGTTCAGGTCACTGCCCAGTTTTTCCTTCCATTGTTCTTCTTTGTCATACGAGTCGTAATACCCCTTCAACTCTTCCCGGTTGATCAGCGTCGTGCCGTTGCATCCGTATTTTTTGATTCTGCCGTACTGCAGCAGATAGGAGATGTTCGAAATGTTGATTTTTCGGTCGATATACTCTGACGCCCAGGCACTTGCCTCTTTTAAGGTGAGATAACCTTCTTCTTTTTTTTCAAACAGCATCAATTGATCCATTTCTCATTCTGTGCGCATATCCATTTTTCATTTCGTTTTTGATGATCCGATTCGATACATTGCATATCTTCGGGGGAAAGTCAATCAAAAGGAAGGGTGAGGGAAAAGGTTGATCCAAGCCCTGTTTTGTGTCAATGTATGCTGAAAACAGGATGCCTTCATGGGATGAGTGAAGGTGCAGGATTTTCAAACAGCAGCAGACGGAGAAAATGGCCCACAGCAGAAGCTTCAGAGATTACAAAGAGGACGGCGCAAACTGGATCACACTTGCAACAGGTGAGTTTTACCCGGACATCCTGATCGATGCCTGCAATCTTTATCAGCCGGTTCTGGAGCTTTTCGGGCAACTGCTCAAATCATCGGAAAGTTCCACCCGGCTTTTTCTTCAGACCGCAGAAGTCCCGCAACCCTGGATGCGGATTCAACTGGCAAGGGTCTTCCGGAAATATGTGAGCCCGAACACGCCGGTGGAGATGCTCAAAAAGAAGAGCAATGCCCAATGGATCTGTGAGAGGTTCGGCAGGGACTTCAGGCCGATTGTCGAGGTGCAGCGGGCTTTTTCATCACGCCCCATGCCGGATGAGGCGCTTTGTGCGGTGTTGTGGGAATACAAGGACCGGGGCAAAAAAGGATATGACCTGACCGAGCGGATGTTTGCGCTTCTGCGGGAGAAGTTTCCCGAATACGATATCCTGGGGCCAGAACGTGCGGGGCGGGATATCCTGCTGGGGGAGGTCTTTGAAGGCTATCCAAAGCCGGACAGGCCCGCTGATTTTATCATCAAAGAGGGAGATGTGATTCTGGCGGTGGGATTTGCCAGATACGACTCGGATCGCGGCGGCGCACAGGAAGATGATCGAACAGGCGGTTACAACCATGCTGCAAGAGAAGTGCTGAAATATGCGATGGGAAAGGATCTGAGAACGAAGATCATCTTCGTCAATGACGGACCCGGTCTTCTGCTGGGTTCCATGTGGGATGACTACAGTTATCTGGAAGAGCGTTCCGATGACATCATGGTGGTGACATTGAGAATGATTCTGGAAAGAATCACCAGGGAGTGGTTGTATCGCTGATGGCAACAGGAATTACTGCAAACAAGTGGACCGAAGATGCCCGGATCATATCGGGTGAAGAATACGCGGGAGATTTTTCCTTTGAGATCTCCTACCCCGGAAAAATGCCGGAAGATGCCCTTTTAAAGGGGTTGCCGGAATTTCGTTATTCCTCTGTCCTGAACCAGGAGATGGCCAATCGGCTCTATTACGGCGAAAACCTCGATGTGCTGAAGCATCTGCTGCACAAAGAGGGATTCAGAGGAACGGTAAAGCTGATCTATATCGATCCGCCCTACGGCACGAACAGCGTCTTTCAGTCCCGAAACCAGAAAAGCTCCTACAGGGATGATCTGGTCGGCAGCCATTATCTGGAATTCATGCGAAGAAGGCTGATCCTGATGCGGGAGCTGCTGTCCGAAAACGGGTCGATCTATGTTCATCTGGATGGAAATATGACCTTTCAGATCAAGGTGATCATGGATGAGATTTTCGGCGCGAAAAACTACAGGGGCACAATCACCCGGAAGAAGTGCAGCAACAAAAATTCGACTACCCGAACCTACGGCAATATCTCCGACTATATCCTGTTCTATTCGAAAACCGACAATTATACCTGGCACAGGCCGGCCGCGCCGTGGGCCGAAGAGAAGATCCTGAAGGAATATCCCTGTGTGGATGAAAAGACGGGCAGGCGGTATAAGAAAGTGCCGATCCATGCGCCGGGCACGCGAAACGGCGAGACCGGAAAGCCGTGGAAAGGGATGATGCCGCCGCCCGGAAAGCACTGGCAGTATACGCCCCGGAAACTGACGGAACTGGATGCGAAGGGGGATATCTACTGGTCCGCGAACGGCAATCCCAGAAGAAAGGTCTTTTTCGACAATGACAGGGGGATTCCCGTACAGGACATTTGGCTGGATGTTCAGGATTCGTTGAACCAGAGTATCCGAATTACCGGGTATCCCACGGAGAAAAACCCCTGTCTTCTGGAAAGGATCGTGGAAGCCTCTTCGGATATGGGCGATCTGGTCATGGATTGTTTTGCGGGGTCCGGGACCACGCTGGATGTCGCAGCTCAACTAGAGAGAAGGTTTGTCGGGGTTGACAACAGCTCTGAGGCGATCTGCCACATCATCAAACGGTTTTCCAAAGGGCTGGAGCGGATGGGGGATTATGTGAGTAAAAAGGAGATACCGAAGAAGGGCTCGGCGCAAATGAGCCTCTTTGAGGCCAAGGCGAAATACAATTCCCGTTTTGAAGGGTCGAGGGACTTTGCCGTCATTGCGGATGACCGGTATATTGAAGAGATGGATGCGATTCTGGAGGGTTTCGGGTTGAAATCGAATCCGCGCCGGGCTGGTTTGAATGGCTGATAATGACTTTGCTGCTTTCAAGAAGGGAGCATGCCCTATAAGTTCAATACAATCATTGAAAAGGATGAACATGGCTTCTATGCCTTTTGTCCTGAACTGGAAGGATGTCACTCTCAGGGGGATACGCTGGATGAGGTGCTCGGGAATATGAAGGAGGCGATTTCGCTGTATCTCGAAACAATGACACCCGAAGAGATTGAATAGTTCTCCCTCAGGCCGGCTTCAGGGAGCGGATCTGCGCCATCTCCTTTTGAAATCTTCTTTCCGTCTCCCAAATGTCCCTGGCCTGTTGGGCGCGAAGCCAGAATTCCGGCGAATTCCCAAAGAGCCGGGAGAGGCGCAGGGCCATCAGCGGGGTCAATGACCGCCGCTCCTTCAACAGTTCATTGACGGTCTGCCGGGATACGCCCAATGCATCAGCAAGGGAGGCGGTGGTCAGGCCGTAGTCGGGCAGAAAGTCCTTCCGAAGCATTTCACCGGGATGGGTGGGGGGGATTTGCCGTCCGTTGGTGTTTTCGATGGTCATGGGGCTGCCTCTGAATGGTAGTCTGTGAGGCATTGGTCTTTAAAACAGATCCGCGTGGGTTCCCGTGCGTTCGAAGATGATTCGATCCGGTTCTGTTTTGTAAATCAGCAACCAATCGGATTCGATGTGGCATTCTCTTCGCCCCTTCCAGTTGCCGGTCAATTTGTGATCCCTGTGGATGGGGTCGAGCGCTTCTTCAGAAACAAGAGAACGGATGATGATTCTGAGTTTTTCCATGTTTTTTCCACGCTTCTTCATCCGCTTGGTATCCCGTTCAAACTGCCGTGCATATACCGGCGTGAGCATCAGATGCCGAGTTTGTCGAACATATCTTCTGTGTCTTTGCAGACAATCAGGTTGCGTCCGGCATCTGTATCATCAAAGGTCTGACGCGTGATCCTGTTCGGAATGACGACATCGAACGGCAATCCTTCGCGCAATTCAACCTGTTTATAGAATAAGGTGATTGCCTGTGTAGCCGTCAGCCCAAGCCGGTGGAAGATCTGCTCTGCATTCTCTTTCAGGCCGGGTTCGATTCGGGCGCTTACTGTGGATGTTTTCCCCATGGCTTGCCTCCTGTGTTTTGAAATCAATGTAGCCCAAATGGGGATCATTGTCAATTCTGATGGTTTATCCCGACCCCAAACTAGTGGACCGGGACGGCAATCCCCGAAGGAAGGTCTTTTTCGACAATGACAGGGGGATTCCCGTACAGTGCTGTTTTCGACGGTCATACCGCTGCTACTTCTCGATATACCTGGCGGCCCAAAAAGCGGCCTGAAGTCGGCTGGAGACGTTGATTTTCTTATAGATTCGGTGGGTGTGGGTCTTTACGGTGTGAAGGCTGATGCAGAGGGCGTCCGCGATCTCCCGGTTCTTATCGCCTGCCGCGATCATCAGGATGATCTCCCGCTCCCGGGGGGTCAATACGGGCATATCTTCAGAATAAATATTCCCGCCGTCTTTCATGTCGGTCAAAAGGCACTTGGAGAGCACCATTCTCCGATACCAGAGTTCCCCCTTCAAAATCGCCTGGGCCCCTTTTGCCATAAGCTCGGGCGGATCGCTGGCATAGAAGATGCCCCGGATGCCCTTGCGGACCAGATCCATTTCGCAATCCCCGTTTTTGACCACATTGAAAAACGCGAGATAGAACCCGGGACTCCTGATCCCGGTCTCGATTTCGGGGCGGCTGCAGACCCTGATCAGGTTCTCCTCCGCGCCGCCGTCGATGAGAAGCAGGCTTTTGAGTTGGGCCTGTGCCTCGGCAATGGTCAGGGGATTCAAGTCGGTTTTGCACCGGCATTCCAGCGCGGTGTTCTCCTGGATCAGCCCCGCAAGCAGCCGGTTCTGCAGGCCGTTGCTCCCGATCACATAGACAATGCTCTTCTTCTTTTCCAAAGCCGCCATGTCAGCTACCCCTTGTCGGAATGGTTCGATGCCGGTTCTTCGGTTTTCAGGGGGACCATCCGATATTGCTTTCCGAATTGAATGGCCATGCCCCCGGATTCGGTGCGGATCACCTTTCCCGTCAGGCGAACCAGGGTCTGGCGGCCCTCCAGCATCTTCAGCCGGTCCAGTGGGATGACCAGCTCGAGCTTTACCTCCGTGCCTTCGGGGAGGATCTGATCGGTTTTGAAAAACGCGCCGCCCGCGCAGACGTTCTCGGTTTCCAGTTCAAGGGTATCCTCCCCGTCGTCAAGTAAAATCTGAGAAGGGAGTTCCAGGGAAAACCGTTCCATCTGTCGCTGTTCGTTGTTCTTCTTCATCCGGCCTCCTCAAAAAGCGCTTTCGGCAATTGGAAGTCAAACAGGGTTTTCGGCCACGGAATAGCAGATCAATTGCATATCTGCGGGGGAATGTCAACCAAAAGAATGGAGGGGAGATCGGAATTCGGGAAGCCGAGGGCGTATTTGCAGGGCTGTAAGAGGTCATGATGTCCCCCCGGCCAGCAGATACGCCCATTTTTTAAAAGAAATGTGATTTCAAAAGGAGGAGTTCAGGGAGTTGAGGGTTTTGCGCCCTGTTTCCCCCTGAACTCTTTGGGCTTCATTTACCGATTACAATGGCAAGAACCGAATGGTGTATATCGGAATCCGGTCGAATCGATTTCTATTGTCCATAGTTTTCGATGGCAAACAGTGCCCCGGGATCGATATACGGGTCGCATTCATTGTCGCATTGTCCGGGGCCTTTGATCCCCAGGTGCAGATGAGGCCCTGTACTCCCTTCCCCCGCATAAGTCGGCCCTATTCTGGCAATGACCCTATTATTATTATCATCGAAGCTGATTTCTTCTCCCTTGTCAATTTTCGCTGACAAATCCTCATCTCTTTCCAGATGGGCAAAGATATAAGTGTGGCCGCTATCGCCTTTGTACTCCATTGTATAGCCCCCGCCAAAGTCGTTCCAGCCGTAGGATACGATGTATCCGGGTTCCGGCGCAAAGATCTCCGTGCCGGCGCCGCCGATCAGATCGACACCCATATGACCGCCGCACTTGTATTGAACGCCCGACAACCCGCTATCTTTGTACTCATAGAAGCTTCCGTTGTCCATATTGTTCAACGGCGGCCGGATATAGCTGTCCAGCTCCTGCTTTGTCTCGTTGTACGCATTACCGGCTGCATTTATCAGGTTCTCCAGATCTTCTCCTTCCCGGAGCCAATCCAGATAGTCATTGAAGAACAACCAAGGCGGCTCTGCATTATCATGGTACTGGAGTTCCCGAAGCAATTGACCCAGATAATCCTCATAGTTGTTCAGCCGCTCCTGAAGATCCCGCATCTCATCCAGCGAATAGGTAAAGCCGAACAGATCATCATAGTTGACAGGATTCTGAGCCAGGTATTCATATCGATTCAAGGTTCCGGGCAACAGCAGATTTCCTCTGTACATATCCTGCGTGATCCAGACACCTGCCGTAGGATCGTAGTGCCTTGCGCCGAACCAGACCAGCCCGGTCTTCTCGTCGAACTCCTTGCCCGTCAACGTATAATGGTTGTGCGGATCATCAAAGGCCCCTGTATCCGGAATGATGGCCCCATACGGATCATAATGGTAATTGTGGGTGGAGTTGCCGTTGTGCTTGGTCAGTCCGGCCACATCGCCTTTGTCGTTATAGTGATACCAGTACCGCTGTCCGGGGCTTCCCGAATTGAATTTCTGGCGCATGGCAATCCTTCCCATTGCCCCCCGGTAAAAGTTATACTGCTGTCTGTTGTTCATGGAATATTCCGCCACCGGATTGAGCCCATCAAAGACATATTCCAGCCGCGTCTTTCCGGCGTGTCCTTGGGGAATCCCGGTATTCGGATCGACCTTGGTATCGAAGATCTTCGCCAGACGCCGACCACCTCCGTCGTATTCCAAGGTCGTCAGCGTTCCCTCTACATTATTTTCACCGATCAGAACCGGAGAATCCAGGCCGTTGTCCGCCTGCACACCGTCGCCGGTTCCGCTTTCGGTCCCATTCTTGCCCTTTCCGGACTTTCCTTTCTCCTTGTCATTCCCCCGGGGCAGCGGATCGACCCAGTCCTCGTCGCCGAACAGGCTCGTATCCGGCTCCGGCACCAAAGCATCGGTGAAGGTCGTCGGGTTGGTATTATTTCCGTTGTACTTGCTCTCCAATACAGAAACCAGCCGGTTTTCCGGATCGAATCCATAGGCCGTGTTCCGCTCGATGGCATTGCGCTTCATGACCAGCCGGTTTACCCGGTTGCCGTTGAAATCGTATTCAAAGGTCGCGGTGCTGTCGTAGTTGTCCTGTTCCATATCGGTCTCCACCGTCAGCAACTGGTTCGCGTCGTTGTAGGCGTAGGCCCTGAAGAAGCCGTCATAGGGGGTGGATGTGGAGAGGTCATCATTGGAAACCCAGGAGAGACGGTTGCCTACGGGATCATATGCATAGACCATCCGTACCGGCTCCCGGTTATTCTTCAGCGGGTCGATCACCGCGGCGGCCAGGCGATGGAGTCCGTCGTAGATGTAGGTCTCCGTGACGGTCTCGGGATTGCCCATTCCGTAATCCTTCACAACCCGGGTCACATGGCCGAGTACATTGTAGGTGTATTCGAACGCGCTGTTGAGCCCCTGTCCCCGCTCCTGCAGGTTCTCTATGGTCAGAGTCCGATAGACCCGGTCATAGGAGAGGTTCGTCTCGGTCAGGTTCGGGTTTTCGATGTGCAGGATATTGCCCACCTTGTCCCGGGTGTAGCGGATCACGCCGTCCGCGGGATCGGTCATGGAGGCCATCCGGTTGTTGGGGCTGTAGGTATAGAAGACTTGGTTGCCGTCCGGATAGGTGATCTCGGTTCGGTTGCCGGCCGGATCATAACCGTACAGAAGGGTGCGGTCAAAAGGATCATCCTGTTCCACCACCCGGTTCATCCGGTCATACTCCCACAAGGTCGCGCCGAGCCGGTCGTCCATGCTGATCCGGTTGTTGTTCGGGTCATACTCATACGCCACGGAAGTGCCGTCCGCATACCGGATCGCCGCGAGCATGTCATCGGGATAGTATTCATAGGTGGCCGGATCGCCGTTGGCATCCATCCGGTATATCCGGTTGCCCATGCCGTCATACTCGTACTGCCATTCATTGTCCAGCGGATCGCTCTCCCGGATCATCCGGCCCGCGCCGTTGTATTCAAAATCCGTTGCCGCGTCGTTGGCATTGATGATCTCCGTCAGCAGTCCTCTCCGGTTGTAGGCATACTGGGTCAGGACATTGACGTCGTTGCCGGAGGGGTAGCCGTTTCGGAAGTTCTGTGTCACCCGGTTGAGCCGGTAGATGGCATCGAATCCGTATCGGGTAATGGTCGAATCGGCCTCGATCCGGGCGGTGCGGTTGCCCATTTTGTCATAGGCATACTGCTCGACCTCGTTTTCCGCATTGGTGACTTTGACCAGCCGGTTCAGGTTGTCATATTCATAGGCGGTCGTGTTGTTCATGGGGTCTGTCACCGTCAGCAGATTGTTCACCTCGTCATAGGTGAAGCGGGTCCGGCCGTCTTCGTAATCGAAGATCTCCGTTCTTCTGTGGACTGGATCATACTGGATAGTCGCATTGAAACCTCTCGGATTGATCAGGGAGATCAGGTTCCCGGCCATGTCGTAACCGTATTCGGTAACGACGTTGACATCCGATCCGGAAATCCCGCCGGGGGAATAGCTCCGGACGGCCCGGATCCGGCGATCCAGCAGATCATGGTCGAACTGGCTCCAGATGCCGTTTGCATCCCGGGCCCGGACCGGGTTTCCGTTGCGGTCATATTCAAAAAGCCTTTCGTGGCCTTCGGGATTGGTCACTTTCTGCAACTGATAGGTCCGGGTGTAGGCAAACCGGGTACTCTGGTTCCGGGCGTTGATCTCCTCGATCAGGTTGTCCATGGGATCATAGGTGTACTCCCACTCGAACTGTTCCGCATCCTGCTTTCGGACCCGCCGCCCCTGGAGGTCATAGGTGAAGGTGGTGGTATATTGATCCGGGTCGGTCATGGTGAGGATGTTGCCCAGCAGGTCATAGGTGAAGGTCGTGGTCACATTGGTATCGGATGTTTGGCCGAATGCGGGTCTGAAGTTGCGGATCACCATTTCGGGCCGGTAGAGTCCGTCGTATTCCAGGTGAGTGATGATCCCATTGGCATCTGTCCAGTCGGTGATTCTGCCGACGGGGTTGTACTGATATTGGAAATGGGTATCCAGGGGGCCGTTGATGTCCGTCACCCGCAGCATTTCGTCGTATTGATAGCTCCAGGAGCGGCTGCGTCCATCCATGAAACCGGTCAGCTCGTTCATGGAACCGTAGGAATAGGCCGCGGCATCGATGCCCAACTGGTTTTTCACCCGGGTCAGCCGGTCCGACGGGTCGTAGGCATAAGAGAGCATCCCGCCGTTGGGGTCGATCTTCATGATGAGGTTGTCGTTGGGATCATAGCCGAATTCCAGGTGGAAACCGAGGGGGCCGTCCACCGCGATCAGGTTGTTGTTCTCATCATGGGTGTAGGCGTAGGCATTGCCCAGGGGCTTTGTCATCTGGATCACGCGGCCCAGATCATCATGGTCGAATCGGGTGACGCGGTTTTCCGCATCGGTCACGGTGATGAGGTCCCCCTCCGCATCAAAGGTGTTGACGGTGCGGTTCCCGGCAAAATCGACCATCTCGATGGGCAGGCCGGCGCTGTCATAGGTGATTGTCGCGCAATCCCCCAGGGGCTTGCAGATGCGGA
>JAABSP010000131.1 GCA_011390345.1 Desulfobacteraceae bacterium
GGGGGTCTATGAATCCCACATGGAGTGCATCCGAAAAGGGCTTGCAGCCGGAGCCCGGCAGATCCTCATCTTCGAAGACGACATCGTTTTCGACCGATTTGATCCAAATCTACTGGAAAACGGCATCGACTTCATGAAGGTCGATAAGGATTGGCATATGCTCTTTTTGGGATGCATGGTCAAAGGGAGCCGCTCCACGCCGTATCCGTCGGTACAAAAGATCCGGTATCGGAGTCTGACCCATGCCTGTATTTTAAACCGGAAATTTGCCCAGGGTCTGGCGCAGAAATCCTGGCAGGGGGTTCCCTATGAGCTTTATCCATCGTTTGCATTTCAGAGCAGCTCCCCTTCGGACAATGAACGGTATCTGCCTCTGGACAGAATCCGACGGATTTTCGGGGGGCTGCGCCGGCTCCAGAAGATGAATGAAGTCTATCATCGGCATCGGCTGATCATCATCGGGGTGCATATCCTGGTCTTTATCATTTTTTTCAGTCTGTTAATCTCGTAAACCAAACAATTCCTACATCACATCCTCTTCATCCTGTCCGTCATAAGCAAACCCTTTCCACCGGGGCGCCTTTCTACTGCCGAAAATGAATTTGCCCTTCAATTCATCTGTTTCATGATCACGAAAGATGACATAAAATCGACTCTTTTTGCTGATCTCAAACGCATTTTCCATCTCTTTTTTTAGACTATGAAGCAGCTCTCCGTCATGCTCATATTCCAAAAACGCTAAATTATCACAGCATTCCTTTGCATCATTTTGATCCAGCCATGCATACAGCCCCTCATAATCCCCGCGAAGACCAAGTTCATAAGAGAGCCAAATCCGACTTTTCATTTGTCAACTCTCCTTCCAAACGCCTGCCCCGCCAACTGCCGATCCCTCCCCCGATAGGTTCCGTCGTCCATCTCCTTCCTGATGACCTGCTGGTAGAGCTTATACATCCGAATCACCTGGGAGTCCTTCTCGTAAAACGTGTCCCATGCATACCGGAACAGCTCCTGAAGCCGCTCCGGGGTCATGTGCTTCGGCTGATAGACCACCCGGTCCGCGGAATATTGGTCCCAGTCATAGGAGAGAATCCGGCCCTGCCGGTGTAGATCGTCGAAGGCTTTGGTGTGTGGGAAGGGCGTCAGCACCGTGAACTCGGCAAGATCCAGGTCGATCTCCAGGAGGAAGTCGATGAGGCGGCGGATCTCATCTTCGGTGTGGCTGTCCAGCCCTAGAAGGATCGTTCCTTCGACTGCGATGCCGTGGTCGTGGTATCGCCTGATCCGCTCTCGGATGTAGTCGGAGGTATCGAAGACCGCCTGATAGACGTACCAGGCCCCGGCCCGGGCCGCGAGATCGAGGACTTCCGGGTCATCTTCGATGGGATGGCTGCACCACTTCTTCTTCAGCGAGATCATCTCCTTGAAGAGATCCTTTTCCCACTGGGTATCCTGGGCAAGGGAGTTGTCCACCAGAAATAGGCGGTTGTTGTCGATCGCGGCCATCTCTTCGATTGTTTTGTCGATGGGCCGGGGCCGGAACTTCCGGCCCCCGAGATAGGCCACCGCGCAGGGGTAGCAGTGGAACCGGCAGCCCCGGGAGGCGTGTACCAGGTCGAACATCTGGACGCCTTTGTAGTTGTACAGCTCCCGCTTCAAAATCTCCCGGCGGGCTGTGCCCACAGCTTCGATGGGGGGGCGCTGCTCCAGATAGTCGTAGACCGGCTGAAGGTTTTTGGCCCTGAAATCGGCAAAGACCTTCTCCATCCGGCCCTCGGCCTCCCCCAGAAATACCGCATCGGCATGTTTTCCGGTCTCCGCCGCGTGGAGCATGGTCGCGATCCCGCCGAATATCACCGGAATCCCCCGGCGCCGGTACTGGTCCGCGATGGCCCACCCCCGCTTCACCTGAGTGGTAAGCATCATGGAGATCCCGACAAAATCGACCGGATCGTCGAAATCGACCGGCTCCAGGTTCTCGTCGATGAATTCCACCTCCACATCATCGGGAAGGGTCGCGGCAAAGACCACGGGGCCGTGGGGCGGCAGGTGGAACTCGGTCTGGCCCGAGAGCTTGGGCCACTTGGGATAGATCAGCTTGAATCTCATAAATCTTTACTCTTCGATCTTTTCGGCTTCGATCTTTTCGGCTTCGATCTTTTCGGCTTCGATCTTTTCGGCTTCGATCAATTTCATTTTCAGATGGTATCCTGCAATCCCCCGGGTCTCCAGTTCCAGCCTGCCGGGAAACGCGGGACTTTCCTCTTCCTCGGCATCGGCTGCGGGAAATGCACGGACGATCCGTTTCACTCTTCCTCTGTAATACTGATTCACCTGCCAGAGACCGGTTTCAGGATCGGGGATCACATCCACGGTTTCCGACGGCTTGGGATGGTATCGGCAGAGGGGCTCTCCCGCTTCGGAAATTCCCGTTGCCGCAGGGCCGGGTTCCGGTTCGAAGAAGATGAGACGGATATCATCCATCAGCCCCTGCGCGAATTCTTCGGCATCAAAGGGCGGCAGCCCCCGTTCGATTTCGGTCTTCCCATCTTTGTTGCTTCTTCCCTGAAAGACCACCAGCCCCTCGACGGTCATCATGGCCGCTTCGATGGAGCGATCTTGGGGGTGCAGGAGGATGACGCCCATCATGAGCCCTTTGCGGCCCCCGGGAGCCGTCATCTCCACCGAATGGACAAAGCGCCGGGGGCCATCGGGAAAGACTTCTTTGCAGGCCGTTTCCAGTCTGCCCGCTCTGTTCAAGGATAGGGGCGTGATCTCCGGCAGCGTTGCACATCCGTTCAGGATTCCCGCCAGAAGAAAAAAAGAGAGGATCGTTTGAAATTTCGGCTTCATCGGACCTTTGTAAATATCGAGTCGTCGAGCTGCGGATTGAGGGCCGCATCCTCGAAGATCAGGTTTGTATAGGAGTCTTCGCTTTCGTAGATCACGGCCTTTTCCAGAATGCCGGGCCGATCCGAGAGGTAGAGAACCACCTTTTCGATCACGGCCTCCATCGCGTCCTCCTTCGGTGTGAGGAGGATCTCTCTTCCGGGCCTCAATTGCGCGGTGAAATAGGGATTTTTTTCAAATTCCCCTTTGAGCCAGCCCCCGATCTCCTCCAGCACCGTCTCCATGATGGGAAGGCTTGCGGAATTATCCTTTTCCAGCTTTCCGTCCTCGGTCTTGAGGTACCGCTCGGCCTTTCCGTTGTGCATCAGAAGGATGATTTCCACGGGCGCGGTATATTCCCAGCGCAGGGAATCCGGGGATTTGTAATAGAGCATTCCTCTGGACTGCAGGGGCTTTTTCAATATGGAAAGGTGCTTCTCCTGGATAAAGGCGGTCTCGATGCTTTCGATCTTTCCGGCCTCAAGTTTCAACCCTTCGAGGCTGTCGGCCCATCCGATGCAGAAAAGGGCTGCGGCAATGGCCGCGACATTCAAAATCTCTTTTTTCAAAACATCCCTCCGTTGACGGAGATCACCTGTCCCGTGATGTAGGAGGCATCATCGGAACAGAGAAAACGGACGGTCTTTGCCACCTCTTCGGGCTTCCCGATCCGGTTCATGGGGATCATCGACTTGATCTGCTGCACCGGCGCCTTTTCGATCATCCCGGTCTCGATGAGCCCGGGGGCCACGACATTGACACGGATGCCGAGGCGCGCGACTTCAGATGCCACGGAGCGGCTCGCGCCGATGAGGCCGGCCTTGGCCGCGGCATAGTTTGCCTGGCCCCGGTTGCCCATGATCCCGGCCACCGATGCGATGGAGACCACCGCGCCCCTTTTTCGGGGAACCATCGCCTTCAATGCCGGTTTTGTGACGTTGTAAAAGCCCTTCAGCGTCGTTGCCACGACTTTGTCCCAGTCCGATTCGGGCATCATAATGAAAAGGCCGTCGGCCGCGATTCCCGCGTTGTTGACCAGAATCTCCAGAGGAGCATCTTCGAAGAGAAGGGTCTCCATTGCCGTTTCGGCCGCTTTGCTGTCGGTCACGTCGAATCCGATGATCTCGCCCGATCCGCCCGATTCCCGGATTGCGGCCAGGGTCTCTTCCGCGGCCTCCTTGCCGGACAGGTAGTTGACGATCACATGGTATCCGGCTCCGGCCAGTTCCAGCGCGATGGCCCTGCCGATGCCGCGGCTTCCGCCCGTGACCAGGGCTCTTTTTGATTCTACCATATGGGGCTCCTATCTCCTTGCTTGAAAACAGACTATGATTCTTCCCCTTGGCCGGTCCGCACCACCTGCAGGGTGATTTCCGCGATGGGCCCTTCACCGGCCTTTTCCCCATCTATTCGGGATGTCCCAAGGATTTCGGTATAGTTCTCCATTTCAAAGACAACCGCTGCATCGGTGATGATCCGGGAGCCGACCCGTATCCGCTCTCCGGGAAAGCGCGCCCTTTTGATCCCCACCAGAAAGCCCTGAGTGTTGAACCCTTTCCCCTCCTGGAGATCCTTCCAGCCGATTGAGACGGCCGATGTCTGGGCCGCAAGCTCTATCAGGACCAGCGGATGAACCGTCTCCCCGTCCGACAGGGGCCAGTCCGTCTTTGCAACCGACAGGGTCACTGCCCCTTTCTCCCGCACCTCGACCACGGTCTCGATCAGTTTCATGGCCCCCCGGTGGGGGATGAGCTTTTCGATGTCGATCGGCTCCATTTTCCGGTCCATATTCGGGCCCCTGAATTTCTGTTATTTCCAGATACTTAAAACAGGATTTAAAAACCCTTCACCAGCCACTATCCACGCCGCACCATCCACCATCCACCATCCACTACTTTTCCCCACACTTCAAAAAGGGATTGAAAACCCGCGGAAAAGAATATAGAATCTCCCACTTTTAAAAGTTTTATTTGTACATCAATTCCCGGGTGCTGTAAAGCATCAACATTTTCAAGATAATCCCGAAACGGACGCTGATATGGAAAAGCTTGTAGAGGAACTGAAAATAAAGATGGTGGATACGCTCAACCTGATCGACATCACCCCGGCAGAGATCGACGCGGAGGAACAACTGGTGGGCGGTAAGCTGGGGATCGACTCGATCGATGTTTTAGAGCTGGTGATGATGATCGAAAAGGATTATGGGGTGAGGATCGAGAGCAAGGATGTGGGGGAGAAGGTCTTTGCCAGCCTCGATGCGCTGGCCCTATATATCCATCAGAAGCGGGGGGAAGCCCTGAATTGACGGGCGTTCGGGTCTTTATAACGGGTGCGGGGATGATCTCCGCGGCCGGTGAGGGGATTGCAGCACATCGGGCAGCAATGAAAGAGGGAACCTGCGGGATCGGGCCGTTGACCCTTTTTTCCGCGCCCAACCCGATGCCGGTCGGAGAGATCCGGGACCGTTTTGAAAAGGGCTATCTTCCACGGACCCATCGACTGGCACTGATCGCGGCCAGTGAGGCCATGCAGGGGGTTTCCGATCCGCCGGATGCGGTGATCGTGGGAACGACTACCGGCGGGATGCTGCTGACCGAAGAGCTGCTGAAGCAGGGGGTGCGGGAGCCGGACCGGTTTCGATATCACGGCTTGGGAACAGTGGCGCAGTTGCTTGCCGATGCTTACAGATGCACCGGGCCTCAGCTTACGATCTCGACGGCCTGTTCTTCGGGAACCGCTGCTTTAAAGATTGCGCTGGAACTGATCCGGAGCGGAAAGGCGCACCGGGTACTGGCGGGCGGCGCGGACTGCCTCTGCCGGCTAACCTTTCACGGGTTCAAATCCCTGCAGTTGATCGACCCGGAGGGGGCAAAGCCCTTTGACCGGGACAGGCGGGGGATGTCGGTGGGGGAGGCCGGGGCCATGCTACTGCTGCAGGGAGGGTCTGAGCCGCCGGAGAATGCACTGGCCGAGATCATGGGCTGCGGGCTCTCCTGCGATGCGTATCATCCCACGACGCCCCATCCCGAGGGGATCGGGGCCGCGGCCGCAATGAGGGACGCGATGGCCGATGCAGGGATTTCCCCGGATGATGTGGAGTATATCAACCTCCACGGAACCGGAACCCGGGACAATGATCTTTCCGAAGGGATTGCGATCGAGGCCGTCTTCGGAGAGGAGGGGCCGCCGATCTCCTCTGTCAAAGGGGCTTTGGGGCATTCTTTAGGGGCAGCAGGCGCGGCCGAAGCCATTCTCTGTGCGCTGGCCATAAAAGAGAGCGTTATGCCGGGGAATGTCGGATGGAAAACGGCGGACCCGCAGATCGGGCCGCGGCCGATAGCTTCTTCGGTTCGAAAGGATATCCGCACCGCACTTTCCAACACCTTCGGGTTCGGCGGGAACAATGCTTCGATCCTGCTGGGCCGGGCTCAAGGAAGTGATGGCCGGGCACAAGGGAAGAGCGGCAAAGATCGGATAGATCAAAAAGGAGGCCTCGCGTTTCGAATACTGGGAACGGCATGTTTCACCGGAGCCGGAGATTTTACCAGTACGCTGGATCAGCTTGAACGGTCCGGAGACTGCCGGGGTCAGCTCTCCCTTTCGGAGATATCGGAGGGGCTTTCTCCCGGTGTCGCGCGGCGGATGAAGCGGCTGCCCCGGCTGGCCCTCGCACTCGGAATGCGGGCATGGAGAGCGGCAGAAGAGAAAGATCCTTTGTCTGGGCCGCCGTCCGGAATCTTCTGGGGGACCGGCTGGGGTCCATTATCGGAAACCCATGATTTTCTGACCCAGCTCTTTCAATCGGAGGAGCGGTTTGCCGGCCCCACCGATTTCATCGGTTCGGTGCATAACGCGCCTGCAGGGCATCTTGCGGCTCATTTCATGGCACAGGGGCCCAATATCACGGCAACGGGCCGGGATGTCTCCTTTGAGCAGGCGCTGATGTGTGCCGGGATGCTGACGGAAAAAAAGGACGGGCCCTTTCTGGTGCTGGCTGCGGATGAATATCATCCGGAACTCTCACCGCTGTTCGATCCGAATGTCGGAGAAGATCCCGCGCCGAGCGACGGGGGCGGGGCGTTCTGTCTGGAACGGGCGGCGGGAGAAGCGTCAAAGGGGCTCAAGCTGATTCCTGGATTTCTGGGGGCCGGGGCCGTTGGTTCTGAGGGGATTGCTGCCTTGCTGGATCGGATGATCTCTGCCCTGGGCGGTTCGGATCGGATAAAGGCCGATTTTGCCGCGATTCTGGCCGGGATTCCGGCACATTTTCGAAAAGAGGGGGTTGATCAGCTTGGGGGGTTTATGGAAAGGAGCGGATTTGCGGGGCCTGTGATCGACTATCGGAAGGCGGTAGGAGAACATGCTGCGGCTTCTGCCGTTGCTGCGGTGCTGGCGTCGAGCTGGGTTCAACAGGGGAAGATTCCGGGTTCGCTGGTAAAAGAGGGTTTTCTGCTATGGGGGGCGGAAAGCGATTTCTTTTGCCTGGATGGGCGGGGGATTCTGCTTCTCGGGCTGGGCCACCATGTTTCGGCTGTCGAGGTGATGCCCTGACGCCATGAAAATCCTTCTGATTTCGGCAAATTATTTGAAAGCACCCTATCCGGTTTATCCCATTGGTCTTGATTATGTGGCGCAGGCGCTTTCACCGGCTCATGAGGTTCGGGTGGTTGATGTTCATGGAGTGGACGGGAGTGGATGGAGTGGACCTGATGGACTGGGGGAACAGATTCAAGGGTTCGGCCCAGAGATTGTCGGCCTGTCGCTGCGAAATGCTGACAACACCGATATCACAGGGCCTGCCGGCTTTGTAGCGCCCTATCGGGATCTGGTGCAGAAAATCCAGGGGATTTCCGATGCCCGTATCGTTCTGGGAGGCAGCGGGTTTGCCATCTTTCCCAGGGAGATGCTGGCCTTTACCAGGGCCGATTACGGGATCATCGGAGAGGGAGAACGGATCCGGGGGCTGGTCGATGCTCTGCAGGAGGGAAATGATCCAGGGGGGCTGCCGGGCGTGATCTGTAGAGAAGAAGTCAACCCTGCACCGCCCGAGCCCTGGCCACATTCGTTTGAAAGAAGATTTGATCCGGATGCGCCCCATCTCCGGTACTATCTCAAAAAGGGGGGGATGCTCAACCTCCAGTCGAAGCGGGGCTGCCCATTCCGGTGCGTCTACTGCACCTATCCCTATCTGGAGGGAAGAGGGATGCGGCGGATCGATCCGGAAAAAGCGGCACAGACCGCAATCGAGCTGGAACGGGCCGGGGCAAAGTATCTTTTCATCACCGATTCGGCCTTCAATGCCGATTATGAGCACAGCGCGGCCGTGGCAGCCGCGTTTCAAAAAGCCGGGCTCTCGATTCCCTGGGGGGGATTTTTCACACCGACTGCGCCGCCGGAAGATTATTACCCGAAGCTGGCGGACGCGGGGCTGACCCATGTGGAATTCGGCACCGAATCCCTTTCGGATCAGGTGCTTTCCGCCTATCGGAAGCCTTTTCAGAGGGCCCAAGTCTTCGGGGCGCACAAGTCAGCCGTCGATGCGGGGCTCCATACGGCCCACTATCTGCTCTTGGGCGGCCCCGGAGAAGATGGAGAGACACTTTCCGAAACGCTATCCCATGTTGACAAACTGCCTAAAACTGTTTTATTTGTCTTCTGCGGTATGCGCATCTATCCCCACACCGCTCTTTATGAGATTGCGGTCAGAGAGGGGCAGATCTCCCCGGTGGAGAACCTCCTGACCCCGGTCTTCTATCGGCCCCCGGGCATCGAGCCGGAGGCCGTGATCGAGCGGGTGCGGAGATGGGCCCAGGGGCATCCGAACAGGGTGATCGGCGGGGGCGGCGAGGAGACCGCGGGGATTCTCGACACGATGTATGAACGGGGATATACCGGGCCCCTCTGGGAGCACCTGATTCGGTGAACAGGACAGATCGACAGAATTGATGAACAGAACCGATGAACAGAATTGATTGAATGTGGCATACCCTTGAAGAAATCGAAATCGGGGAAGATGAGATAAGGGTCCTGGCCTCGACAGGAAAGGATTCCCGCTGGTTCGACGGCCATTTTCCGGACAGGCCCGTTCTGCCGGGGATCGCCCAGCTTTCGATGGTCTGCGAGGCGATTGAACGCCATCTTTCAGACGGAAAAAGCCCCCTGCGGCTCCGGGAGATTTCCCGGGTGCGCTTCAAACAGGTGATCGGCCCCGAAGATCCTATGGAGATCCGGATCAGCCGGGACCGGAAGGGTAAAGATACTTTTTACTTTTCCATCCGGATCAACGGTGAAGTGGCCTGCAGCGGAACCGTGCGGGCCGATACGGCCATTCCAGGGGATACGGGAGATCAAATATTCCCATAACGGGATTTACGATAGCCGGAATCGGCAGCGGAAGAACAGAGGAGACAGAGCGATAAATGGGCGCAAACGAAGAACAGATCAGGCTTCGGGTGGCCGAAGTGATGATAGAGGAACTCAAGCTCGAAGATGTGACCCCCCAGACCTTCGAGCCGGATATCGACCTGGTGGATGAGGTCGGGATCGACAGCATGGATCTGGCTACGGTCGCGCTGGTGCTGCAGGATGAATACGGCATCCGGATCGACGAGGATGATTATCCTAAGCTGACCACCATCCGCCGGATCGCGGACTATATCGAAGAAAAGCTTGCGGCATGACGGCAATCGAGCAGAAGACGCAGCAGCAGGAAAAGCCCATTTCCGGAGACAAGCGCCGGCCCCCCTGGAAGTTCTCCGAGATCCTGGCCGACCCCGAGGTCCGGGAGCGGTGGGAAAAGGTTCGGAAATTCTTCTTTCTCCGGGAATCGACCTATGACATGACCCGCCGGTGCAACATCCGGTGCGACGGCTGCTACTACTACGAAGGCGAGAAGCAGCACGCGGCCGAGAACCCGGACCCGGCCGCATGGCGGGCACTGATGAAGGCTGAGAAGGATCGGGGCATCACCTATGTGGTGCTGGCCGGCGCGGAGCCCTCCCTTGTGCCGGATCTCTGCAGGGTCTGTTATGAGGAGATGCCCCTTGGAACCATCGCGACCAACGGGGTCCGGTCCATTTCAGAGAAGATCGGCTACAGAATCCATATCTCGGTCTGGGGAAACGACGAGACCAGCCTCCGGGTGCGGAACGCGAAGAACCTGCTGGCCCGGCAGATCGAAAATTACGGGGGGGATGACCGGGCCGTCTTTGTCTATACCTTTACCCGCCAGAACATCGACGAGGCATTTGACGTAGCGGCAATCCTTTCGGAGAACGGCTGTAAAATGACCTTCAACATGTTCTCCAGGCCCGTGGGATATCAGGGGTACCTGGCACACACGATATTCTCCCTCCGCCATACCCGAAAGGTCATGCTCCAACTGCTGGAGGGGTTTCCGGAAACGATTCTCTTCTCCCCGTACAATGCCGTCGCACACACCCATCGGCAGGGGCTTCACCATCTCTACGGCTGCTCCTATCCCAGGATGAACCCTTCAAAGGATCTGGGGCTGGGCCGCTCCTTCCGCCAGTATCGGGTCGATCTGAACTGGGACCGGGAGGCTTCCTGCTGTGTGCCGGATACGGACTGCAGCGACTGCCGCCACTACGCGGCCGGCAGCGCGGTAGTCACGGCCCGCCTCTATCGCCATGCGGAGTTCCCCGACACCTTCAGGGCCTGGCTCGACTATGTGGAGACCTATCTTTCGGTCTGGGTGAAGGGGTATGAAAAGGGCGAGAACCTCTGCCGGGAGATCGTTCCGCCGCCGGGCTCAGCCTTTTGAATCCCAGTGACTTGAATCCCAGTGACTTGAATCCCAGTGACTTGAATCCCAGTGACCTGAATCCCAATGACTTGAATGACAGTGCCCTGAATCAAAATGATTTGAATCAAAATGACCTGAATCCCAATGATTTGTTCAAGGAGTAGATATTTCTCA
>JAABSP010000055.1 GCA_011390345.1 Desulfobacteraceae bacterium
CCGGTTGATCCCTTTTTTGGTTGATCCCTTTTTTGATTGTTCAATTCTGATTGTTCCATCGGAGAACCCATGACCGTTTTTCCGACTGCTCCTAAGCGCCGCATCTCCCCAAAACCCTATCTCTGCCTCATCCTACTGCTGCTGTTGTCCACAATTCTTTCCTCCGGATGCGCCCGGATCTATCAGGATCGGGGCTGGATGGTGGAGGAGATCTGTATGGTTCAAGAAGAGCAGATCCTTCAGGTCGAAAGCGATCCCCCGGCCTCCCTCTGGCTGAATGGAGAATATGTTGGGGAGACCCCCCTGGAGATCCGGCTGCCCTATGAGATCCAGAAGATCGACCTCTCCCGGAAAGCCTTTAAAAAGACTCCGGGAAAAGCGGAAGCTGAAATTATTTCGGCTGAAAACCGGCAGGAGGATCTTCCTCAACCCTCACTGCATACTCTTCATTTCAAGGCCCCCGGTCATCATGATCGCTTCACCACATTGAATATTCCGCATCCGGAGACGGTTTTTCATGTCGAACTGAAAGATCGAAACAGCGGATATGGCGTACCGGTGAAGGCGATCATCACCATCCGGACGGACAGAGACCGTTTTCCGGTGGTCGAAGATATTCTGGCCATGCATCAGGCCCCGGGAGAGATCCAAAAAGACCCGCAGAAACCTGTGCAGACCGGCGGCCCTCCTGGCGGTTCCGACGACTTTCAGCAGACCTTTACCGTTCCTGTGGCAGATCTGCGCGCACTGGACGGCCTTATGGCCGATCTTGTTTCGGCCGCGGGAAGGCGCAACTTCCGTTTTCAGCTCCAAGGCATCCATTTTGCCGCAAAGCTCTTTACCAATCCGGTGCGGGAGTTTCGCGCGGTCTGGGTGAGCTATATCGACTGGCCCGGAACCGAGACCGACCCGGCCCGGCAGAAGGCGATTTGGATCGAGATGCTCGACGCCTTTTCCGATCTCAACATCAATGTGCTCTTTTTTCATGTGCGGGTGGAGGCGGATGCCCTCTACCGCTCGCGGTATGAGCCCTGGTCCCGGCTGCTCACCGGGATTCCGGGAAGAGATCCGGGATATGATCCCCTGGCCTTTGCCGTTGCAGAAGCCCATAAACGGGGAATCGAACTTCATGCATGGATGAACCCCTACCGAACCCGCCTTTCCGCTCGCTGCGGGAATTCAAGGACATCGACCGCGGCCGATCACATCACTCGAACCCATCCCGAATGGGTCATCGACTTTCCCATCGGGGGCCGAGGCTGCTATCAGATGCTCGATCCCGGAATTCCCGAAGTGACCCAATGGATTGCCCGGATTGCGGCCGATATCGTGGGGCGCTATGATGTGGACGGCATCCATTTCGACGATATGTTCTATCCCTATCCGGGGCCGGGCTATTCCGGGGCAAAAGGGGAGGATTACCGGACCTATCAGAAATATGGAAAAGGGAAGATCGGTATTCAGGACTGGCGCCGGGAGAACATCAATGGGATGATTGGTGCCGTCAACAGGAGCATCAAGGCGGTGCGGAAAGATGTCCGGTTCGGCATCAGTCCCTTCGGTATCTGGCGCAGCGGCGTTCCGGAGGGAATCCGCGGAATGAGTTCGGTTGACGCCATCTACAGCGACGCGCTGGCCTGGCTTTCAAAAGGGAGCATCGACTATCTCACCCCCCAGCTCTACTGGAAGACCCACGGCTCCCCCGACTATCAGCGCCTGCTGGAATGGTGGGCGGAAAAAGTCCATGAGGCCGGAAGACATATCTATCCGGGTCAGATCATCTATTATGTGGGAACGGATCGGTTTCCGGAGCAGGGAAACAAGCCCCGATCCCCAAAGGAGATCATCGAGCAGGTCAAAAGCAACCGGGAAGCCCGGGACAGAAGCGTTCTGGGAAATGCCTTCTATCGGGCCTTGAACGGCGAAGATCAGCTTCTGGGCCCCGTAAAGCTTCGGCAGGAATTGGAAAAGGGGCTCTATGCGGCCCCGGCCCTTCCGCCGATCATGGACTGGCTGCCCGTGGAGCGGCCCCGGTCTCCGATAAATCTGCAGTTCGAGAGGGAAGGCGAAAATCCTAAAGATCATTCTGCCGATGGATTGAACAAAGAGCCTCCCGGAACTTCGAAGATAATTCGACTGGTCTGGGATGATCCAACCGGGCCGGAAAACGGAAACCGGTGCTGGAAATATGCCCTCTACACCGTCAGCCGGGAGGATTATCTGGAAAGGGAGGGGGAGATCCGGAATCTGGGCACGTT
The DNA here is from genome assembly GCA_011390345.1 of Desulfobacteraceae bacterium. Lineage (GTDB taxonomy): Bacteria > Desulfobacterota > Desulfobacteria > Desulfobacterales > JAABSP01 > JAABSP01. The sequence continues at coordinate 2,259 of JAABSP010000055.1, forward strand.
AGTCGCGGTGACCGGGGAAAAGAGTGTCCGGCTGAGGATCAAGGGCCAAAAAGAGGTTGAAAATGGGGCAATTTCCTTGGAGAGGGGGGATCTTCTCTTTGTCACCGCGGTATCGGGCAATAATGTGGAGAGCCTGCCGAGCGTGCCGCTGGTCTTTGGCATTTCTCCCTGATGATTTTCATCATGATCCCGCTTTATCCCGTCAGATACTCGGCAAAGGCATCCGGCGCAAGATTTCCAAAATATTCCGTCAGATCGAGATCCCGCACCGCATCCTGCACCGGATCCCGATCATAGCGGACCCCGCAGAGCCGGGCCTCGACATCTCCCACATCGCCGAACCCGAGAAAGTCGCCGTAGATTTTGATTCCGCAGATGATCCCTTTCTCCACCTGAATCCGCGTGTCGATGAGCCCGATGGGAAAACGGTGCTCCCTTCGGATATTGAAATCCGGGGATCTTCCGTAGTTCCAGTCCCATGTCCGGTACTTCTCTTCGGCAAGCTTTCTGGCTCCTGCCCAATCGGTATCGGTCAGATCAAGGGTCTGTACATCGCCATAGGGGGCAAAAATCGCCTCCAGCAGATGCCTCTTGAATCCCTCCATGTCCATGGGCGCACTCAGGAATTCGGTGATGTTAGCCACCCGGCTTCGGATCGATTTCAGACCCTTGGATTCGATCTTGTCCATGCGGACGTTCAATGCCTCGACCACGGTCTCCATGTGGGAGTGGAAGAGGAGGGTTCCGTGGCTGAACATCCGCTTTCCTGCGGCAAACTGAGCATTGCCCGAGATCTTTCTGCCGTCGGCCACGATGTCATTTCGGCCCGTCAGCTCGGCCGGCACTCCCAGATCCTTCAATGCACCGATCACCGGCTCCGTGAACTTTTTGAAATTCAAAAAATGACTTTTGTCGTAGTCGGTGATGAAGCTGAAGTTGAGATTGCCGAGATCATGATACACCGCGCCGCCCCCGGACATCCGGCGCACCACATCGATGTTCCGCTCCCGGATGAAATTGCTGTTGATCTCCTCGATGGTGTTCTGATTCCGGCCGATGATGATGGATGGCCGGTTGACATAGAAGAGAAGCAGATCGCCCTTTATATCTTTATTGCGCAGGCAGTACTCCTCCAGGGCTAAATTGAGATGGGGATCGGTGATGTTTCGATTGTCGATAAAGCGCATGGCTTCACCCTTTCGCGAGCCGATTTTTCAGAAAAGAAAACCCCGAATCGCCTTTATCATTTCATCGGGCTTTTCCAGGGCCATCATGTGGCCGGCCCCTTCGATTTCAACATGGACTCCGTTATTCAGATGCTCGGCCAGGTATTTCCCGTATTTGACCGGGGTGAGCCGATCCATGGTGCCGGAGAGGATCAGGGCCGGCAATGAGATTTCTTTCAACTGATCCATGATATCAAAGTTTTCACATGCAAAAAGATCGCTGTAGGTGACGAGGGGATCGGTGTACAGGTAGATGTCCCGCACCCGCTGGACTTCTGGGGCCGGCGCATCCAGACCGAAAGCCCAGTCGCAGATGAGATTGATCGCGGGAATGGGATCATCCGATTTGAGCCCCTCCAGAATCGCCGGCGCGACCCGGAGCCGCGCGCCTGTGCCCACCAGAATGATGGCCGAGAGCCATTCCAGATTCCGCAGGGCAAGAGTCAGCACAATCGCGCCGCCCAGGGAGTGGCCCGCGGGGACAACATTTTTCAGACCGAGTTCCGACACGAATTTTTCAATGACATCTGCATACGCATCCACATTGAGCTTTGCCTCACCGCGGGACCGGCCGTGGCCCGGCAGGTCCAGCCCGTAGACATTAACGCCTTCGAGTTCCCGAAGGGCTTCGGACCAGTGGGTGTGATCCCCGCCCGACCCGTGGATCAGGATCAGGTTTTTCTCCGAGCCGGCGTCATGGTGGCTGTAGTAGATTTTCTCGCTGTTGACATTGATTTCGGGCATATCAATTTTCCTGTTGTTGTTTCTGGCGTCGTTTATCTTTTTTGCGTCCCGACTTGGTCCGCTTCCGCTCGGCGCGGAGATAATTTTCATACTCCCGCTCCCCGCCGTACCAGGTCATGATGCCGATCAATTTTCCAAAGAAGACCCCCGCGATGGGCCACTGGATCAGCCGCAGGGTCATGTCCGAGGCATACCCCTGGCCGTAGAAGATCCGGCCGATGAGCGGTTCTGCCAGAAAAGCGGCCACGGCAAAGACAGAGCCCATCATCAGCACCCCGTAGAGAAGAACATATCGGATGCGGCCTTTGGCCCGAATCCGCTCCCATTTTTTCGGATCGAATTTTTTAAACATTTCTTTTTCTTTTCTATCTTCCCGTTTGTTTGGCCAGAGTCCGGCTGACGAAACGGAACCCCAGCAGGTAAAGGGTGGCTGCGGCAAAGGAGGCAAGGGTTCCGGCGTAGATCCCGATGGCCGGATAGACAAAGGAGACAGTTAGGGCATAGGTGATCAGCGCGCCCAGCCCCAGCGGAAAATTCTTGATGATCGTATGGACCTCCCTTGTGCCGTAGGTGATATGGACGATGAGCATCAGCGGAAAGAGCGTAATCGGAAAAGCGGAGAAGAGCCCGGCCCATCGGGGCCCGACAATCTTTGCAGCCCCTGTAATGATCACGATCATAAAGGCCGCGACCGTGGCCCTGACAAAGAGAACTTTTGGATTCAGGCGGATTTTTTTGGCAATGGCCACATTTTCGATCCGCCGGAAGAGATAGACAAAGCCGAAGATGGAGGCTACGGGAATCGCGACCGCCAAAGGCCGGTTTAGCGGAATAAGATGCATGGGCCAGATGACCAGAAAATAGCTGGAGAGTGCCAGAACCGAAGACTTCAGCACCTTCAGCCGTTTAACGGATGCCGAAACCAGGTAATAGACAAAGACAAAGGTCTGGGTGGCCACCAGCCCGGTGAGGGTGTAGGTTGAACTCTGGGCGGCAAAATCGGGTCCGATCTCCAGCCCAAAGAAGAAGAGCGCGATCGCGGCCCCCAGCGGATATCCCGAAAGAAGCCCCGCAACCTTTGTGCTGACGTTTTCCGCAATCAGAGAGAGCGTCACCACAAAGACCACCGAGACCATAAGCTTTATGAAAAACAGCGCAAGCGGCATCACAGGATCAATTTGCCATGCTTTGTCGGGAAAGTAAAGCCCAAGATCGGATGGTCATCTGAGGAGCCCCCGGAGCACTGCTGCCAGATATGGGGAGAGCGCGGTAACGAGGATCACCAGCAGCATCAGGTTGCCCTTGAAGATGTTGAATACCTGTGCAATCTCGGCAAAGGGCTTTTTCATCACAAAATGGCCGAAGCCGAATTCGAACGCGAGGGTCAGCAATGCCCAAAAGAGGCCGACCAAGAGATAGGGTGTGGGAGTGCGGAGGTTCAAAAAGGGAATCATCAGCCAGACAAGACCGAAGATAAAAAACGAAAGTGTGATTCCGCTCAGAACAAGGGAAGCCTTGCCACCGATCCACCCATTCAGGATCTTCTCCCGGATACCGGCATTGATAATGGCCAGGGCCACCATCAACAACCAGATACCAACTGATTTCAAAAAAACGACAATCATTTGTAACCCATCATTGTCCTCCATTCGGATGTTTTTCGAGCGAACGGCTCGACGCTTCCAAGATCCAACTGGACTATACCGCAAAAGGACAGATGATGAAACGCCAAAAAACTTTTGGGCTCCTGCGGCTGAAGGATGGAAAGACCGCGTCTCAGTCGGCCCAAATCCCGCCGCCCGATACCTTTCCGGTGAAGGACCGGCCCAACAGCAACCTCGGCCATGAGCTTCGCTGGTATCTGGAGCGGTTTCTCGATTATCCCTTTCAGCCGGAAACGGATGTGGCCGATCGGGTGCAGGAAAGCTTCCGGCAGTGGGGGGAAGGGGCATTCGACGCGCTCTTCGGGAGCCGGGAGGGGGGCGGAATGCTGGATGAGGGGACCCGGCAGGGGTATTCCTCCCTGCACCTTCAGATCTCCGGGGATGACCCGAAAATCCTGGCATGGCCCTGGGAGGCGATCCGGGACCCCAAGGCCGGCTTCTTCTGGACACGGTCCCGCTTTCCGGCGGAAAGGGGAGGGTGCTTCTGGCGGAACGGGGGGAAAGAGGCGGTGCAGATCAGAATGTCGGATCAAAAGAGTTGACAAAGAGAAGCGGAAAGAGTTGACAAAGAGAAGCGGGCGGTATAACAATATATGGTTAAAAAAGAAGAGTAGTGTCGGAAAAAAAACCTTGCCAAAGAGGAGATAGAAAACCATGCCGGTATATGAATTCGAATGCACCAAGGAGCATACGGTAACGGAAAAGCTGGTGAAGATGGGAACCGAGGAGATCGAGTGCCCGGTCTGCAAGAACCCCGCGAAAAAGATCATGTCGGTCTGCACCTTTGAGCTTAAAGGCGGGGGCTGGTACGCAGACGGTTATGCCGCAAAAAAGAGCTGAGGCGCTGCAAAATCCGTCTTTTGAAAACGCCGCTGATGGATAAAAAAAAATAAATTCTTTTATCGGCGGCGTTTCCCGTCCTTGGCTGTTCTCGTCCTTTATGTCCCTTCAGTCCTTTGGGTCCTTTTTTTTTACACCCCCTGAAGAACCGTCTTCACCAGATTCCCATCCGCGCGTGACCCAAAATGTGTCATAATCGGCCGCATGGCCTGCATCTTGTTTTTGTATTCCGAAAAATCGATATTGGCATCGATCCAGGCCCGGATCTCCTCTTCTGATGCCATATCCGGAAGATACCCCTCCAGTATCTGAATATACCGGGATTCGGTCTCCCCCTTTTTCTCCAGCACCTCCTGCTCGGACTTGATCAGCTTTCTCAACACCCGAACTGCGTCCTCATCAGAGACCTCTTTCTTATCGGTGCGGCCGAATTCGCCCATGACAACCCGCAGGGCATTCTTCTTCTTTTCGTCTTTGGCCTTCATGGCCCCGGTAAGGTCCTTTTTGATCTGTTCCTGAATGGTCATGGCATCTTCCCCTTTCTGTATATATTTTTTATAAAATCAGTTACTTTCGTCATGTTTATCATTATTTTCGATTTCCGGAACATCGAGGTTCAATCGAGGGCTGCGATCCACCATCTCCCGCAGATCATCCCAGTTGAAATGGAGATACCGTTTTGTGGTATTGAGGTTCTCATGACCCAGAAGATATTGAATCATAATCAGATTCTCTCCGGATTGCGCTTTCAGGCTCGCGCCTGAATGGCGCAGAAGATGGGGCCCCTGTTTCCGTTTTATGATCCCGGCCCGGGCAAGTGCCTGACTGACCACATAATGCGTCTGACGCCGCTTGAGCTGCTTTCCGTGGCTGGAAAGAAAGACCCAGGGCTGGCTGTCATGACCTTTGTATTGGGGCCGGATCTCATACCATCGCTTGAATTTTTCCACAAGATCGTCATTCAAGGGGATTTTGTCGGTTTTATCCCGTTTTCGCGTCACCCAGACCTCACGGTTCTCTAATCGGACATCCTTCAACTGAAGGTTGATCACCTCGGAAACCCGCAGGCATAGATCGGTCATCAACCCAAAGAGGAGAAGGTTTCGATCTACGACCTTTGGGGGGGCATTGAGCGCTTCTGAACGAAAAACCCGTTCCAGTTCTGCAAAGGTAAGATAATCGGTCTTTGGCAGATAGAATTTCGGCTTTTCAATTGTAGAGGCAATATTATCGAGCATCAGCGCCTCATCCACCAGATAGTCCATGTATCCGGTAAGGACATAGAGAATACCGACTTTTGAGGATTTTGCAATATTATTCTCTTTGAGATAGGCGATTACCAGATTTTTATGGATATCACAGGGCTTTTCCACTTTATGCTTTTTACAAAAGTTTCCAAAGCGGTTGAGTTCATATCGGCGGTTATAGACTGATGTGGGGCTCAATGCAGATATTGCCTCTTTTTCGTTTAGATACTCTTCTATGGTCTCCAGTATCGTATCATCTCTTTCAGGTGTGAATCTCTGGTTCATATGGGGAATAAAGACCTTTCAAAATCAAAAATTGCACAATAGTAAATGGCCTTAAAAAGGAGGTTCCAAGATGCTCAAGAGGTTTGGCTTGGCTCTAAAGGGTAAAAACCGGTTCAAAAACAGCCCAATATGATTATATTGGGCTGTTTTTGTAAGACCGCGTTCCAAAAGCCCCTGAAAATGGGGTTTTTGAGCCATTAAAACCACTGGTTTTCCAGAGCCATCTTGGTTCTGTTTGCCAAATTCCGTATAATCAACATATTCCTCTTTAAACACTCCTTAATCCCTATATCATGGTTTTTATGCTGATGAAAACCATTTCTTCACAAAAAGATCCTTTGTATTGTTAAAGCCTGCCAAGTATGTTAATGATCATCATGACATTATGAATGATTGATCTGGGTTCGATCCATTGAAAAGCTTTTGATGATCGTATTTGAATTGCAAAGAACGCATCGGAGATCTGATAAAATGGCACGATCGAAATTTCACATCACGCCCGAGACCGGCCGGTTGAGTATCACATTGAACAAAAGGCAGCTCAAGGAGTTCAAGAAGATGTCCATCGAGTTCGAGGTCTCTATGGATGAGATGCTGCAGATTGCAGTGGATGCGTTTATTCGGCGGTATCAGGAGATTCCGGCCGATGAGATCGACAAAAAAGGCATTCAGGCGCTGAGCCTGTAAAAGATCGGCCGGAATGCCTTTTTAATGGAAAAATGACCAAAAGGACATAAGGGACAAAAAAGACAAAAAGACGAGGATTTTGACACGGATGGCCGGTCCGTATCAGATGGACGATCTTCCGGTAAAAAGGGCCTCGATCCGCGCGTGGGCTTCCGGGGAGATATCTCCTTTTTTCTTTGCAATTTCAAGGGTATAAAGTCCTAATAGCCTGTAAATCCTTGAATTTTCTGGCATCTTTTCATCCATGTCCTGAAGATGGCCTGCAACCGTTTCAGCATCTCCTCTTGCCACGGGTCCGGTGAGCGCATCGGGAATTCCTGCTGCTTCGATATTGGCCAAGGTTCCCCGGATCAGCGGCGATAGGACCCCAAAGGCATCTTCTCTTGAAATTCCAGAGGCTTCCAGAAGATCGAACGAGAGGTTCATCAGCGTGACCAGATAGTTGGATGCCACCACCGCGGCCGCATGATAGAGCCGCTTTCCACTGGTTTCGATCTCGATGCACTGTGCAGCCCCCAGATCCATTGCCGCGCGTTTTGCCGTCTCCACTGCATTTTCATCACCTTCGGCCGCAAAGATGATCCCTTCAAAGGGGTTGCCGGCAAAGGTTTTCGCGGCAAAGCTCTGGAGCGGATGCAGCGATCCCACAAATGCGCTCTTTTCTCTGGCAGGGGTCAGAATCTCTGAGGAGAGTGCGCCGCTGCAGTGAAGCACCACGGAATTTTTTGGAAAGCCCCTCTGTTCTGCAATTTCCGTACAGACCTTTTCGATGATTCCATCAGGTGTGGTGATAAAGATCAGTTCGGCCTTTCGGGTCAATTCCAAAAGCGCATCTCCGATATCTCCGTATCCAGCGATGGGATATCCGGCCTTTTCCAGAAATTGTCCGAACGCGCTGCCCACCTTACCATGTCCGATAATTGCAACTCTGGGTTTCATGGCTTGTAACAGTGCTCCTCCGAGGGAAAATCCCCGCTCTGCACCTCTTTGACATATTCTTCCATCGCGGCCAGGGCTGTTTTTCGCAACTGCGCATACTGCTTGACGAATTTCGGCAGATGGCCGTCATTGATCCCCACAAGATCATGCAGCACCAGAATCTGGCCGTCGCAGTCGGGCCCCGCGCCGATGCCGATAGTCGGGATCTTAAGCGCAGATGTGATCTTTGCCGAGATCTGCGGCGGTATCCCCTCCAGAACCACGGAGAATGCCCCGGCCTTTTCCACCTCCAGCGCGTCATTGATTAGCCTTTCCTCATCCCGTTGAACCTTGAAGCCTCCCATCTGATGAACCGACTGGGGCGTCAGCCCGATGTGCGCCTGAACCGGAATGCTCGCCTTGGTGATCGCTTTGATGGTTTCCGAAACGGCCGCGCCGCCTTCGAGCTTTACCGCGGACGCGCCAGTTTCTTTCAGGAAACGGCCCGCATTCGCGATCGCATCCCTTTTTCCGGTCTGATAGGAGAGAAAGGGCATGTCCCCCACAACCATTGCATATTGTGCCGCTTTTGACACAATTCGGGTATGATAGATGGCCTGATCCATTGTCACCGGAAGGGTGGTCGATTCGCCCTGCACCATCATTCCCAAGGAATCACCCACCAGAATTATGTGAATGCCGCTCTCATCCACCATTTTGGCAAAGGGATAATCATAGGCCGTCAATGCGACAATCTTCTCTTTTTTCTCTTTCATTACAAATAATGAACTGACAGTGACTTTTTTACGCATAAAACTCCTTTTCTACGCTTTTTCTTTGATATACGTTTTTTAAGCTATGAATTACCGATAATGGTATTTTTCGGGTTACAGACTGATAAACTTTACCTGATTGCGGCCGCTTCGCTTTGCATTGAATAGGGCGCCGTCGCTTGCTTTTATAAGATATTCAAGGGTTATCGAGGTATTTGGATAAACCACCGCGGCCCCAAGGCTGATGGTGACGCGAATGTCTGCCAGGGATGCGGAATGGGAAATATTGAGTTCTTCGATGTTTTTTCGCATCTGTTCTGCAATATGGAAAGCCCCTTCGATTTCGGTTTTGGGAAGAACAGCGGCAAATTCCTCGCCCCCGTATCGGGCAACGAAGTCCGTGGGTCGTTTAACCGAGCCCACAAGTGTCTTTGCGACCTTCTTCAGACAGTCGTCCCCGGCCACATGATCGTAGGCATTGTTGTATGCGCCGAAATAATCGATGTCGATCATGATCAGGGAGAGGCAGGATTTCTCCCGGATCGCGTTCCTCCATTCCGCCTGGATGACTTCGTCAAAACGCCGGCGGTTGGGGATTCCGGTCAATCCATCCAGGGAGGAGAGGTGTTCCAGAAAATCCCGGTGGCGCTTCAGCTCCAGATGGGTCTTTACCCGGGCCTTTACAATGGCCTGGCTGAAAGGTTTGATGATGTAGTCCACCGCGCCCAGCCTCAGCCCCTTGGTCTCATCGGCTTCATCCGCGCGGGCCGTGATGAAAATCACAGGAATATTACGGGTTTTCCGATTCTCTTTCAGGGCAAGGCAGACTTCGTAACCGTCCATCTCCGGCATCATTATATCCAACAGGATCAGATCGAACCCGTCCCTTGCCGAAAAGGCGAGATCCAGTGCGGTCCTTCCGTCGGTGGCAAAACTGATCCGGTACTCCTCCCGGAGGACCTCCCCGAGCATTTTGATATTCTCCGGAACATCATCGACGATCAGTATTCGCTGTTTTCGGCCAAAAGGGTCCATTCTTCTTCCGTTCTAGTGTTCCGTAAGTTCCAGATTCAGTTTCAATGCCACTGCCTCGAGCGTCTTTCTGGCCTTTTCAAAATCGAGCCCTCTGATCTGAGCGGCCAATCGATCGATGATGGGTTCGGCTTCCTCTGAACATTTCTGCTGCTGTTCAGGAATTCCCGATATCTGGCGATTCAGCCCCAGTGTTTTCAATTTCGGATAAATGGCTTTAAAGGCCGCTTCCGCCTCCAGATCATTGTCTGCCAGCATCTGATCCAGCTTGGCAACGGAATCGGACAATTCTTTCTGGGTCAAAATTTCCGCAGGCATATCCCCTGCCGGCGCTTCTGCTTCCGTTTGATGAACCTTCCTTCCCCGGGACTCCATATAGGCAGCAGCGGCCATCTCCATCTTCCGGAAGGTTTCCTCGAATGCTTTCAGAAGTTCGTCATCCAGCCGTCTCTTTTCCCGAAGCGCGGCTTCGGCCGCTACACACCTCCGGTTCAGCTCCATCGCCGAAAGGTTTCCGGAAATTCCTTTCACGGCGTGGATCAGTTCTCCGGCTTTTTCGACTTCGCGGCGGGACATGAGTTTTCGAATCCGGTTTGGGGCATCTTTGAATTTTTCAACAAAAGAGGTCAGCAGTTCTTCAAACAGGGGCTCATTTCCGTTCAGCCGGCAGAGGGCTTTGGAAAAATCAATATCCAAAGGGGGGTCTGGGAATGCCCCTCCCCTCCCCTCCCCTTCCGGTTCAGGTTCCGGTTCAAATTTTGGTTCTTCAGGGCAGCATCTGCCGACCCAGTGCGCCAATACTTTCATCAGCGCGGCATTGTCGATGGGCTTTGTGACATAGTCGTCCATGCCGGCCCCGATGCACCGTTCCCGGTCTCCCTTCATGGCATGTGCGGTCATCGCGATGATCGGCATCCGCGAAAGCTTTTTTTCCGTCTCGATTCTGCGGATCTCCCGGGTTGCTGTGAGGCCGTCCATCTCCGGCATCTGAACATCCATGAGGACCGCATCGAAATGATCGCCCGAGAAGCGCTTTTCTAATGCCTCTTTCCCGTTTTCCGCGGTCGCGACCTGCGCACCCGAATCGAACAGGATCTCCGATGCAACCTGGAGATTGATGAAATTGTCCTCCACCAGAAGCATCCGGATTCCCTCCAACAGACGTTCCCCATTATCCATTTCAGAAGAAGAGAGACCTGCAATCTCCTCGGGACCGGGCCGGCCAAAGATCTCCATCAGATTGTCGAGAAGCAGAGACTGCTTGATCGGCTTGATGAGAAAACCATTGACCCCGGCAGCCCTGGCCTGAGTCATCACCTGCTCCCGGCCGAATGCGGTCATGATGATGACCGGAATATCGCCCAGAAGCGGGTCGCTTCGAATATGTTTCAAAGCCGAGATCCCGTCCATCTCCGGCATCATCCAGTCCATGATAACCAGATCATAATCCCGGTTTCCACAGGCGCTTCGCATCATCTCCACGGCATGAAAGCCCGATTCGGAAACATCGGTCATAAAGCCGAAACCGGTGAGGATCTCGGCGATGATCTCCCTTGAGGCTGCGTTGTCATCCACCACAAGAACCCGCTTCCCCTTGAGCGGCTCCGGCAGGCTATGCTTGATTTTGATTGATTCCTGGTGAATGCCGAAGCGCCCCGTGAAGAAGAAGCTGCTCCCTTTGCCGATTTCGCTGCGCGCGGTGATCTCTCCGTCCATCATCTCTACGAGCCGCTTGCAGATGGCAAGCCCCAGCCCGGTTCCGCCGTATCGCCGGGTGGTGGAGCCGTCGGCCTGGGTAAAGGGATCAAAGAGGTGCGGAAGGGTATCTTCCGCGATGCCGATGCCTGAATCTTTTATGATGAACCTGAGACGGAGATTTCCCTGATCCCGGGTCAAGAGTTCCACACGGATCATCACCTCCCCGGTCTCGGTGAACTTGATGCTGTTTGCCGTGAGATTGGTCAGGACCTGGGAGAGGCGCAGGGGGTCGCCGATCAGCGCTGTCGGCACATTCCCGGCAACGGAGATCACCAGCTCGATCCCCTTTTCCGCGGCCCTTCCGGAGAGCATGTCCGAGATGTTGTCCAGCACCTCAAAAAGATCGAACTTCACTTGCTCGAAGTTCATCCGGCCCGCCTCGATCTTGGAGAAATCGAGGATGTCGTTGATGATCCCCAGCAGAGAATGCGCGGAGACATTGATCTTGCTCAGGTAATCCTTCAGCTTTGGGGTCAGTTGCCCTTTCAGGGCCAGATCGCTCAGGCCGATGATCGCGTTCAGGGGCGTGCGGATCTCATGGCTCATATTAGCCAGAAAATCGCTTTTGGCCCGGGTGGCGGCCTCGGCCGTCTCCTTTCCGATCTTCAGATCCTCGGCTCTCCGCTTCTGGGTGATATCCTCGATAATCCCTTCGTAATACCGGACATTCCCCTGCCGGTCCCGCACTGCATGGGCGCTCAGAGAGATGTGGATAATGCTCTTATCCTTCCGAAAGAAGGGCGTCTCGAAGTTGCGGACCATGTCCTGCTGCTTCATCAGCTTCTGAAATTGATCCCGCCTCTCCGGCTCTACATAGAGCTGATCCCGGATGCTGGTGACGGTCTCGATCAATTCAGCTTCGGAGTCATACCCCAGAATCTTTACAAATGCCGGATTGACCGTCAGCAGCAGCCCCTGGGGGGTGGACTGAAAAATCCCCTCGGTCGCGTTTTCAAAGATGCTGCGATACTTCTCCTCCGATGCCCGGAGCGCGGCTTCGGCCCGTTTCCGGTCTGTGATATCTCTGGAGTTTTCCACCACCAGCTTGGGACGGCCATCCTTGTGCCATGCCGTGACGCTGGTGGTACACCAGTAGATGAGGCGCTCCCCGTCAACCGAGATGGCATCGGTCTCATGTTCGTGGATCCGGCCGTCGGCAAAGGTCTTTTGGGCCACACAGCTTTGGCAGGGATTTGTGAGCCCCCTGTATGCGCGGTAGCAGGTCTTTCCGATGATGTCCTTTCCAAAGACCCGTCTTGCAATATCATTTGCCCAGACAATTGTATAGTTTTCATCGATCATGCTCATCCGGTCCGTGATGGAGTTCATGATGCCTTCGAGCTGCTGCTCGCTCTCCCGCAGGGCCTCGTCCGCGGTCCGGCGCTCGCTGATCTCGATCTCCAGCTCCTCATTGATCCGGGCCAGATCCCGGGTCCGTTCCAGAACCCGCTGCTCCAGCTCCTCATGGGTCCGGAGAAGGGCCTCTTCAGCCTCTTTTCGCACCGTAATGTCCATTGCGATGCAGAGAAAGCCGTTCACCTCGTTGCTGTTCGGATCTTTCAGGGCATTGATGGTCATCTCCACCGGAAAGGGGGTTTCGTCTTTGCGGATATAGTTCCACTCCCCCTGCTCGGATCGGCCCTGGATCGCATAGGCCATCAGAAGATCCCCGGCCTCGACATGCCTGCCGCACTGCGCGCTCAATTCCCGGCTGCGCACGGCCAATTCCTTTGGATCATGGAAAAATTCCGGCTTCTTCTTTCCTATCACCTCTTTTGCGGAATAGCCAAGCAGGTTCTCCGCGCCCGCATTCATCACAGTGATGATCCCCTGGATATCCGTTGCAATGATGGAGATCTGAGAGGCTGAATCGAGTACCGCCTTCCGCATCGCGTTGGCGGTCTGGAACCGGTAGAGTATCCGCTCGGTCTCCTCGAACTGCTTTACCACCAGTTCTGCCGTGATCTCGGCCGCCTCCCGCGCGACGCGGATCTCCTCCCTGAGCCGCTGGTTCTCCGCGATCAGATCCCTGTGGGAATCGGAAAGAGGGAGGCTTTTCAAGATCGGTTCCGGCTGAAGAAAGAGTCTCGTCATCTTTTTTTATGTTTCAATGGCATGAACCGTACAGACCAGACAGGGGTCAAAGGATCGGATCACCAGCCCCGCTTCAAAAGGGTCATCCGGGTTTTCAATGGTCGTATTCACAAGGGATGCCTCAATAGGCCCCCGAACCTCCTTCTGATCCCGCGGAGAGGCGTTCCATGCGGTGGGGGTGATGATCTGGTAGGTTTGGATCTTTTTGTCCCGGATCTTGACCCAGTGCCCCAGGGCGCCCCGTGGCGCCTCTACCAGCCCGAATCCCTCTCCTTCATTGACCGGGTCATAATTATGAAAGGATTCCCCCTCTCCATCCGCAAGCTCCTGAAGCCAGCCTTCCAGGGCCGGAAGGAGAATCGCGGTTCTGGCCAATCTCGCCAGCACCCGGGTGAAGAGAGTTGAGCCGATCGTCTCAGCCAAATCGCCCATGAGCGGATCACCGGCCACAGCCAGTTGGGCCAAGGGGCCGCACTCCGCGGGATGTCCGTCATATCGGGGGGCTTTGGCCCAGGAATACCGGTCGCTTTCGCTACCGGTGGCGTAGGGACGGGTTTCGCCGGAAAAGGGGTGCTGGGTAATGGGGCCACTGTTTTCAAACCAGCAGTGGCTCAGATCCTCGACTATCTTCTCCTGATCCAAAGAGGCTGTTATGCCATCGGCAAGGAAACCGGCCCCGAGGAATTGATCTTTGTTTCCAAAGGATTTGACACCCGTTTCCCGGGGCATGTCAAATCCGCCGAAGCTAATGAATCGGCCATCCCCCCTCCCCTGCTCCTCCAGTTTTGCCGCTTCTGAAAACCGCAGAAAAAAGCCGACCGCGCTCTTCTGATGCTCCGGACGTTCCTCAAGCCAATCATCGAGATCCTTCCGGCTCTGGATTTCCCGCCAGCGCTCGATGGCGCAGCCCAATACCTGCCGCTCATACCAGCGCCGGTAGTGCCGGACCATAAAGCGGCACTGGGAGATATCATTGGGGCTCGGAACCGTCACCACGCCGCCGGGAACCATGAAGGAGGAATGGGGCCACTGGCCCCCCAGCAGCGCGATGATCTCGAGAATCCGCCGGCTCTCCCGGACCGTCTGGACCGCATCGGATCCTTTCATGGGCGTATATCGCCGCTGTGCCTCCTCATACAGGGGATGTTTGCGGAAATGGGGGTGGGTGAAATCGGCCATGAAAAGAAGAAATGAGTGGCGGGTGTCGTTCTGGATCATCTCGGCCATCCCGGTGATATTTCTGATCCGCAGCCCATTGTCCGGGACCTCGGCGCCGAAGATGGAATCCAAAGCCTTTGCAGCCGCGGACAGGTGGGAAGTGCTGCAGATGCCGCAGATTCTGGGGGTGATCACCAGCCCGTCCAGGGGGCCTCTGCCTTTTAAGATGTTTTCGAATCCCCGGTACATGATGCCGGAGCAGCGCGCGTCCGTCACCCGCCCCTCTTCGATATCCAGACGAACCTTGAGATCCCCTTCCACCCGATTGAATGGAACCACACAAACCGTTTTGGCTGACATAAATAATTGATCCTATATACCGGTTTTTCGTTTTTTCAGCCGCTTGGGTGCGGCGGCCGCTGCCATCCCCTTGTAGGCCAGATAGTGGGCCCGGCTGACGCCGTCGGGCAGATCGATGGGAATCCCCTCGATGTTCCGGGTCTCGAAAAAGGGGTACTGCTGGGGAAAATCAGGACGGGTGCAGCCGAAGCAGGGAACCCCCACCCGGGTCTTTGAGGAGCGGCCGTTCCAGAGGATCTTGTTACAGGGCCCGTTGACCAGGGGGCCGTGACACCCGAGATAGAAGAACATGCACCCCTTCTCGCCAAACTGTTTCTCCTCCACCCGATACTCGTGATACTCATTCCGGGTGCAGCCCTGATGCACCATCATGCCGTACCACTCCAGAGGCATTCCAAAGGCGTTCAGCTCGATCTCCGCTCCGGAAAGGAGCATGGAGAGGGTTCCGATGACCACATCGCAGTGGCAGGGGCAGCCCGGAAGATTGATCACCGGGAGTCCCTTTTTCGAAGAGAAGGATTCTCCGAGAAATCCGCCCTGCTTCCATTTGTGGAAATGCAGACCCGTGGCCTCGATCTCTCGGTCCGCGCCGATCCCGCCGTAACTCGCGCAGGTTCCCACCGCCAGAATGTAGTCGGCCTGATGGGCCAGTGCCGCCACCAGATCCTTTTTGGGACGGCCGTCAGCCTCGTCGAACATCCCGGTTCCCGCAGGCCCCCGGATCACCGAACCCTCGATGCAGAGGATATTCAATGGCTTTTTTCCGGTGATCAGGGCACTGTTAAGATCCCGAAGCTCTGTAAGTCCCATTACGGAGATGGACGGATGCCACAACAGTTCTATATCGAGAAGGTCGATACATTCGGCCAGATCGGGCGATCTCGCATTGAAAAGAGACCATGTATCGCCGCCGCATCCGCCGCATTGGAGCCAGTATAATGTATGTTTCATGGATTCCTCTAAATGACGTTTCAAAAACTGACGTGGAATTATACAACAGAAAAATCCAAAGAACAATAACGAATCCCTTTCTTTTTCCGCTATCGGTTTTTGACTTTTTAAAGTATTTGGGGTAATAACCGATAAGAGATTTATCTGTGGGGAGAGGAAAGCAGAAAATGGGTTCTTTTGTCTATTTGAAGAGGACCATACCCGCTTCTTGATTTAAGGGGAGACGAGCAGATGGAGTGGCGAAAGTGGATAGTTGTGGCGCTGATTCTTTCCGTAATCTTTGCTGGGGCAGTCATCGCCCTGGAGATGTTTTTTGCCGCAGGAATTTCGGCTTCTGCCGGCGGACTCGGGCCGCTTCTGGGCGGGGGCATCGGTACCCTCTGGCTGCTGTCTGGCATTTTCTTCTTTATCCGGCGGCCCAAGGAGAACAAGGGGCCTGCGGTTGATGAACTTTCCGCTGTCTTTCTGGATCAGAACCGGCCGGCTTCCGAGCGGACCGATGCCATCCATACCCTTGCCCAGTACGGCTCCTTTGCCGAGGAGGGGGTTCCTTTTCTGATCCAGGCCCTTGCTGACCCGGACCGGGAGGTGCGGGAGGCCTCGGCAAAGGCTTTAAACGAGATCGACCCGGAGTGGATGGAGAGCGAGGCCGCTCACAAGGCGGTGCAGCGGCTGATCACGGCCCTGAGCAGCCGGGATCGGGAGTCTCGGATCGCATCCGCGGACGCGCTGGGCAGATTCGGCCCTTCGGTGGCCGATGATGTGGTTCCCCAGTTGATCGGCCATATTCGGGATACCGATGGTGATGTCCGTGCGGCCGTGGTCCGATCTTTGGGCCGGATGGGGCCGGCCGCGGACCGGGCCGCGCCCAAGCTGGTTGAGATGATCACCGATGCCAACAAGAATGTGCGCCAGGCCGTGGGGCAGACCCTGATCGGCATGGGACAGGGCACGATCCCGCCGCTGGTGAAGAAACTCTCTTCCGAGAATGAGAATCAGCGGGCTATTGCGGTGAAGATCCTGCAACGGATCGACAAGAACTGGACCCAGCACGAGAGCGCAAAGGAGGTGGTGGACCACTTTCTGAAACAGGCAAAAGATGGTTTTGGTGATGCACGGGTTTCAGCCATTAAGGCTCTTGGGGTACTCGGTTCCAATGCCCGGGCCGCAATCCCCGATCTGGTGGCCGGACTCATCGACGGCGACAGTCAGGTGCGGAGTGCTGCCCTGAAGACCATCAAGGCCGTCGATCCCCAGTGGATCAAGAGCAAGGAGATCAAAGCCGCGGTTCCGGAACTGGTCAATGCCCAGGTGGACAGCGACCGGAAGGTTCAGAAGACCGCGGCTAAGATATTGGAACGGGTCGATCCGAACTGGCCGGCCCGGGAGGATACGATCTCGCAGGTTCCGCTTTTCACCAAGGCGCTCTCAAACAGTCTGGAGACGGTGCGCCAATCTGCGTCACAGGTGCTGGAGAAGATCGGGCCTCCGGCCAAAAGCGCGGTTCCGGCCCTGATCGAACGGCTGGCCGACGCAGAGAAGGGGGTGCGGGAGCATGCTGCACGGGCACTCAATGCCATCGAGCCGGAATGGCAGAAGCAGGAAGCTGTGGGGCAGAAGGTGGAGGCGCTGGTAGAAAATCTCGATTCATCGGACTGGCGGGTCCGGCTCGGCGCGGCCGGGGCTCTCGGAGAGCTGGGCCGTGCGGCCCCTGGCCTTTCCATTACCGCGCTGGTCTCCCATATGGCCGACGGAGACCGGAATGTGCGGGCCGCGATCCAGGAGTCCTTGAAGAAGATCGATCCGAAGTGGTCTGTAAGCAAGGCAGCGCGGGGCAGTCTGCCCAAGCTGATGGAATCTCTGGGGCACAGCCAGTGGGGGATTCGCGCGGCCGCGGTGGAATCACTGGCCTATTTCGGCCCATCCGGGGCAAAGATCACTGCTCCCCGGCTCGTCAAGATGATGAACACCGACAGCGTCACCGATGTCCGCAACACCGCAAAACGGATTCTGCAGAAGGTCGATCCCGAGGGGAAGTACGCTGCTACCGGTTCCGGATGAAAGAGAGGGTGAGATTTGCCCCGAATGCGATCAGCAGCAGCACCAGCCCCAGCGCGATCCCCATGTCGAACATCCCCTTGTTGGTCTCCAGCGCGATGGCCGTTGTGATGGTCCGGGTGTGCCACTTGATGTTTCCCCCCACCGTCATGGAGATCCCCACCTCGGTCATGACCCGGCCGTATGCGGCCACCGCGGCCGTCAGCACCCCGTAGCGGACCTCCCAGAGCGTGGAAAAGAGCAACTGCCGGCGGTTTGCCCCTAGTGAGATGAGGGTAGTCCGGAGGGGCGCGTCCATGCTCTCCACGGCTGAGGCGGTCAGGGCTGTGACCACGGGAATCGCGAGGATGGCCTGACCGATCGCGATGCCCCGGAGGGTGAAGAGGAGGTCAAGATCTCCGAGAGGGCCCCGGCGGGAGAGAAAGGCATAGACCAGCAGCCCGATGAAGACCGTGGGAAGAGAGAGCAGCGTATCCACAATGATCCGGACCTTCCGCTTTCCCCGGAAATCGAAATAGCCCAGGGCGAATCCCGCGGGGATGCCGACTGCGAGGCTGACGGACATGGAATAGGCCGTGGCGATCAGGGTTGCGGTGATCGCGGAATAGGTCTCGGGATCTCCGGAAAGGAGCAGGCTGATGGCCCGGAGAAATCCTTGAAGCAGAAAATCCATAAGAGGCTGTAGACCATTTTCTCGTTGATGTCCAGAAGGCTGGCCACCTACCTTGTGGAGAGAAGCCGCTTTGAGGTATCGATTTCCGATGGATTTTTTGCTTTTGCCATCCTCTCTCCTCCAAAGGTTGTTCCGTGTATTTAGCCCTATCTTTTTTGGCGGTTTTTGTCAACGCTATAATGACCGCAGAACAGGAGGGCAGAGATGGACCAGAAATTACGCTCAGGGGTTAGAAGGGAGGAGGTAGCTGCCGATCCGGCCCCGGGTGGGGATGAAGACCTGTCCCTCCCGGGAAAAGATCCGGATCTGATGAACCGGCAGGTTCTTTCCGATGGGGATCTGCTGCATGGCATGGGTCCCCTTCTCCATGAAAAGGAGGGAAACTGTTCTGGTATACCCGCCGGATTCGGATGCAGGGGACTTTTGGACCCCGAGAACGATGCCGGTCTCGTCCTCATGGATCACCGAGACATTGGCCAGGGGATCGCCGATATCATAGATGGCTCCTGTCTCTCCGCTTCTCTGGTTTAGAAAATGGAGCATGCCGTTTCCGGAAATCAGCACCAGGAGTTCTTGGGTCAGACAGCCCAAGCTGGCCTCGGCCGGATACTTGAAGAGAAGGGACCCGTCCGTTGCCCGCCTTGCGGCCGATGCGGTGTAGATCACGCCGGATTCGGAGGTCGGATCTCCGATATGTCCGTTGATGTAGCCATCCTCCGGGGAGAAGGTGTACAGGATCTTCCTCTCCGACAGAAGGATTAGAGACGGAAGGTTTTCCGCGTCATACATGATCTGATACCCTTTTCCCAGGGGATAGGTGAAGGTTTCCTCCTCTCCCTTCCGCTCCCAGAGAAGATCACCTGTTCTGCGGTTCAGGCAGAGATATTGAAGCGAATCGTATTCCGCACCCTCTTCAGCCTCTGTGGGAACCCGTTCCACCAGCAGCACGTCTCCGTTTGGAATCAGATTTTCGGTGTACATTTTATTGACATCCGTTGCATAGGAATATGTCCACAGCACCTCTCCTTCAGGGCTCAGGCGGGAGATCTCCTTTTCACCGGAGTAGAAGATCGATTCATTGTCAAAGAAACCGTATCCGGTTGAAAGAGATTTCTGCCAGAGTGTCCGGCCGGTCTTCGGATCGACAAGGGAAATGCGCGCTCGCTCGATCTCGGTCTGCTGAAAGAGAAAAAGGGGATCTTCTGTCTCGGCGACAGATTGGATAAATCCGTTGGAGAGTTCTTCATTGATCCAGAGAGTCGTTCCGCTACGCATGTCGATGGCGGTCAGCCCTTTTTCCGTGGTGATGATATACCGGTCATCTCCGACGATCTGACCCGCATAGAGGTTCTGTTTGCCGAATTCCCGGGTCCACCGGGCTTCGAGCGTCACTTCGGGCTCGTATCCGCTAGAGAAAAAAGGCAGAAAGGCCGAAAGATAGGGGGAGAATTTGGGGATGATCACATAGAGAATCGAAAGCCCGATGAAGCCGATGATGAGGGGCCAGGCCAGCAGTGCCTTTATTTTCGGCCTTCGCGTGATGACGAAGGTCTGCGCGAGCTGGTCGTGGAAGCCCTGTCTGGCGCGTCGGAACGGAATAACCAGATATCCGATAACCGGGAAGAGAAATAGCCCGGTAAAGATGTGGTAGGCAAATCGGACTGTTGTGGAGACCAGGTCCGGGGTGTGACCCTGGTCATCAACGACTTTTAATCCCAGTATTTTCTGGGTCGGGGTTCCGCCGTACCGGTAAACCGGGGCTGTGAAATAGATAATCAGAAGGAGGGCCGCGGCAAACTGGGACGCGATGGAAACAATGGACGTAATTGACCCGATGCCGGCCGGATTGTCCGTCAGCAGATTGATGCCGGCCCGGAGTCCGAAATAAAAGAGCGCTGCCATAAGCCCCAGCAGAAAAAGGTCTCCCAGAAGGGCGGCGGTTCTAATGCCGAGTCCGGCATATCCCATTCCTTCGACATCGCCCAGCGGAGATCCTTTGGTGGCCGTAATATATATGTTTTCTTCTTCTGAGGGAAGGCATCTGTCACAGAAGGCGTTTCCGTTCTGCACGGTATAACAGGATTCACAGAGAGGGGTGCTGCACCGGGAGCAGTTTCTGACGGCTGCGGAGGTCGGATGATGGTAGCAGGTGGAGACCGTGGGAATATTCTTTCCTTTGAGGAAAAAGTGCCCCTGTTCAATTCCTTTTAAGATGGTGATCCGGTGAATCTGCGCTTCTGCCAGCAGCAGTTGCCGCTGATCCAGCAGGACCGGACTTACTGGCCGCCCTTTTAGTTCATCTGAGAATTCTTCATGGATCTCTGACACAGAGGCCCCTGGCCGATGGATGGCCGTAATTTTGGGTTCCAGGGCCAGCGGCACTGCAGCCGAAACATTATCCACCGAAAGATAGGTGCTGTCCGGAAAGAATCCGAAAAAGGAGACATAGGAGATCCGCCCCCGGGCATTGTTGATATATACGGCAGCAAAGACCCGCTGCTGCGGATTTCGATAGACGCGCCGGGAGATCCCCTGACTCAGACTGATGCATTCGTAATCGGCAAGGTGTTCAAATCCGTATTCCAGAAGCTCTTTTTCGGTCTTTTCAAAAGGGGCCCGGCGGAGCCCTTTGACCGAATCGATCCGGGTCTCCTCCAGCTTGAGCGCGGTGCTGTTCAGCACCGTTGCATAGAGGGGTGATTTGAAAGGTTTTTTGAGCCAGTAGAGGATGCTCAATATCGGCAGAAAGAGGAGCGACATCAAAGGCCCCAGGTTTTTGGCCAGGGCCCGCATCAGTTGAAGATAGGGATACCGGGTCAGGTCGATGTGGACGGCCCCTTGGGGAACGGGCCGATGGACATGGAGAATCTTTTGACAGATCCGGCAGGTCTTTTCATCATCCGGGTTTTTGATGCCGCACCAGGGACAGTACATGGGGATCGGGCTACCTCAGACAGATCATGGCGATGCCCTGGAAGATTCCGAGGACCACCAACATAGGATAGAAGAGAAAGGTGAGCAGGTTGAAATGGAGCGCTAATATCAGCAGGATGAATCCTAATATCTGGATCTTTCCGGCAAAGGCCGCGGCCTTTTTGGGCAGCAGGGCTTTCAAGAGCCAGAAGCCGTCCAGGGGCGGAAAGGGGATCAGGTTGAAAACGCCTAAGATCGCATTGATGAAGATGCCGAAGTTCAGTATCTCCAGCAGAACGAACCAGAAAGGCGCAAAGGGCACATCTCCGATGGGAATGGGGCTGAAGATGTCCCAGTTCAGGCCGATGGGGGCCTCCGGCGAGAGGCCGTTATAGATCAAGGCTGCGACCAGAAAAAGGGTGAAGCTGATATAGGCGAGGCAGAAGTTGGACAAGGGCCCGGCAAATGCCAGAAAGACCTGATCCCGGGGATGTTTCCGCAGCCGGATCGGATTGAATGGAACCGGCTTGGCCCATCCCAGCACAACGGATGCGCCCATGAGATAGAGCCCCAATGGAACGAGAATTGATCCCACAGGGCTCACATGGCGGACCGGATGAAGGGTGATCCTTCCCGCATCCAGCGCGGTGGTGTCGCCGCAGAAGGCCCCGGCCAGGCCGTGGCTGAGTTCATGGATCACCACCGAAAAGAAGAGGACATAGATGGTGATCGCGATGGCCAGCCACTCCAGGTGCTGCGGATTTCCCTTGAGATAGGGATAGAGAAGCACCGCGATTCCGGGCACGATGAACCAGAGGAGCAGGTATCCGGCCTGCTGCCGCGCGGTTCCGGCCGTCATCCCATTTTCCCCTTTCCTGTATCCGGCCCCTGCAGGATGTTTGCAACCGCGTCCAGCGCCATGGTATAGCCGTAAACCCCGAACCCGGTGATCTGTCCTGTGACCACATCCCGCATATAGGAATGGTGCCGGAAGGGCTCCCGCTTATAGACATTGGAGAGATGGATCTCGACCATCGGGATCTCCAGCAGCAGCAGCGCGTCCCGGATCGCGACGCTCGTATGGGTATAGGCCGCGGGATTGATCACCAGACCCTGGATATTTCCCATTGCGGCCTGGATCTTCGAGACAATCTCCCCCTCATGGTTGGACTGGAAGGTCTCCACCAAAAGGCCGAGTTCGCGGCCCCTGCGCACCAACAGGTCGTCGATCTCGGAAAGAGTGACCCTGCCGTAATGCTCCGGCTCTCTTTTGCCGAGCATGTTGAGATTGGGACCGTGGATAACGAGAATCTGCTTCATGCTGCCCTGCCCTTTTGAATCTCAGGTGAATTTTGGATTCGAAATGAAGATCCCGTCAAAGGTCTTTGGGTTTTAGCCTCCACTCGGTCCATTCTGTCCACTCCGTCCATTTCTTTGTCCCTCTAATCCCGGATCAGCCGCTTGAACTCCTCGATGGTCTCCTTGTAGTCCCGGCTGCCGAAGATCGCAGATCCCGCCACAAAGACATCCGCGCCCGCATCGCTGATCCGCTCGATGGTCTTTCCATTGACGCCGCCGTCCACCTGGATCAGGGTCGAAAGCCCCTTGTTCTCCAGCATCCCCCGCAGCATCCGGATCTTGTCCAGGCTGTTCTCGATAAATGCCTGCCCCCCAAAGCCGGGGTTGACGCTCATGATCAGCACAAAGGCCAGATCCTCCAGCACCCATTCTATCGCAGAGAGCGGTGTTCCCGGATTGATGGCCACCCCCGGCTTTGCCCCGTTCTCCCGGATCAGTTGAACGGTCCGGTGGAGATGGACGCAGGCTTCGGCCTGCACCGCGATGTAGTCGGCCCCGGCCTTTGCAAAATCGGGAATATATTGGTCCGGGTTTTCGATCATCAGGTGGACATCCAAGGGCAGATTCGTGGATCGCTTTGCCGCCTCAACGGCAATCGGGCCGAAGGTGATGTTGGGGACGAAATGGCCGTCCATCA
This sequence comes from Desulfobacteraceae bacterium, assembly GCA_011390345.1. Lineage (GTDB taxonomy): Bacteria > Desulfobacterota > Desulfobacteria > Desulfobacterales > JAABSP01 > JAABSP01. The sequence continues at coordinate 25,636 of JAABSP010000055.1, forward strand.
CATCGATATGAATCCAGTGGGCCCCGGCAGAGGTTACGGCTTCGATCTCCTCACCGAGGCGCGCAAAGTCTGCCGACAGAATCGAAGGTGCAATCAGTTTCACAGGTATCTCCTTTCGCCCTTTTTCTTGAAAGCGGCGGCAAAAAATCCATCCATCCCGTGGCGATGGGGAAAAGTCCGGAAGCAGCCGTCATCGCCGATGAGCTTCCGGGAATCTCCGGGCAGGACACCGGGGCTCGGGTCCAGCACGAAACGGGGGTTATCCTTTAAAAAATCCTCCACTACGGTCTCATTCTCCTCGGGCTCCATGCTGCAGACCGCATAGACCATCCTTCCCCCCGGCTTTACCAGGGAGGCGAGATTTGTCAGAAAGCGGACCTGGCGCTGATGATACCGGTCGAAATCCCGCTTGAGCGGGTACCATTTCCCGTCCGGATTTCTCCGCAGCACCCCCAGCCCTGAGCAGGGGGCATCCACCAGAATCCGGTCAAAGCGGTCCAGCCCCTTTTCCGTGGGCGGCGTGTTGAGGTCATGGGGCACGATATTCACGTTGAATCCCCCCAGCCGGGCCATCTCATGCTGCAGCTTTCCGAGGCGCATCTCGTTCTGATCCAGGGCCACGATCCGGCCGCTGTTCTCCATCAACTGCGCGATATGGCCAGTCTTCCCGCCCATGCCCGCGCACGCGTCCATCACCGTCTCCCCTTTCTGCGGGGCCAGCAGGCGGGTGATGAGCTGTGCCCCCTCATCCTGCACCTGAAAATAGCCCCGGGAGAAGCCCTCCATCTTCGGCACGGGCCCCTTGGGGTGGAACAGGGAGAGCCCCTCTGGCGAATACAGGGTCGGCTCGGTCCGCTCGGCCTCTTTCTCCAGCAACCGGAGAAGGGATTTTCTCGGGATCTTCAACGAGTTGATCCGAACCGTCATGGGCGGCGGTGTGTTGATCACCTCCCCGAGCTGATCCGCCTCTGCAGCCCCGAACCGGTCGATCCAGCGCCTGGCCAGCCACTTGGGCAGGGAACGGTTTGCCGAGATCGCGGCCAGGGGATCTTTTTCCAGATCGGGAAAAGGAACCTTCTCATGGTTTTTGGCGATGTTTCGCAGCAGCCCGTTGGCAAACTTCACCACCCAGGGCTTGCCCGCGGCCTTGGTCATCTCAACCGCGGTGTTGACCGCGGCCGAGTCTGGAATCCGGTCCAGATGGACGATCTGAAAGACCGCAAGGCGCAGAATCTGCCGGGTCTCCGGCTCGATGTGGCTCATGGGGGTCCTGGAGAAATGGTTGATGATCCAGTCGAGGCGGGCCCGCCAGCGCATCACCCCGTAAACCAGGGTATAGGCCAGTGCCCGGTCCCGGGCCGCAAGGGAACTCTTGTCCAGCACCCGATCCATCTCCGCGTCCAGGGTGCGGTGGCCCCGGTCGATATTGTTGAGAATCGTCAGTGCGGTATTTCTGGGGGGATCGATCATGTCATCACCGTTTCCGGAGGAATGGGATACCCCCTTAAAAAATCTTCAATGGAAAGCCGCTTTCCCGAAGCGCCCTGAATCTCCTGCAGCAGGAGAACTCCTTTGCCTGTTGACACCCGAAGCTCGTCCGGAAATCCCTCAAGAACGGTTCCGGGGGCGGCTTTACGCTCTGCCGGATTCTCCTTGATGGCCTGCGCCTTATAAATCTTGAGCCGTTTGTCTCCTTGAAAAGTGAACGCTCCGGGCCAGGGGGTCATCCCCCGGATCAGGGCCTCGATCTCGAGGGCCGGTTTTCTCCAGTCGATATGGCCGTCCGATTTTGCCAGCATGGGCGCAATCGTCGCTCTGTCATGATCCTGCGGAACAGGCTTCAGTTTCCCTTTCAAAAGGCCGTCCAAGGTCTTCAGCAGGGTCTCCGCGCCGAGTCGGGCCAGCTTGTCATGGAGGGTCTGTGCGGTCTCGCCCTTTTCCAGCGGAATGGCATCGGAGATCAACGTATCACCGGTATCCATCCCCGCATCCATGAACATGGTGGTGACGCCCGACTCCTTCTCGCGGTTGATCACGGCCCACTGGATCGGGGCCGCGCCCCTGTATTTGGGAAGGAGCGAGGCGTGGATGTTGATGGGGCCGATTTTCGGGACATCCAGCAGCTTCTGCGGAAGAAGATGGCCAAAGGCGACCACCACAAAGAGATCCGGTGACAGCGCCTTCATCCCTTTGATAAATCGATCGGTCTTTACCGATTCCGGTTGAACCAGATCATAGCCGAGCTTTTGGGCCTCGACTTTCACCGGCGGCGGGATGAGATTTCGGCCCCGGCCCTTGGGCCGGTCCGGCTGGGTCACCACCTGCAGAATCCGGTGGGGGCTTTTATGGAGGGCATTTAAAGGGGGCACGGCAAAATCGGGCGTGCCCATAAAGACAATATTATAAGATTTTGTCATTACTCACTTTTCTTTTAACTGTTTCATCACTCTTCTCCGGTACATCTCCCGCTTGAGCTTGCTGATCCGGTCGATGAAGAGGATGCCGTTCAAATGGTCGATCTCATGCTGTAGCACCACCGATAGAAAATCATCCCGCTCTATCCTGATCGGCTTTCCCTCCCGGTCCACCCCTTCCACTTCGATGGCCGCACACCTCTTCACATCGGAGCGGAAATCGGGAACGCTGAGGCACCCTTCGTTTTCAGAGATCACGCTCCCTTCGGTGCAGATGATCTTCGGGTTTATGATCACCTGAAGATCCCGCTTCCCCTCCTCCTGTCCCAGGGCCGTATCGATTATGACGATGCTCTTGTCCGCACCCACCTGGATCGCAGCCAGCCCCACGCCCGGGGCTGCATACATGGTCTCGGCCATATTGTCGATCAACTGCTGGATCTCCTCATCGATATTCTCGACAGGCTTTGTCGGCTCTTTCAACAGCGGTTCCGGAAAGGTGACTATATCGAGTATGCTCATTTTTCAATCCTTATTATAAATCAACGGCTCTGCAACGCTTGCGCTTGTGCCCCTTGGGGCGGCGCTGCAGAGGCGCTTTTCATGCTGAACCCGATCAGCCATGCCGAGATCAGACCTGCGACAAAGACCGGGAACATCTGAACAAAATGGTTGGCAAGGGTATATCCCGCGGCCGGCTCCGGGGCCACCCCGAAAAGGCGCATGGCAAAGATCCCGCCGGCCTCCCAGAGGCCCCAATATCCGGGAACCGAAGGAAGCGCGATAAAAAAGCAGATGATCACCATCACCGCAGACATTTCAAAAAAAGTCAAATTCACGCCCGGGGAGCCGTACATCAGCAGCAGGTAGCCGTAGGCGTGCATGGGCCAGATCATCAGCGAGAGGCCGATACAGGCCAGCACTCGCCCGGGCCTTTTCAGCAGCACAAATCCGGACGCAATATTATCGGTAAAGCGGATCAATGGCCTGCAGACCCGGTCTTCAATTCTCTTTTTGAAGTGATCCGGTGCAAAAAAGAGCAGAGCGGGCAGCTTCAATATCAGCCGGTTCCCAAAGCTCCGGACAGGCTCTATGGAAAAGAGGATCATCCCGAAGAGCAGCAGCAGGCTCAATTTTACCATGCCGCCGGCAATCATCTCCAGTGTCTCCTTGTTAAGCCGGTACTCCCCAAAGGGGATCTCCAGCAGCGGATCGATCTCTACTGTTGCCGCAACAACCAGAAAGAGAAGGATCAGCACTCCGGTGTCGAACATTCGCTCCACCGCAACTGTTGCCAGCCCCGTTGAAAAGGGAACCCCCTTCTGATTCTTCAGGATGGCCGGACGCGCCACCTCCCCCACCCTTCCCGGCAGGATGGAGTTGAGCATGAAGCCTATCATCAGGGGATGGTACGCATCCTTAAATGAGATCAGCTCTGCGGCATTGACGATGATCTGCCAGCGGAGGGAACGAAGCGCAAAGATGACCATCACCAGAATCATTGTCGGAATGATCCATATCCATTCGATAGCGGCAAGATAGGTGAAAAGCGCCTGGGCCGGAACTTTTCGAAAGGCCAGCCAAAAAGCGGCCCCCGATACGATCCCTCCCGCAATCAGTGAGAGGATCGTCTTTCTGTTAAAGAGCGGAGAGTCCATAAAAACCTGTTCTGTCCTTACAGGGAGATCATCTGCCGCGCGGCTTCGATATCCCTTCGGATCTGCGCGGTCAGCTCGGAAAGCCCTTCAAAACGCCGTTCATCTCTGATCCGCTCGATGAAGTTGACCCGGATCTTCTTGCCGTAGATGTTTTTGTCGAAGTCGAGGATATGGACTTCCACCGTATAGATATGGTCGTCAAAAGTGGGGCTGAATCCGATATTGGCCACGCCTTTATATGTTTCTCCGTTATATGTTTCCCCGTCCGTTTCGACGGTCACGGCATAGACACCGGTCTTGGGGGCCAGCTCATCCACCAGTTTGATGTTGGCCGTGGGAATCCCCAGCAGCCGTCCCCCACGGTTGCGCCCCTTTTCCACATCTCCCCGGATCTGGTAGGATCGGCCCAGCATCTTCCGGGCATCCTCCATCCGGCCTTCGGTCACATACTCCCGAATCCGGGTGCTGCTGACACGCTCAAACCCGTTCAGGGGCGGCTGTATCCAGTCCGCGACGATCAGCTCGAAGCCCAGATCATCTGCCCGGCTTCTGAGGTAGTCGAGGTTCCCCTCCCGGTTCTTTCCAAAGGAGTAGTCTCCGCCCACCACCATCGCCTTCATCCCGATGGTCTTAATCAGGATCTTCTCCACAAAGTCTTTGGCAGTGATGGCGGCAAAATCCTTTGTAAAAGGAATGCAGATGAGCGCATCCAGGCCCGAGCGGGAGATCAGCTCGGCCTTCTGTTCGTAGAGGGTGATCAGCGGAGGGCCGCCGTTTCCCGTGATGACCCGGATAGGATGGGGTTCGAAGGTCATGGCCACCGAGGTTCCGCCGATCTCGTCGGCCTTTTCGATCATCTCATGAAAGAGGGCCTGGTGGCCCAGGTGAACCCCGTCGAAATTGCCGATGGTGATCACCGCGTTTTCAAATGGTCTTTCGATATTTTCGATCCCTTGGATAATCTGCATATGCCCTTTTTCCAACCGTTAAATTTTTCTTGACACCAAATCCAAAACCGTATATATAAGACATTCTAAACATGAAATCAATCGTTTTTCATGTTTGGGAGAAAAAGGGCGGACAGTGCAAGAGAGCCCTTGAAAAGAGTGTGCCGAAGTGGCGGAACTGGTAGACGCGCTAGGTTCAGGGTCTAGTCGGAGTATTCCGGTGGGAGTTCGAATCTCCCCTTCGGCACCACTTGAAAAATATAGGCGTAATCCCAATGGGTTACGCCTTTGGTGTTTTTATGGTTGCGTATAGGTTGCGTTTTGGTTGCGGGCCATCCCCTGGTCATCCAAGAGATTGACCTCGGCCTGATCCGTCTGGGGGATGTAATCGTTGTAGTTTTTGACGGTGATGTTGATGTTGTGATGCCCGACCTGCTCCTGGACGTAGGTGAGGGTTGCCCCGGAACTGATCAGATTGCTGACATAGGTATGGCGGATATCATGGAACCGGATCTCTCGCAGGCCCGCCTTCCGGAGAATCCGCTTGAACCGCTTGCGTATGGTGTTTTGGGGAATGTGCTTTCCGTTACCGTGAAAGATGATCTCCACTGCCCCCCCTCCCCCGCTTTTGAACCCCTCCTTCTTTCTTTGGGTATGCAGATCCTTCAACACATCGATCAGTTGATCGGTCATATCGACGCGGCGAGAAGTCTTGCTCTTTGTCGGGCTTACGATCCCCCGGTTAAAGGAGCTTTGCACCATGATAAATTTCCCGTGCCAGTCGATGGTGGACCATTCCAGCGCCAGCAGTTCCCCCAGTCGAAGACCGGTTCGGAAGGCACAGAAGAAGAAGGAATAATCATCCGGGAAATGTTCCTGGCAGATATTGAGGAAATGTCGGGTTTCCTCCCTGTTGAAGGGATCGAGGTGGCCTCCTTTGTCCCTTTTGAGATTCAGCCGTTTCAAGAGATTGCTGCAGGGGTTTACTGTCACCACCTCCTCGTCAATGGCCTGGTTGAAGACGCCTGAGATGACGTTGTTGATGGTCTCAATGGAGCTTTTGGAAAGACCTTTTTTCAAAAGACCCAACAGCAGCTTTTTGATATGGCCGCGATTGATCTCCCGAATATCCATTTTGCCGATGACAGGGTTGATGTGATCCCTCAAGAGCTGCTCATATCGTTCATGGGTTGAAGCGGTGCGCAGGGGCTTGATGTAATCCTCCAGCCAGACGGCCGCATAAAAGCGGAAGGTCATCAGTTCCCGATCTTCTTCGGATGCCTCGCTTCCAGGATCTTCATCCTGGAAAAAGCTGTAATCCCCCATGATGAGTTGGGCTTCAACGAGCTTTGCCACCTTTTCAGCAATCTTCTTCTTGCCGATCTTCCTGGCCCCCCGCTTTCCCTTATGATGAACATAGATATACCATTCATCAGACCCCTTTTTCTTCTCCCTGACCTTTACGCCCATTCTATTCGATCCCCATCTGACCCATCCAATGATTCAAGGTGGTGACATGGACCCCGAAGCGTTTGGCGATCTTCGTCTTTGTCAGTCCGATGGCCAGCAGTTCCCGGATCTCCTTCTCGTGGTCATCGAGCTTGCTCTTGCCCTTGCCCTTCGGACGGCCCAGCAGCTTGCCCTCTTCCCGGGCCCGCTGCAGACCCTCCTTTGTCCGCTGTGAAATCAGGTCCCGCTCGATCTCGGCAAACAGGGAGAACATGGAGACCTGCACCTTTGCGGAGATGTCGAGCTTCCCATTCAGCCGGATATTCTCCTTGAGGCAGACCAGCCCCACATTTTTCCGGACCAGCTCGTCAACCAGCATCGCGATCTGACCGACCGACCGGCCCAGTCTGGAGAGTTCGGCAACTATGACCCTATCTCCTTTTTCCACCTTTTCCACCAGCTCGTCAATCCTTCTTTGCCGGGCCGACTTCCTGGATGAGATCGAGACCTCCATCCATTCGTCTATATCGATGCCCTCCCGGTCCGCAAAATTCTGGATCGCAAGCCGTTGATTCTTTGTGTCCTGGACATCCTTTTTCGATACTCTCAGATAGGCGATTGTGGTCATGATTTCCCCCTGTTTTTGGGTGGGTTGCAAGAAAACGTCAAAACATGGTTTAATTGCTATCACGACAAAGGAAACAAGTCAATGGTTTTCGTGCAAGTTTTCAATTGATGAATTCGTTCGATTTCTTACTATGTCGCAGAGGGGAATATTGAGGGGTGGTTCGGCGAAATGTCGGGGGATTTTTATGCACAGGGGAGGGAGGGCTTCACCATTCTTCATTCCCCACAGGCCGCCCCATGTCCGACTCGTCATGAAGGTTGTCGGCAGTGACATCCTTTAGCAGATCATCAAGGGAATACTCAGGGATTTGAGAATCATCTATAGGATGATCGGGAGGAGCACGGAGAATCCAATTTTTGAAGGCTTCAAAGCGCTTCTCGTAATCTTTCCAGAAGTCGGGATTCTCCCTTTTCCTTTTATCGATGTATTTCTGAAGATCGCTCATGGTTCCCTCTCTTTTTCAGCATCGGCATTGAGGTGGGATCATAGTCCGGCATCCGGATCGGGATGAGGAAGAGAAGACAGGAAGGGGATGCCTCCGGCTCTGTTGCATTCAGGAGAGAAGGGTTCAGAGGGTTGTCATCCCGGCCATTTTTCGCCGGTAGTCTGCTCCAATGCCTGTTTTATGACATGATCGCTCAGGCGTAAATTCACCCCCTGCAGTGCCTTCAGAATGCCCACGGTTGACGTTATCCGCTTCTCATGGAAGGCGAGTATGACCACGCCAAGTGTTCCGATGAAACGAATCCCCAGCATCTTGGCAGCCGTTCGTGCAGCTCGATCATCAATGACGGCCATAGCGCCCATCTGCTTTGAAAGAGAGAGTACGGCAGTTTCCCCCGCGCCCAGTCCCCATTCGATAACCGTTGATTCCAGAGTAACCGGAACCAATTGGTTCTTACCGGCCTGGGCCAGATATTGTCGAGCTGGATCATCGGGCGGCCCGTTCTCGATTTCCACGGATACGGCATTCGGTATCAGCACTGTCCGGTTTATGGCATCCAAAAGATCCGGCCGGCCGATCTTGCTCAGGGCAATGAGGGGGGAGGCATTGACGACCCAGATGTTATTCATCCATTGCCTCTCTGACCTCGTCGATCAGCTCTTCCGCATCCACCTGAAAAGGCGTAACGCCAAAGCGTCCCAGTGCATCGATAAATTCGGCTCTG
>JAABSP010000132.1 GCA_011390345.1 Desulfobacteraceae bacterium
TGCAGTACAGGGGGCCGCGGCCGTATTCCTGGGAAGGGTGCTGCGGGATCAGCCCATCACCATCTGGGGAGATGGGTCGGTGGCCAGGGATTATTTTCACATCTCCGATCTTGTGGCGGCATTTCTCTGCTGCATTGAAACCGATCCGCCATCCAAACTGTACAATATCGGCAGCGGAGAAGCCTGTTCCCTGACGGAGCTGCTCGATATGATCCGGAAGGTGACGGGGAAAACTCCTGATATCCGGTATACGCCGAGCCGAAAGCTTGATGTGCCGGTCAATTGTCTTGATATCCGGCGGGCCAAGGCCGAACTGGGATGGGAGCCGAAAACAGGATTGAAGGAGGGGATCGAGCAAACGTGGAATTTTTTGAAACAAATAAATGTTTAACAGTGTCAAGTATGGAAATATCCACGAAAGTTGAACAATGGAATAAAGCAGTTTATATAACATCTGTAAGTTTTTGTTCGGTAGTATGAGAAGTATTGAAATATCCCGAATGAGACAGGAAATGTAAAGAGATAAGTATGCGTAATATAGATAGGATTTTGCAGAAATGGCGGATTAGGAAAGCTGCTGAATGGATTCCAGACAGAGCCCGTATTTTAGATATTGGTTGTCACAAAGGGGAACTGTTTGAAATATTGAAAGATAAGATCGGGCCGAGCATTGGTATAGACCCTTTAGCTGAACCCAAAATTTACCCTCAATATAAAATTCTTAAGAGTTCATTTGAAGGAAAATTTCCCTTTGACGATGCTTGTTTTGACATAGTAACACTGTTAGCTACCGTTGAACATATCAATTATCATGATGAACTAATACAGGAATGCTGGCGTATCCTGAACCATAAAGGTCGTGTGATTATAACAGTTCCCTCTCCATTGGTTGATGAAATTGTCAATTTTCTTGTCAGACTCAATATTGCTGATGGAATGTCTATGGAAGAGCATTTTGGTTTTAATCCTATAAAACTACCTTCTATATTCTGCCGATATGGTTTTATTGAGGAACATTGGAGTCGTTTTCAGTGTGGTTTGAATCATTTAATGGTTTTTCAAAAAAAGTCTGATGGGCATTAAGATATCGAACACTGTAAAAAAGAGAAGGACTAAGACATGGACAGGTATATAATTGAGGAAAATAAGGATACATGTAATAATGAGATTGCGGAAGAGAATTTATTTTCAGACTATCTCAATAGGTCAGAAGAACATCCGGAAGAAGAGATTGAATTATCAGTAGTAATGCCATGTCTCAATGAAGCGCAGACTGTGGGAATCTGTATCCAGAAGGCATTACGATGTATGGCCGAAAATGAAATTAATGGTGAAGTTATCATTGCGGATAATGGAAGCACCGATGATTCCCAAAAAATTGCAGCCGATTTAGGGGCTCGGGTAATCTCCATAAAAGAGCGCGGCTATGGATGTGCTTTAAGAGGTGGGATCGCTCATGCCAGAGGCAGGTATATAATCATGGGGGATTCAGATGACAGCTATGATTTCAGAATGTTGATGCCTTTTGTTGAGAAACTTCGTGAAGGTTGTGATTTGGTGATGGGGAACCGATTTAAGGGTGGTATTCTACCGGGTGCGATGCCTCCTTTGCACAAATACCTTGGCAATCCTGTTCTTACTGGAATTGGCAGGCTTTTTTTTTGCTGTCCCAGCCGAGATTTTCACTGCGGACTTCGAGGATTTAAAAAAGACGCTGTGAGAAAAATGAATTTGCAAACAACTGGCATGGAATTCGCCAGTGAAATGGTAATTAAAGCCACATTGAATGGTATGACCATCGCTGAAGTACCAACTACTCTCTCCCCTGATGGCCGCAATCGTCCTCCGCATCTGCGGAGCTGGCGGGATGGATGGCGTCATCTCCGTTTCATGTTGCTCTACAGTCCTAAATGGCTCTTTCTTTATCCGGGAATTTTTCTGATGATACTTGGATTAGTTGCTGGAATCCGTCTGGTTTTCGGTCCCATTGTTGTAGGATCGGTACATTTCGACGTACAAACTCTTTTGTTTGCAGCTACCGCAGTAATTATCGGTTATCAGGCTGCAATTTTTTCTGTGTTGGCAAATGTATTCGGTGTAAATGAAAAGTTACTCCCTCCACATTCCCGACTCACAATTTTTCATGATATCTTTACACTGGAGATCGGAATCATTATCGGTTTACTTTTAATTGCGATCGGTCTTTTCGGTTCTGCCTATGCTGTGAAATATTGGAGTGATGTCGCGATGTTTGGTGAATTAAATACTCAAATCACGCTTCGATTTATTGTTCCTTCAATTACTGCAATTATTGTAGGACTACAGACGGTTCTTGGATTCTTTTTCTTGAGCATTCTTAAACTTGAACGAAAGCGTTGATTTCAAGTGGCTATAGTGAAATATTTATTCCTCAATAGAATGTGGAACATGAAAACTAAATCAATAATTGAGATCGGGTTATTTGTTTTTTTTGTCTTAGTGTTAAGTTTTTTTACTTTTTACCAAACTTCGAAATCTATTCATGTTCCATTGAGTCTGTTTGATATCAAACATTTTCACAATATAAGCTATAACCCTGATGAACACCATTTTATCGCAGTCGGGGATGATCCATGGTTCATTATTGGAGAAGGGAATATAAAGATAGCCGTTCTTGATCTTACTGCAAAGCTTACTGATTTTAAGGATGTCGGCGCATTTCCGGTATACTATATTCCGTTCAACTCTCCTGATGCCAATTATGCAGAGAAGTGGAAAACTTACCCAAAAATCGAATATAATGGCAAACATATTCGGCTGCACTGGACTTTTCCGCAGGAGGTAGCACAAATCCGAATTGATCCTTTTCCTTCTTCCTCTTTCACTCTGCTGGGTTTAGAAGTGAATTATCGAACCGGGATTCCGGAATCGGCAAGAAGAATGATGTGGATCATTTGTCTGATTTATGCAGTGATTCGGATTTTCATAGCATATTTACCGCTTATCATCAGCTTTTTCCGGACTGAAACCGCCTTTTGGACCTGCGTTGTCATTCTGACGGCACTCAAGCTATGGTTGGTTCAGGGGCAGGATCTTGCTGCCTATGTAGGTGCCGCACACGACGACCATCTCTTTCTCCGGCTGGCCCAAAACATCGTCAGCGGCTCCTGGCTCGGGAGTTACAATGAACTGACCCTGATCAAGGGCCCTATGTATCCCATATGGATCGCAGGCTCTTTTCTTCTCGGCATTCCGCTCCTGCTGGGACAGCATCTCTTCTATGTAGGAGCCTGTATTTTCGGACTCTTTCTTTTTCGAAAGCAGATCCCTTCTTTTACCATATTGATCCTCTTTTTCGCGTTGCTTCTCTTTAACCCGGGAACCTTCGATATCTCACAGGCAAGGGTCTTAAGGGGGAGCATCTATACCTCTTTGACGCTTTGGATTATTTTTTTTCTTTTTGCCATTCATCAATACAGATGCGAAAAAATTCGCCAAATCGTTCTTCTGAGTACATGCCTGGGGCTGTTTTTAGCCGCTTTCTGGCTGACACGGGAGGAGGGAATCTGGCTTCTTCCTTCCATTGCTCTTCTGCTTTCTTTTACGATCTATGATCTTTTGTCCGGAAAACCCCATGGATTTCGAAAAAAGGCTTGTGCTATCTGTCTGATTCCCGTCGGAATATGGGGCTGTGCTGTTTTGGCTGTATCGGCTCTAAATTATTCGAAATATGGTGTTTTCAGTACAGTGGAATTCAAGACAGAATCCTTAAAACAGGCCTATGGGGCATTGGTAAGGGTTTCGCCGGATCGCCGTCTTCCCTATATTCCCGTTCCGCGGGAGACCCGAAAGGAGATCTATGACGTCAGCCCTTCCTTTGAGAAATTAGAGTCCTTTCTGGAAGGAGATTTGGGGAAGGGATGGGCATCCCATGGGGCCTTTCTGACGGGAATTGATCCTGAAGAACGGGAGATCGCCGGCGGATGGTTCATATGGGCTGTCAGGGATGCTGCTGCCCAAGCCGGATTCCATACCGGCGGTAGGGCGGCAATGGCTTTTTATTCCGGGATTGCTCGGGAGGTAAATGCTGCATGCAAAGATGGCCGGTTGCGATGCGGGCCGGAAAGATCATCGATGGCACCTCCGTTGCACAGGGAAAATGCTATAATTCTGGCGAAACGATTTCCGGGTGACCTCCTGAATACAGCTTCATTTTCCTCTATACAGGTCGGCCTTATGTACAGCTTGAACCCTTCCAGTGAAAACAGAGAGCGGCCATTCGCGGATTTCGAAGACATCACCCGTGAGGAAATATCTCCGCTTTATAATGGTCCGATTCATCTGCCGAATCAGGCAAAGATAAACCGTTTCAGTATAAGTATCCTGAATTCGATTTTTCTCCTCTATAAAATAATTATGCCGCCTTTATTCATCCTTTCGGCCTTGTTTTTCATTTTTTCGTTTTTCTTCCGTCTGTTCCGGCGAAAACCCTCTTTTTGGCTTGTGATGAATGCAGCTCTGTTGGGAGGCGTTGCAGCCAGATTGTTGATTTTGATCTATATCGACATCACCTCCTTTCCGGCTGTCTACGGCCAATATCTAGCTCCCGCCTACCCCCTGATCCTCCTCTTCTGTTTTACAAGCCTGATGGATATGCAATTACCGCACCCCTCCAAAATGGAAAAGAAGTTCCTTGAATCTTAGATAGCCCCCATCTTTTGCTGAACACAAGTTTTTGAAATCGATGCCCAAAAAGATCGAAGTCATCATCGTCAACTGGAACGGCAAAGAATTCCTTGGCCAATGTCTGAACGCACTATTCCAGCAGCAACATCAGGCGCAAAATATTCTGGTGGTGGACAATGGCTCCACCGATGGTTCAGTTGCTTCTCTTACAGCAAACTTTTCTGATGTCGATCTCATCGCTCTACCGGAGAACACCGGATTTTCCGTTGCCAACAACATTGCACTGAAAAATGTCCAGTCCGAATATGTTGCTCTGCTCAACAATGATGCGGTCGCTCATCCCCTGTGGCTTCAAAATCTTGTCGGGGCACTGGAGAAATATCCCGAGGCCGGATTTGCCGCATCCAGAATGCTCTTCTATGATCGGCCCGATATCATTGATCGGGTAGGGGATGCCTATACGGTTGCCGGAACGGGTCTTCTTCGGGGGCGGGGCGCATCTGCCGATGCCTTCGGCAACACGGAGTTCGTTTTCGGAGCCTGTGCCGGGGCCGCGCTCTATCGGACGGAGATGCTCAAGGAGATCGGCTTTTTTGATGAGGATTTCTTTCTTCTGTATGAGGATGTTGATATCAGTTTCAGAGCCCAACTGCAGGGATACAGGTGTATCTATGTTCCCGAGGCTGTTGTCTATCATAAGGGGAGCGCCAGTATTGTCCATGATTCCCCGACATCGGTCTATTACAGCCATCGAAACCTGGAATGGGTCTATCTGAAGAACATGCCCCTTGGGCTGATTCCGGTGACCTTTCTTTTTCATATCATCTATGATGTTGCGGCTTTCTTCTATTTTGCCGTGAACGGCAGGGGGGGCGATTTCATCCGGGCAAAGATCGATGCGTTCAGGGGAATTTTGAAGATGCTGAAAAAACGGAAAGGGATTCAGCGGAACCGGCGGGTGAGCATCGGATATATCTGGCGGCTTTTTGAACGGGAACGGTTCTTCCCCCGTCTTGTACGGCGGCTCGGCCTATCTTCATAGGCGCGTTCCCTCTATTCTACAGATGGGAGACAGGTTTCAGTCGGATATGATCGACATCCTCCTCGTCAACTACAACAGCACCGATTATCTGCTCCGATGTCTCGATTCTCTGCAGGATGCCTTTGAAGGATCATCTGGGGTCCGGATCCATATCCATGACAATGCATCTTCCGACGGCATTGAAAGGATTCCCTCAAGGTTTCCTCATGTGGATTTTACGGCCTATCCGGAAAACATCGGCTTTGCGGCCGCGATCAACCGGATGATTTTGCAGACCGCCGGCAAATACCTGATTCTGCTCAATCCCGATTCCTTTATCGTGGACCGCGGTTTTCTCCGGTGCATCAAATATCTGGAGGGAAATCCGGATGTGGGGGTTTTAGGGCCATGCATCCGGGATGCGGACGGATGTCTGCAGCACTCTGCACGATCCTTTCCCACGCCGCTGACCGCGCTCTTTGGAAGAACGTCGTTCTTCTCCCGATGCTTTCCGAAAAATCCCATCACCTGCAAAAATCTGCCAAGCCAGCTTTCGGACGGGGATACACCCCTGGATGTGGACTGGGTCTCCGGGGCCTGTATGGTGGTGCGCAGGGCCGCGATTGTTGAGGTCGGGCTTCTGGATGAGCGCTTTTTCATGTACTGGGAGGATGCGGACTGGTGCAGGCGGATGCGGGAGAAGGGGTGGCGGGTGGTCTATTACCCCAGGGCCGAGGTCTATCACCGGGGCGGGGGCAGCAGCGAGAAGCGGCGGTTCCGTTCCGATGTGGCCTTTCACAGGAGCGTCTATCGGCTCTTTGAAAAGTATCTTCACCCCTCCCTTTCCATTGTAAAGCCCCTTGTGCTGGGAGGGCTTCTTCTACGTCTGGGGCTGGTCACTTTCAGCAATCTGATCCACCGCAAGCCAGTTCTGGAGCCGGGTTCGGATCTGGGTTCGGAGCCAATTCCGAAGCGGGATCAGAGGCGCGGGTCTGGGGCGAAAAAGCGGATCAAGGTGGTGCGGGTCATCTCCCGGCTCAATATCGGCGGGCCTTCGATTCATGTGAGCCTGCTGACGCAGTGGCTTGATCCGCGTCTCTTCGATGTCCGCCTGGTGGTCGGCCGCGCCGCGTGTAAAGAAGGGGATATGGGCTATCTCCTCCGGAAGAACGGATTCCACCCCATCGAATTGCCCCAGCTTCAGCGCCCGATCCGGCTCTGGGCCGATCTCAGGGCGCTTTTCCGGCTCTATGGGCTTATCTGCCGGGAAAGACCGGATATTCTGGCCACCCACACGGCAAAGGCCGGAACCCTGGCGCGGCTGGCCGGAATCCTGTACAATCTGGGGCCGGGACGCTGCAACGGGCCGGTTCGAATGGTCCATACCTTTCACGGGAATGTCTTCGAGGGGTATTTCAACCGGTTTCAGTCGCGGATGATCATCGAGGCGGAGCGGCTGATGGCCAGAGCCACAGACAGAATCGTCGCCATCAGCAGCACCCAGAATAGAGAGCTTGCGGAGAAGTATCGGATCGCGCAGGCTCCCAGGATCGAGACCATCGAACTCGGTTTTGATCTTAAGCCGTTTCTGAATGGGGAAGGCTGTAGAGGAGGGTTTAAAAAGCGATGGGGATTTTCCCCGGATGACCGGCTGATCGGCATGGTGGGGCGGCTCGTTTCCATCAAGAACCATCGGATGTTTTTCGATGCCGCATCCCGGCTTCTTCTGAATCATCCGGATCTTGATTTTCGATTGGTGGTTGTCGGGGACGGAGAGCTGCGGCAATCCCTGGAGGCGTACTGCAGAAGGGTTGGCCTGGGGGAGCGGACTCTTTTCTGCGGATGGGTACGGGAGATCTCTGAAGTCTATGCGGACCTGGATCTGTTGGCCCTCACTTCGCTGAACGAAGGGACCCCGGTCTCCGTGATCGAGTCCATGGCGGCCGGGGTTCCGGTGATTGCAACGGATGTCGGCGGGGTGCGGGATCTTCTGGGAAATCCGGAGCCTTTATCTTCAATTTCCAAAAAGGGATTTTCCCTCTGTGAGCGGGGTCTTTTGTGCCGGAAAGGGGATGCGGATGGATTCGCGGAGGGGCTGGCCTACCTGCTGAGATGCGAGCCCCGGGAGCATGCCCTTCGGGTGGAAAGGGCCCGAGGGTTTGTGAAGGATCGCTATTCCCATCAACGGCTTCTGCGGGATATGGAGCACCTTTATACATCTCTGGCGCAGAGAAAGAGTGCCGCGGGTATTGACAAAATTGCCGATAATGGGGAATTCTTATACAGGATGAACCACAAAAAAAGGAAGCCTGTATGATTTCACCGAAGATCGAGAGACTGCTTCAAAAAGGGGTGGATATCTATTCTCCTGAAACCGTGGAGATCGATGATGCAGTAGATCCGGAGCGGATTTCCGGAGAGGGGGTGGTCATCCACTCCGGATGCCGGTTTTCCGGCGCATCGACCTTTATCGGAAAGGGAGCGATCCTCGGTGCGGAAGGGCCTGCGGTGATAACGGATTGCCATATCGGTCCTGAAGTGGAGCTGAAGGCCGGATACTTCAGCAGAGCCGTCTTTTTGAAGGGGGCCAACATGGGGCTGGGCGCGCATGTCCGGGAGGGGACGATCCTCGAGGAGGAGGCCGGCGGCGCACACACAGTGGGTCTGAAGCAGACCATCCTCTTTCCCTTTGTCACCCTGGGCAGCCTCATCAACTTCTGCGACTGCTTCATGGCCGGCGGCACCAGCCGCAAGGATCACAGCGAGGTGGGCAGCTCCTATATCCACTTCAACTATACGCCCAATCAGGACAAGGTCACACCTTCTCTGATCGGCGATGTGCCGCGCGGGGTTTTCCTGAAGGAGCGGCCCATCTTTATGGGCGGTCAGGGCGGGCTGGTGGGCCCCTGCCGGTTGGAATACGGCACGGTGATCGCGGCCGGAACCATCTATCGAAAGGATGAACTGCGGCCGAACCGGCTTCTTTTTGACGGGGGGGCCCGGCGGGGCAGCGTTCCCTACACGCCGGGGGTCTATACCGGTGTAAAGCGGATCGCGACCAACAACATCATCTATATAGGGAATCTCATGGCCCTGCGGCAGTGGTATCATCAGGCGCGGCCCCTGTTTGCGGGGGAGGATCTTCCGGATGCGCTTCTTTCCGGGCTGCAGATGAACTTGGATGCCGCGATTTCGGAGCGGATCAAAAGGCTGGGCCTGTTCTGCCGGAAGCAGGAGGGGGAGTTGAATGATCGCTGGATCGATCTGGAGGGATATCTGGGGGAACAGGTGGCAGAAACCGGGGATCTTTCTATTCGGGATGCTTTTCTGGAGCATCTGCAAAATCGGATTGGGGAAGCGGGAAAAGATTATATCCCGGTGATTCAGGGGCTCGATTCCAAGGTTGCGGAAGAGGGTTCCAAATGGCTGCAGGGGATCGTGGAGAATGTAACTTTTGGGACATTTGAGATCGCTCCTGTACTGGGAGCCGGAGCATAAAATGGGAGCGGGAGCATAAAAAAAGATGGCACGGGAAGGGGCCGGAATGGGGAAGTTGTTTGGTACGGACGGCATACGAGGTGTGGCAAACCAATATCCGATGACGCCGGAGATCGCGCTGGCGGTGGGAAGGGCCGTGACGCTCTTTTTCAAGGAAGAGGGAAAGGATTTGAAGATCGTCATCGGAAAGGATACCCGGATCTCCGGGGACATGATCGAGCATGCACTGGTGGCCGGGATCTGCTCTGCCGGAGGAGATGCACTGCTTGCCGGTGTTGTGCCGACGCCGGCCGTGGCCTGTCTTGCGGCTTTCAAAGACGCGGCCGCAGGTATTGTGATTTCAGCCTCCCACAACCCCTTTTCCGACAACGGCATAAAGCTTTTCAACGGAAAGGGGTTCAAGCTGGCCGACGCGCGGGAGGCGGCCATCGAGGAGATGATTCTCGATGGGAAAACGGCAGAGATGTGCCGCGGGGTTCGGGAGACGGGCCGGGTGGTTCCCTTGGTCGACGCCGAAGATCTGTATATCTCTTTTTTGAAGTCTGCCATTCCCGGAGGGCTCGATCTTTCCAACATGAAGATCGTTATCGACGCGTCCAACGGGGCCACCTATCGAACGGCGCCGCGGCTTTTTGCCGACCTGGGTGCGGATGTGGAGATGATCTTTGCATGGCCGGACGGGAAGAACATCAATCACGGCTGCGGCTCCCAGCACCCTGAAACCCTTATGGAGCGGGTGAAGGAGACGGGTGCCGATA
Source organism: Desulfobacteraceae bacterium (assembly GCA_011390345.1). Taxonomy (GTDB): domain Bacteria; phylum Desulfobacterota; class Desulfobacteria; order Desulfobacterales; family JAABSP01; genus JAABSP01. The sequence goes on from JAABSP010000132.1 coordinate 9,943, forward strand.
TCGGCCTCGCGTTTGACGGGGACGGGGATCGGCTCATTGCGGTTGATGAGGCCGGAAATGTCGTCACCGGTGATCAGATCCTTGCGGTCTGTGCAAAGGCCATGAAGGAGAAGGGGACCCTGAGAAATGATACGGTGGTCAGCACCGTGATGAGTAACATCGGATTCCGGCTGGCCCTGAAGGAGATGGGTATCCGGGACATCATGGCCGATGTGGGTGACAGGTATGTGATGGAGGAGATGCAGAAGTCCGGGGCCGTGATCGGCGGCGAGGATTCGGGGCATATGATCTTTTTGGGTCATCATACGACCGGAGACGGGATTCTGACGGCCCTCAAGCTCATCGAGGCGGTGCAGCAGTACGAGGTGAAGCCCCTTTCGGAGCTGACGAAGATCATGCGGGTCTATCCCCAGAAGCTGATGAATGTGGAGGTGAAGAAGAAGCCGGATCTCGATTCGATTCCCGAGATCCGGGATCGGATCGCATCTGTTGAAAAGGCGCTCGGGGAGAAGGGGAGGGTGCTGATCCGCTATTCCGGAACCCAGCCGCTCTGCCGGATCATGGTGGAGGGGCCCACTGTCGAGGAGACCGAGAGATACTGCCGTGAGCTGACGGATCTGATCCGGGAGGTTATCGGGCAGTAAATAAAGCGGCATGGGCCGGCTTTCTCATTTGCCGAAGCTGATAAAAAGCTCTGCCGATAAAAAGCTCTTTTGAAGCCGTAAAAAAACCCCTGTGTTTCCGATGGAGTATCCACCGGTACACA
>JAABSP010000185.1 GCA_011390345.1 Desulfobacteraceae bacterium
ATTCCGTGTTCAGGCCGGGCTCAAACCGGGTTCAGGCCGGGTTCAGGCCGGGTTCAATAAAGACGGGCGGAAAAGCCGGTTGACACGGCTTTGTCGAACGGATAAGGGTTAAACGAAGAAAAGGATTGTTGCTGACCGGCCCAGTTAACCGAAACCAAAGGAGACCCCCATGATCGATTTCTTCTACCAGGCCCTCGCGGATCTCGGATATCCCCATCCGATCCATCCCATCTTCGTTCACCTGACTATCGGACTGGTCACAGGGGCCTTCATCTTCGGCCTTCTGGGACTCGTGTTCCGGCGGAGAACCTTCCCCAACAGCGCATACCACTGCATCGTATTTGCCCTCATCGCGTATATCCCGACCGCGATCTTCGGCTTGATGGACTGGCAGCACACCTATGCCGGCGCGTGGCTCTTCCCCATCGGGATGAAGATCCTGCTCGGCGTGATCCTGCTGGTGCTGCTGATAATAGCGGTCTCCATGGCCCGGAATCCGGAAGGAAAGGGATTGAGGATCTTTATCGTCTATATGCTCTGTTTTGTTGCGGTCATGGGCCTCGGCTACTTCGGCGGCGATCTGGTCTACGGGAATCGCGGGGCAGAGAGCGATTCGGAACAGCCTGTTGACGGGAAGCTGCTGTCGGGACTTTCGGAACAGGGAGCCCAGATCTTTGCGAGTAGCTGCGCGGGCTGCCACCATACCGACTCGACCGAGAAGAAGGTGGGCCCGGGCCTCTTGAGCCTTTTTGAGCGGGAGAATCTGCCGGCCAGCGAAAAGCCGGCCACCCCAGAGAATGTCCGGGATCAGATTCGCACGCCGGTGAAGGATATGCCTGCCTTTTCGGAAGATGACCTCTCCCCGGAGCAGGTGGATGCGGTGATCGACTATCTCGAGATCATATAATATTCCCAACCGATACTGAAAAACTGCATCCTGAGGAGACAGGGAACCAGAGCATTATGTCCAAAATTCGAGACAAGGCGATCCGGGGGCTTAAAAAAGGAGACACCTTCATTGCCCGCCGGACATTTACAAAAGAGGAGACCGAAGAATTTGCCCGCATCAGCCGGGATTACAACCCGATCCACTTTGATCAGCGGTTCACGTCCCTGAAGAACTTTTCCGGCCCGATCTGCCACGGCCTTCTGGTGGCAAGCCTCCTTACCGAAGTGGGGGGCCAGATCGGATGGCTCGCGTCGGGAATGGACATGCGCTTCAAACGGCCCGTCTATTTCGGGGATACGGTGGAATGCCGCTGCACCATTGTGGAGATGGACGCTAAAGGCCGATCCAGGGCGGCCATCGAGATGACGAATCAGCGGGGTGAGGTGGTGATGACGGCCTATCTCACCGGCATCGTGCCGGGGGAGGCCGAACAGGCGGTGATGCAGGAGATGGTTCAAGAGGGCGATCGGACCAACCGGCTTAGGGATGAGAAGTACGAGGTTTTTTAAAAATCCATGAGCGAAGCCTGCCTGAAAGGGCAACTGGAGATGGAGGCCCTTTCCGATATCCTTCATACCGGAAGATCCCGAACCCTTTTCTTCTTTCCCATTTTCCTTTATTATCTCGGCAACAAAATGGAGCGATCCCAATGCAATTGACAGATCCAATTCTCGTTACCGGCGCAACCGGCTATGTTGGTGGGCGCCTGATCCCCCGCCTGCTGGAGAGGGGATACAAGGTAAGGGCCGCGGGCCGATCCCTGGACAAACTCTCCTGCAGGCCCTGGGCATTTCATCCCTTTGTGGAACTTGTCGAGTCCGATCTCCTCGATTTCGAATCGGTGAAACGGGCCGTTGCGGGATGCGGTGCTGCCTATTATCTCGTTCATTCCATGAACGCGCAGAAGGGCAAATATGCCCAGGCGGACCGGCGATCCGCGCAGAACATGGTCGAGGCCGCAAAGGATTCCTCCCTCGAGCAGATCATCTACCTGAGCGGACTGGGGGAGAGGGACAACGAGGCATTGACTCCGCATCTAAAGTCCCGCCACGAGGTGGAGGAGATTCTCGCGTCGGGCCCGGTTCCGGCCACATCGCTGCGCGCGGCCATGATACTAGGCTCCGGAAGCGCATCCTTTGAGATGCTCCGATACCTGACCGAGCGGCTGCCGGTGATGATCACCCCCAAATGGGTGCATACGCGGTGTCAGCCCATCTCGATCTCCAATATCATCGGGTATCTGATCGGCGCATTGGAATCGGAAAAGACGCGCGGAAAGACCTTTGATATCGGAGGGCCCGATGTCCTCACCTACAAGGATATCATCGACATCTACACCGATGAGGCGGGCCTTTCCCGGCGCCGGATCATCCCGGTTCCCTTTCTCTCGCCGACCTTGAGCGCCTACTGGATTCACATCATCACCCCGGTTCCGGCCTCCATCGCGCAGCCCCTGGCACAGGGGTTGAGCATCCCCGTGATCTGCCGGGAAGAGCGGATCAAGGAACTGGTTCCCCAGCGCCTCATCTCCTGTAGAGAGGCGATCCGGACCGCGCTGGAGCGGGTGAAGCAGGAGCTGGTGGAGACCTGCTGGTCCGATGCCGGGGAGATGGTTCCGCCCGAGTGGGCCTTCTGCGGAGATGAGGAATATACGGGCGGAACCGTGCTGGAGTGCGGGTATCGGGCCGAGATCCGGGCATCGGAGCAGGAGGTCTGGAGTGCGGTATCGAAGATCGGCGGAAAGACCGGCTGGTACCACGGCAATCTCCTCTGGAAGATTCGGGGCATCCTCGATATCATGGCCGGGGGCGGGGGGCTTCGACGGGGCCGCAGGCATTCCACAGAGATATTGACCGGCGATGCCCTCGATTTCTGGCGGGTCCTGAAGGCCGAAAAGCCGTATCGTCTGCTACTGCTTGCCGAGATGAAGATGCCCGGCGAGGCGCTTCTCGATATCGGGATCACCCCAAAGGGGCCCGGGAAAATCG
>JAABSP010000186.1 GCA_011390345.1 Desulfobacteraceae bacterium
CACCCGGCGCTCCTCCAGCACCCGCAGCAGACGCGCCTGCAGCGGCATGGCCAGATCACTGATCTCATCCAGGAAGAGCGTGCCCCCGCGCGCATACTCGAAGCAGCCGGCCCGGTTCGCTGATGCACCGGTGAAAGCGCCCTTTACATGGCCGAAGAGTTCGCTTTCAAAAAGCGTCTCCGGGATTGCAGAGACATTGACCGGGTAGAAATACCCCTTCCCGCGGGAACTGAGATGATGGATGCCACGCGCGACCAGCTCCTTGCCGGTGCCGCTCTCCCCGGTGATCAACACACTCGTCTCCCCGGATTCGGCCACCCGGGTCATCAGATCCATGATCTCCTGCATGGCCTCTCCGCCCCCGACCATCCGATGTCCCGCGGTCTCCTGAAATTCCCTCGACAGCAGACAATAGCTCTTCTCCACGACCCGGAGCCGTTGGTTCAGCCGGATGAATTTCCCGGTTCTCTCCACGGCCGCACGGATATCGTTCAACCGGAGGGGCTTTTGCAGATAGTCGGCCGCGCCCAGGCGCATGGCCTTGATAACGCTCTCCATATCTCCGTGTCCGGTGATCATGATCACCTCGATTTCAGGACGTTTTGACTTCACCGACTTCAAAAACGTCAGCCCGTCTGTTTCCGGCAGCCGGATATCGAGGATGAGAATGTCCGGCTCATCGGCTTCCAGTGCCCGTTCCGCCTCAGAGGGACTCCCGGCCTGAAAGAGCTGATGGCCGATATCGGTCAGAAACTCATCGAGTTCCTCCCGTATCCGAGGCTCGTCATCCACAATCAGAATTTTCAATGGCTCCATCGGGTTCACTCCTTCCCATCGGGCACTCTCGGCAGGAGAATGGATATGGTGGTGGATCTGCCCAAAACGCTCTCCACGCGGATCTCACCTTTCATCTCATCAACGATGCCGTAGCTGATGGAAAGTCCCAGCCCGGTTCCCTTCTCGGGCGATTTGGTTGTAAAGAAGGGTTCGAACAATTGATCCATTTGATCCTCGGGAATGCCGATGCCGTTGTCTTCGACTTCGAGAATGACCATCTCCCCCCGGCCCCAGGAGCCGATCCTGATCTGCTTTTGAAAAGCCAGATCCCCCTCCTGATCCGCCTTATGATCCACGGCATCCTTTGCATTGGTCAAGAGGTTCAAGATGACCTGTTCCAGCCGGTACCGGTTGCCCAGAACCGACCCTGCATTCTCCTCCAGATCGAGCACAATCCGAACGTCATGCCGGCGATACTGGGTCTGCAGCATGGAGAGGGCATCTCTACAGACCCTGTTGACATCGATATTTTCCACCATCACCGCTCTCTGGTCTCGGGAAAAGAGGCGAACATGGTCAATGATGTTCCCGATGCGGTCGATGTCCTTGCGAAAATTGCCGATCTTCCCAAGCAGGTAATGGGGCACGGCTTTGCCGGCTGCGATCTTGAACTCCATGTTGTCCAGTCCCATGGTGATGCCGGCCAGGGGCTGGTTGATCTCATGCGCGATGCCGGCCGCCATCCGTCCCAGTGATTCCAGCTTCGACTTCTGGATCAGCAGCTCTTTCTGCTTCAGCCGTTTGTCAAGCTCCTCCTCCACCCGTTCTTTCAGGTTCCGGTTGATATCCTCGAGCGTATCCTTTGCCCTGCGCAGACTCTTCTCTGCATTCTGCCGCACCAGGACCTGTTCCTTGAGCCGCTGATTCCTTGCCGCCATCTGTTTCTGGAGCTGCCGGACCCGCAGATGAACCAGAACCCTTGCCAGAACCTCCTCTTTCTGAAAGGGCTTTGAGATATAATCGACCCCTCCGGCCCCAAACCCCTCCAGTTTGCTCCGGATATCCTGCAGCGCGCTGATGAAGATCACGGGGGTATCGGCAAATTCCTTGCCGCTTTTCAACTGCCGGCAGACCTCGAACCCATCCATCTCCGGCATTATGATATCCAGAAGGATCAGATCCGGCTTCCGCTTTCGGGCATGATCGAGTCCATCTTTTCCGTTTTGTGCCGACAGGAATCGAAAATTATTGGGCTTGAGAATCTCGTAAAGGAGCCGGATATTGACGGGATTGTCTTCTGCGATCAGTATGAGGGGCAGGTTTTCAACGGAAGTGGCAATATGGGGTTTTTCAGGCATGAAACCTCTTTTCCCGCCGCAGCTTCTCATCCTCATACATCCGCAACGACCATGAAAAAAAAGCCGCATGAAGATCCTCATCCCTGCTGAAGAGTTTCTCTCCGCAAAGCACCTCGTGTCTCAATATGTAATTCTCGCATCCGTTCAGTACGAGAAAGTCGAGGACTTCATCGCCAAGAAGGGCATCGAACTTCCGGATCAGTCGGTATAACCGATCCGGGTCCGGATCTTCATAGAAGTAAAGAGCAAGATCGAGATCCGTCCCTTCCTTCCGATATCGAGAATTTGCACAGGAGCCGAAGATATAGGCAAATGCGGCATTTGGATCCTGCTGTAAAATCCGAACCAGACCATTTCTGAAAATCTCATTCATACCGGGCGATTTCATCCCGAAATCTTCGGATATCATCGAGATGCCTTGTCAGAATCGTATAGACGATGGAATGATCGATCCGATCGTAATCGTGTACGATGAAATTCCGGAAACGCACCATCTTCAAATAGGGCTCTTCAGCCGATATTGCCCCCTTCAAAGCTATCAGCCGGATCGCATCCGAGGCCGAAGAGACCGCTCCCCACCCTTTCAGCGCAATCAGCCGGTTTGCCACATCGATCATGATCTCGATCAGAATCTGAAGGGCCCTTTCCGCGATCATCTGGACTTTCCAGTCCGCTTCATAGGCTTCGAAACTTTTCGGAACAACCGCATCGAGCTTTGTCAAATAAGGCTCGATCCTCGATAGCTTGTCTTGAATGATACCGTTTATCAT
>JAABSP010000056.1 GCA_011390345.1 Desulfobacteraceae bacterium
ATAAAGACCAAAATCGGGAGCGAAATCCAGACCGAGATCGGGACCAAAATCGGGACCGAGATCAAGACCGAGATCAGGATGGCAAAAAGGATACCCTCCGGGCATTTGTCGCGATCAGACTTCCCGGGGAGCTGCTGACGCGCCTGAAATCCCTACAGGCCGATCTGGTCCGGGAATACGGATTTCCCATCCGCTGGGTCGCCCCTGAAAAGATCCATCTTACACTGAAGTTTTTAGGGGAGATCGAGCCGGATCAGGTTGATGAGATCCGGGAGGCCATGACCGGTGCGGCCCGAAAATCGGCTCCGCTCTTTCTGCGGGCAAGGGGGCTGGGGGTCTTCCCGCGGATCGCAAATGCAAAGGTGTTCTGGGTCGGACTCAAGGGGCAGACCCATGAGCTGATCGAGCTGCAGAAGCGCCTCGATGAAGAACTTGCCCGGGTCGGCTTTCAAAAAGAGACCCGGCCCTTCCGGGCCCACCTGACCCTGGGAAGAACCAAAGGAAAGATCGACCCCAAAGCACTGGGAGAAGCCCTCACAACCTTCGGCGGATTCGAGACCGAGCCCTTCTGCGCGGATCGGTTCCATCTTTTCAGAAGTCAGCTCAAACCGGCCGGAGCCGTCTATACGCGGCTTATTGATGTGGATTTCAAAGATAAACCGTAAATATCATGCAACAGATCATGATGTTCAACGAGGAGGAGTATTTTATGGATATCTCACCGGATAAGAAAAAAGCGGTGGAAAATGCCATGTCCCAGATCGAACGCCAATTCGGCAAGGGCGCGATCATGCGTCTGGGAACCAAGGAGGTGGCTGATGTGCCGGTGATCTCCAGCGGCTCCCTTGCCCTGGACCGCGCGATGGGCGTGGGCGGATTCCCCAGAGGGCGGGTGGTGGAGATCTACGGCCCTGAGGCATCGGGGAAGACTACCCTTGCCCTCCATGCGGTAGCCAATGCCCAGAAGCAGGGCGGGATCGCGGCCTTCATCGATGCGGAGCACGCGCTCGACACCGAATATGCCAGGCGGGTCGGCGTCAACTGCAACGATCTGCTCATCTCCCAGCCCGACACCGGGGAGCAGGCCCTGGAGATCCTCGACATGCTGGTGCGCAGCGGCGCGATCGATATCGTGGTAATCGACTCGGTCGCGGCCCTGGTCCCCCGCGCGGAAATCGAGGGCGAGATGGGCGATGCGCACATGGGGCTCCAGGCCCGGCTCATGTCCCAGGCCCTGCGCAAACTGACCGGAACCATCGGCAAGACCAATACCACCGTGATCTTCATCAACCAGATCCGGATGAAGATCGGCGTGGTCTTTGGCAACCCCGAGACCACCACCGGCGGCAACGCCCTGAAATTCTACACGACCATGCGTCTCGACATCCGGCGCACCGGCGCGATCAAGGAGGGACAGGACGTTGTGGGCAACCGGACCCGGGTCAAGGTGGTGAAGAACAAGCTCGCGGCCCCGTTCCGGGAGGCCGAGTTCGACATCTCCTACGGCGAGGGGATCTCCCGCACCGGAGACCTGCTCGACATGGGCGTGGAACTGGGGATCATCGATAAGAGCGGCGCCTGGTACTCCTACCAGGGAGAGCGGGTCGGACAGGGCCGGGAGAATGCCAAGCGGTACCTGACGGACAACGCGGAAACCTATGAGACGATCCTGAGGCAGGTGAGAGAGGCCATGGGGATCACAAAGGCCAAGAGCGCATCGGAAAACGAAGAAATCGAGGAGACCGGCCCCAAAGCGGCTGAGGAATAACTGAACTACAACATCAGGAAGGCGATCCATGACCGGCAACGAGGTACGCAAAAAATTCTTGGAGTATTTTCAAAAATACGATCACCAGATCGTGCGGAGTTCCTCTCTTGTCCCCCAGGACGATCCGACGCTGCTCTTTACCAATGCGGGCATGGTGCAGTTCAAACGGGTCTTTCTTGGAGAAGATAAGCGCGGATACAACCGGGCCGTCACCTCCCAGAAGTGCGTCCGCGCGGGGGGCAAGCACAACGATCTGGAAAACGTCGGCTACACGGCCCGGCACCACACCTTCTTCGAGATGCTGGGCAACTTCTCCTTTGGCGACTACTTTAAGGAGAAGGCCACGGAGTTCGCGTGGGACCTGCTCACCAACGGCTACGGTCTTCCCGAAGAGAAGCTCTGGGTCTCGATCTTTTTAGATGACGACGAGGCCCACGAGATCTGGGAGAAGCAGGTCGGGGTGCCGGCCGACCGGATCGTCCGGTTCGGAGAGAAGGACAACTTCTGGGCCATGGGCGACACGGGCCCCTGCGGCCCCTGCTCCGAGATCCACATCGACCGGGGCCCGGCTCACGGGTGCGGCAAGCCGGACTGCAAGATCGGGTGCGAGTGCGACCGGTATCTGGAGATCTGGAACCTCGTCTTCATGCAGTTCAACCGGGATGAGACGGGAAAAATGACGCCCCTGCCCAAGCCGAGCATCGACACCGGCATGGGGCTGGAGCGGATCGTCTCCATAGTGCAGGATGCTGCGACGAACTACGACACGGACCTGATGATCCCGATCATGGAGAAGGCTCAGGAACTTTCGGGCCGGAACATTGGCGAGACCTTCGAGGCCGATGTGGCCATGAAGGTGATCGCGGACCACTCCAGGGCCGCGGCCTTTCTCATCGGCGACGGGGTGCTGCCGTCGAATGAGGGAAGAGGGTATGTCCTGCGCCGGATCATGCGACGGGCCATCCGGTACGGACGGAACATCGGCCTGACCCAGCCCTTTCTCCACGATACGGCCGGGGTGGTCTTCGACATCATGAAACCGGCCTATCCGGAGCTGACTGAGAATGCCCCGTTTATCACCAATGTGATCAGAAACGAGGAGATCCGCTTCTCCGAGACTTTGGATCAGGGATTGAAGATCCTGAACGAAACCCTGTCGGAGATGGTGGCCAAGGGGGAAAACCGGGTTCCCGGAGATGTGATCTTCCGCCTATACGACACCTTTGGATTTCCTGTGGATATTGTCCGGGATGTGGTGCGGGACAGGGAGATGAGTCTGGATATGGAGGGCTTTGAGGAGAACATGGCCCGCCAGCGGGAGAAGTCGAGATCTGTTACCTCCTTTTCCAGGATCGCGGATGCCTACAAGGATCTCTCAGCAGAAGGGTTCAAGCCGGAGTTTACCGGATACCGGACAGTCTCCGACAGCGCAAAAGTGGTTCTCATCGTCAAAGAGGACCAAGGCGCGGACAGGGCAACAGCCGGGGAGACTGTAGAGGTGGTGACGGAGAAGACGCCCTTCTACGGCGAGTCGGGCGGACAGGTGGGTGACTGCGGAACCATCACGGCAGAGCCCGGCCTCGAGGTGCGGGTGGACCACACGGTGAAAGATCCCACGGGGTTGACCATCCACAAGGGGCAGGTGATAAAAGGAACCGTCGAGGTGGGCGACACCGTGACCCTCACCGTGGACCCGGGCGCAAGGGGCGGGACCGCACGCAATCACACCGCCACCCATATCCTCCATTTTGCGCTGCGAAAGGTGCTGGGGGATCATGTGAAGCAGGCCGGCTCTTTGGTGGCATCGGATCGATTCCGGTTCGACTTCACACATTTTTCGCAGGTGACGCCGGACGAGATCGATGCGATCGAGCGGATCGTCAATGAGCGTATCCAGCAGAATGTGCCGGTGGATGTGGCCGAGATGGATGCTGAAGAAGCCTTTAAATCGGGCGCGACCGCGCTCTTTGAGGAGAAGTACGGGGACCGGGTGCGGGTGATCTCCCTGGCCGACTTCAGCAGGGAACTCTGCGGCGGGACCCATACCCGGGCCACAGGCGATATCGGCCTCTTCAAGATCATCTCCGAGACCAGTGTTGCGGCCGGGGTCCGGAGAATGGAGGCGGTGACCGGGAAAAAGGCCGTGGAATATATCCAGGAGAATGCAAAGATCCTGCGGGAGGCGGCCGGGATCGTCAAGGAGAAGCCCGAAGCGCTGGTTTCCCGGCTGGAGAAGCTGGTTTTTGCGAATCGTTCTCTTGAAAAGGAGATCGAACGGCTCAAGGCCAAGATGTCCACCATGTCGGCCGACAGTGCCGCAGAAGAGGTGAAAACCGTAAACGGGATCAAGGTCGTCACGCGGAAGGTTGCGGTGGACAAGCCGGCCGCGCTGCGGGATCTGGCCGACAAGTTCAAGGAGAAGATCGGCTCCGGCGTGGTGGTGCTCGGCAGCGAGACCGGACCCGACAAGGTGATGCTGATCGCAGTGGTGACAAAGGATCTCACGGATCGGTTCCATGCCGGAAAGATCGTGAAGGCGGTAGCAGCAGAGGTGGGGGGCAGCGGCGGCGGCAGGCCCGATATGGCCCAGGCCGGGGGCTCTGATCCTTCAAAGCTGGATGCAGCCCTGGAGAAGGTCTGCACCCTCATCGAAAAAGCATGATATTTGCGGCCAAGGGGGCCCCGAAAGACTCTCTTTTGGGCCCCTGCCGCGGACAGACAGATATGCACAGGGAGGTTTGGCATGAAATTTCTAAAAAAAACAGCCATCGTCGGACTGTTTCTTTCCATCCTGTGGCCGATGCCGATGGCCGGTGCCGGCGAGACCCTGACGTTGGCCACCGGCGAATGGGCCCCCTATGTCTCTAATGAGCTTGAGGGCCAGGGGTTCATCACCGAGATTATCACCGAAGTCTTTGCGGAGATGGACATGGTCCCGGTCTATGTATTCTATCCCTGGCGGCGCTGCTATGAATCGGTGGTCGTAGGCAAGGTCTGGGCCGCATTTCCCTATTCCCTCACTGAAGAGCGTGAAAAAGAGGTTCTTTTTTCAGACAATCTCTCCTACTCAGTCACCCGCTTTTTCTATTATGGAAAGCCCAAAATCAAGGATTTCAACAGCCTGAAGGCTCTTAAATCTCACCGGATCGGCGGGGTGAACGGCTATTTCTACGAAGAGGACTTTCAGCAGGCCGGACTGAATATAGATTTTGCCGCAAAGGAGATCAGCGCGATCGAGAAGCTGATGATGGGCCGAATCGATTTTTTGCCCTTAAACGAGCTGGTGGGATGGCATCTGATCAATCAGAACTTTCCAAAGAACCCGGAGAAGTTCGGAATGCTGGATACCCCATATTCGGTGAACGATCTCAACCTGATCGTCTCCAAGAACTTCCCCGACAGCCGAAAACTGCTCAAACGCTTCAACGAGGCCCTGCAGACCATCAAGGACAGGTATATCTATCAGGATATTCTGGAAAGGTATCGGATTCAATGAAAAAAATCACTCTCCTTCTGATATTTGTACTCTCTTTGGGAGGTACGCAGCCGGGAAGCACAGAACCGCTGAAGCTCGGAACCGGAGAGTGGGCTCCGTATACCTCTGCTGAAATGGAAGAACATGGGGTCGCTTCAGAGATCATTGCGCGAGTGTTCGAGAAGATGGGCGTGGAAATCGAATTGGTCTACTACCCCTGGACCCGGTGTTACGAGTCGGTCAAGCACGGAATGATCTGGGGGGCTTTTCCCTTTGCCTATACCGAGGAGCGGGCTCAAGATGTCGATTTTTCCAAATCGATTCTCCCCTCCACCACCAGGCTTTTCTATTACGGCAAAAACCCGAAGCAGTTCCGTTTCGAGCGCCTGAAGGATCTGAGCGCCTTTCGCATCGGGGGTCTCAAGGGATATTATTATGAGAGCATTTTTAAAAAGAATGGTATTCCCATCGATTATGTAAAGAAGCTTGAAAATGGCTTTGAGAAGCTGAGGTTGGGGAGAACCGATCTGCTGGTGGTCAACGAGCTGGTGGGCTGGTACACAATCCGCAGCAAATTCGGGCAGGAGATCCGGAATTTTAAAACCCTGCAAAAGCCCTTGAGCCAACACGGCCTTCGAATGATTGTTTCCCGGGAGTATGCCGGGGCAGAAAAGATGCTGGATCGATTCAATGCCGAGCTGATGAGCGTCAAAAGCGAGATTTTCTACAACACTCTTTTGCAAAAGCTCGAAATTCGGCAAAAGGAGGATTCGGCCGCACCGGCTTCGACCTCCCAGTACTGATTCGGTTTTTTTAAATGATTGATTCCCCTCGAAAACGTTCTCTTTCCAAAGAGCTGACCCTCAGCATCGCGATCACCATTATCGTTATCTCCGCGGCAGCCATCTCCGTGATCTATTTCAATCTTTCCCACCGCGCCGAAAAGCTTTTGAACAACAAGGCCGACGAGTATATCGAGTTCACCACGGATACGTTGGCCGTCCCCCTCTGGGACATCTCCAGGGAAAACATCCGGGATATCGGCCTATCCCTGGCCCGCAGCGAATTCATGGCCGGCATCCGGGTCATCGACGCCTACAACCGGGTGATCTTCGAGCATCAGGAGGAGAAGAGCGGCCGGCTGGTCCGCCGGGCCGAGCCGATCTTCTATCAGGGCGAATATATAGGCCGGGTGGAGATCGCACTCTCTGCAGACCGGTTTCTGGAGACCCGCCGGCAGATGCTCTTCACGACAATGGCAACCCTGCTGGTGGTGCTGATCTTCCTGCTGGTGCTGACGGGCCTCTACACCCGAATACTGCTCAAAGCCCCCCTCAATCGGATGGGAGAGATCGTCAACGCCTACGCACTGGGGCAGTATGACGCGGCCCAGGAGGGTATTCCCTATGCGGAATTCAAGCCCCTGGTGGAGGTTCTCCGGAAGATGGGAAACACCATCACGGCCCAGGTGACGGAGCTGAAGTCTGCGGAGGAGAAGTACCGGGGGATCTTTGAAAACGCGGTGGTGGGGATCTATCAGGAACATCCGGACGGCTATTTCGTCAGTGTAAATCCTACATTGGCCCGGATGCTCGGATATGACCGGCCGGCGCAGGTCACCGCCGGTTATACGAATATCGCCAGACAGCTCTATGTGTTGGAGGAGGACCATCAAAAAGTCCTTTCCATCTGCGACGCGCAGGGCCGCTTCACCGACATCGAGACCCGGTGGCAGAAAAATGACCGGGAAGAGATCTGGGTGACGCTCTCCGGCAGAAGGGTGACGGACAACAGGGGCCAACTGCTCTATTACGAGGGGGTGGTGGCCGACATTACCGAAAAGAAGGGGTTTGAAGAGGAGCTTCGGCAATACCGGGTGCATCTGGAGGAGCTTGTGGAGCAGCGGACCCAGGAGCTTCAGGCCGCGATGGAGGAGGCCAAACGCGCGAACAAAGCCAAAAGCGAATTCCTGGCCAACATGAGCCATGAGATCCGAACCCCCATGAACGCAATCATCGGCATGTCCCATCTTACCCTGAACCTCGATCTCCCCCCCAAGGCCCGGCGCCACATGCAGACCCTGCGCACCTCGGCCCACCACCTGCTGGAGCTGATCAACAACATCCTCGATTTCTCCAAGATCGAGGCCGGAAAATTGACGCTGGACAATGTCGATTTCTCCCTGCAGGAGATAATGGACGACCTCGCGGAGATGTTTGCGGGCCCGGTAAAGGCAAAGGGGATCGAGATCCTTTTTAACATAGGAACCGATGTGCCCCAATATCTGTCGGGGGATCCGCTCCGTCTCCGGCAGATCCTCATCAATCTGGTCAACAACGCGATGAAATTTACGGACCAGGGAGAGATCTCGGTGACGGCAGAACTGCTGGAGGAAGATTCAGGCGGGGTGACGGTTGTCATCTCGGTTCAGGATACGGGCATAGGCATCACGGAGGCCGATCTCTTTCGGCTTTTCGGCTCCTTTATCCAGGCCGACGGCTCCACCACACGGAAGTATGAGGGGACTGGTCTGGGGCTGGCTATCTGCCGCCATCTGGTAGGGCTCATGCAGGGCGAGATCCATGCGGACCCCAATGTGGAAAAGGGGGCACGCTTTTTTTTCACGGCCCGGTTCGGAAAAGGAGAGAGAAAAGATCTGGAGCGCGATGCCGCAGAGGAGCCAGATACCCCATCTCCGGAGGAGGCGGGCTCCGCAGCTCATCGGGGGGCTCGGGTGCTTCTGGTGGAGGACAACCAGATCAATCAACTGGTGGCCAGTGAGATCATCGAGGACGAGGGATTTCAGGTCGATATCGCGGAAAATGGGATTCAGGCCCTGGACGCGGTGCGCACCAAGCCCTATGATGTGGTGCTGATGGATGTGCAGATGCCGGAGATGGATGGTTTCGAGGCCGCACGGATTATCCGCCAGGACCCCGCGTTTTCAAAGCTGCCCATCATCGCGATTACGGCCCACGCCCTGGATGGGGACCGGAAGAAATGTCTGGCGGCCGGGATGAACGATTATATCTCCAAACCGATCGACGCGGACAAGTTGATCGCCACTCTGAACCGATGGATCGGCAAGACTCCATCGGAGCCGGTCTGAAGAAGGAATTGAAAAGAGGATTGCGCTGCCCATGAAACTGCCCCAGCATGTCACCCTGATCGAAGTGGGCCCCAGAGACGGATTCCAGTTCGAGAAAAAGCCGATTCCCACCGATCTGAAGCTTGAGATCATCCGCGGCCTGAGCCGGGCCGGGCTCTCCAGAATCCAGGCGGCCTCCTTTGTTCATCCGGCAAAGGTTCCGCAGATGGCCGATGCAGATGAGATCATCTCCCAACTCCAGAGCCCGGAAGGGGAGGGGGATGGGCCCGTCTATACGGGGCTTGCCCTGAACCTGAAGGGGGTGGATCGGGCCGGGGCCGCGGGGCTGAAGGCCATCGAGGTATCGGTATCGGCCAGCGAAACCCATTCCCGGAAGAATGCGGGGCTGACGCTTGAGGCGGGAAGAGCCCAGATGATCGAGATGATCCGCGCGGCAAAGGCGTGGCGCATGACGGTGCGGGCCGGGGTTCAGTGTGCGTTCGGGTGCGTCTACGAGGGAAATGTGCCCCGTGAGCGGGTGATTTCAATGGCCCGGGGATTTGCCGGGGCCGGCGCGGATGAGATCTGCCTTGCCGACACCACCGGGATGGGGAATCCGCTTTCGGTGGATCGTATGCTCGAAGCGCTGATCCCGGTGATCGGAGACATTCCCATTGCGCTCCACTTTCATGATACCCGGGGGCTGGGGCTGGCCAACGTGACAGCAGCCCTGCTGCGGGGGATCACAAGATTCGACACCGCGCTCGGCGGCATGGGCGGATGCCCCTTTGTGACGGGCGCGGCCGGCAACATCGCAACCGAGGAGACGGCCAATTTAATGGCTTCTATGGGAATCGGGACCGGAGTGGATATCGAAAGGGTGGGCGAGTGTACAATCCGGATCGAGAAATTCCTGGGGAAGGTCTTTCCGGGAAAGATCCATCAACTTGAAAAAAGCGGCGTGAATTGTCCCTGATGATTATGCAAGGATTACGCCTCGATCTCGATGATTTCGGCCTCGGCGCGGCCGTTTTCGATGTGCAGCAGCCCGACCGATACCGGTTTTCCCGATCTTTTGGGCCCGGCACTCCCCGGATTGAGATAGAGAACCCCGTTTTGAGATCGGATCGCAGGCCGGTGGGTGTGGCCGTTGATCACCACGGAAAACCCGTCTGCAGAGGGCGCGATATCCAGATCGTATAGATCATGCAGAACATAGATGTTCAGGCCGCCGATGGAAACCGCCTCAAAGGGCGGAAGCCCCTGTGCCCATTCTCCGCCGTCCATATTGCCCCGGACCGCGGTCACGGGCGCGATCTTCTGTAGTTCCTCCATCACCGAAAACCCTCCCACATCACCGGCATGAAGGATTCTGTCGATGTTTGAAAAGATCCTGGCCACCCCGGGCCGAAGCAGGCCGTGGGTGTCGGAGATGACGCCGATCCGAAAACGATTTTTGTCCGGGTTGGTTTTGTTCTGAACAGTCTTGACAGGTTTTTCCATGATGATTTTTTTTCCTTTCTTCAAATGCATATTTTATCCCGCCTGCCGGTTTTGTCAAGAGATCGGATCGGGAATTGCCGCAGAAATGAAAAAAACGATTGAAGAATGAGTTGCTTTATCATCAATTCCTAATTATAGTATGAAATTTTGAAAAGGAATATTATTGTCCTTTCAATTTCGATGGTTTCAAAAAGTGGAAAAATCCAAAATATATCGAGGTGATTATGAAATGGGCGATTTCTACATTGCTGATGCTCTCTCTTCTTGCGGCTGCTCTTCCTGTCACGTTTGCTCAGGGAGGGCCTCGGGCCGCCCGGGTGGTGACGGCCGAGGTCTTTGAAAAGGAGATCTCCCCGACCAGCCGGATCGTGGGCGTGGTCGATTTCGACCGCCGCGCGGGGATCTCTCCGGAGGTGAGCGGCCTGATCGAGAGCCAGTCCATCGTGGAGGGCGCCACCATTAAAAAGGGTGATGTCCTGGTGAAGCTCAATACCGAATTTATCCAAAAGGATATCGACATCAGGCGGAAAGAGGCCGAGGCCATCGGGGTCAAGATCGCCAACACCCGGAAGAACCTGAACCGGTACAAGGCGCTGCTGAAAAGCCAGGCCGCAAGCGAAAAGGCGACCGAGGATCTCGCGGATGCGCTCCGGGAGCTGGTGAAACAGCGGGAGATGGTGAGGCAGGGCATCGAAAAGCTGAAGCTCCAACTGGAGAAGAGCACCATCAAAGCCCCCTTTGACGGGCTGGTGCTGGGGCAGTACAAGTATGTGGGCGAGTGGATCTCTCCGGGAACGCCGGTGGCCGCCTTGGGCGCAATCGATTCGGTCTATGTGAATGCGGCCATCTCCGAGGATCTGGTCCGATATTTCGAGCCGGGAAAGGAGATCACGGTCTTTATCAACGCGATCGACCGGGAGTTTACAGGAACCGTGGCCGGATTCGTTCCGGTGGCCGATCCTGCAACCAAGACCTTTCAGATGAAGATCGACATCCCCTATTTCGAAGAGGTTATTCAGAACATGTCGGCAACCGTCAATGTGCCGACCGGCAATGTCCGCAAATTGATGATGATCAAGCGGGATGCGCTGATCCGGAACGAGGGAAAGGTCTTCGTCTATACCGTCAAAGAGGGCAAGGCGAGCATCCTGCCGGTGAACATCGTCTCGTATGAGGGGGAGTTCGTGGGGGTTGACAATCCCCATTTCCAGCCGGGAATGCCGGTGGTGATCGAGGGAAACGACCGCCTTAGGCCCGATCAGCCCGTTGAGGTGATCGAAACAAAGGATCTGAAAGCCGCGTACAACCAAACCCATAAAGGATAATTGCAAAGGATAATTGCAATGGATTTCATCCGTTTTTCCATATCCAAACCCGTAACGGTGGCCGTCGGCATCATTCTCGTGATGCTCTTCGGAATTATCGGCATCACGCGCCTTCCGGTGCAGCTCACCCCTGATGTGGAGCAGCCACAGATCTCGGTCTCCACCATCTGGCCCGGCGCGACCCCCTATGAGGTGGAAAAGGACATCGTCGAGGAGCAGGAGGAGGTCTTGAAAGGCATCCAGCGCCTCACCCTCATGGAGAGTTCTTCCTACAACAGCATCGCGGAGATCACCCTGACCTTCGAGGTGGGAACCGATATCGACGCGGCTCTGCTGCAGGTCTCCAACAAGCTCAACGAGGTCAAGAGCTATCCGGAGAACGTGCAGAAGCCGGTGATCGACGCTTCGGGCGCGGAGAGTTCGCCGGTGATCTGGATGGTCTTGAAGACCGAAGAGGGTGATCCCGAGGCCATCAAGACCTACAGAACCTTTTTTGAAAACGAGGTGCGCCAGTACCTGGAGCGGGTTCCGGGGGTCGGCTCTCTCTTTGTCTTCGGCGGCTCCGAAAAGCAGCTCGAGGTGGTGATCTCGCCGGAGCAGTTGGCCAGGTACAATCTCACCTTCGATCAGGTTATCTCGCGCCTCTCCACGGCAAATACCAACATCTCGGCAGGGGTGCTGGGGCTTGAGAAGTACAATTACCGGGTGCGGACCGTGAGCGAGTTTCAGACCGTTGAAGATCCCCTGGATGTGGTGCTGGTCGATGACGGCATCCGAAGGGTCTATCTGCGGGATGTGGCCCAAACCCGTTACGGATTCGCGGCCAACGATGTTACGGTCATGCACAACGGCTTTCCGGTGATCGTCGTCGGCGTCCGAAAGCAGCAGGGCGCAAACGTCATCGAGCTGACCGAGCGGACCAATGCGGTGGTGGATGAACTCAACAAGGGGATTCTCGAACGAAACGGCCTCTTCTTCGACATCGTCTATGAGCAGACCCCCTATATCAACCGCTCCATCAATCTGGTGAAGACGAACGTGATCATCGGCGGCTTGCTCGCGCTTGCGGTGCTGCTGATCTTTCTCCGTTCCATCAGCTCGACTTTGGCCACAGCCATCGCGATTCCCATTTCAGCCATAGGAACCTTTATCTTTTTATGGCTTTTCGGCCGGAGTTTGAACGTGGTCAGTCTTGCGGGCATCTCCTTTGCCGTGGGGATGCTGGTGGACAACGCCATTGTGGTGCTTGAGAACATCGACCGCCACCGGAAGATGGGCAAAAGCGCGTTCCGGTCCTCCTACGACGGCGCGCAGGAGGTCTGGGGTGCGGTCTTCGCGTCCACGGCCACCACGGTCGCGGTCTTTCTGCCGGTCATCTTCATGCAGGAGGAGGCGGGACAGCTCTTCAAGGATATCGCGATCGCGATCACCTTTGCCATCATCATCAGCTTCATTGTTTCGGTCTCCGCGATTCCCTCCATCACCAACCAGCTCTACCGGGTGATCCGGAGAAAGAAGAATGGGCCCGGGGCCATCGACCGGTTCGGGGGAAGGATTGCCGGGGGAATTCACTCTCTTTCCCGGCTCACCCTGAAAAATGTCTTTACGCGGCTGGCCACCATTATCATCCTCACATCCATCGCGTTTTTGACGGTCTATATCCTCATGCCCAAGGCCGAATATCTGCCCCAGGGGAACCGGAACCTGATTTTAAACATTCTAATCCCGCCGCCGGGATATTCGGTGGACAAGCGCCAGGAGATCGGCGAGTACATCTTCAAGACCACCAAGCCGTACTTCGACGAGGACTACAAGGACGGGGTTCCCCAGATCGAAAACATCTTCTTTGTGGCAGCGGACAGGATCACCCTGTTCGGCGCGATCAGCAAGCACGAGACCGAGGCCGCAAAGATGATGCCTCTGTTCAACCGGGTGATCAATTCCATTCCGGGGGTCTTCGGCGTCAGCATCCAGGCCGGGATCTTCCAGAGCGGCATCGGCCGGGGCCGAACGGTTCAGGTGAATGTCTCAGGAGATGACATCGACGGGATCATCGGGGCATCAAGGACCTTATTCGGCGCGATCCAGGGGAAGATTCCCGAAGCCCAGGTGCGGCCCGTCCCCTCTCTGGAGAACACCTATCCCGAGGCCAATTTCATCCCCAACCGGGAGAAGGCTCTGGCCAACGGGATCACCGAGCGGGAGATGGGGATCTATGTGGATGTGCTCATGGACGGCCGCAAGGTGGGCGAGTTCAAGCCGCAGCAGGCCAAGAAGATGGACATGGTGGTCCGGAGCACCGAGGTGGAGATCGGGGTTCCCGAAGACATCCTCCAGAGCCTGATCTCAAACCGCCAGGGCAATCTGATCCGGGTATCGGACGTAGCAGACCTTCAATACGGCCAGGGCATGATGCAGATCGACCATCTGGAGCGGAAGCGGAACATCACCCTGGAGGTGACGCCGCCGCCGTCGATCCCGCTGCAGTCCGCGATGGAGATCATTGAAAACGAGGTGGTGGCCGGACTCAAGTCGGCCGGACAACTGGAGGGAGTCACCATCAGCGTCGGCGGCAATGCAGACAAGCTGACCCAGGCTATCAAGGCCATTGCCATCAACCTGATCATGGCCGCTATCATCGTCTATCTGCTCATGAGCGCGCTCTTCGAAAACTTCTTCTACCCCTTCATCATCATGTTCACGGTTCCCCTTGCCGGGGCCGGCGGCTTCATCGGACTGATGCTGGTCAATTTCTTCATCGCGCCCCAGTCCTTTGATATCCTCACTATGCTCGGCTTTATTATATTGATCGGAACCGTGGTCAACAACGCGATTCTGATTGTCCACCAGTCGTTGAACAACATCCGATTCAACGGCCTTGTCGGTATGGCGGCCATCGACGAGTCGGTCAGGACCCGGATCCGGCCCATCTTCATGAGCACCACCACCAGCCTCTTCGGGATGCTGCCGCTGGTGCTCTCCACGGGTGCGGGAAGCGAACTCTACCGGGGGCTGGGCAGCGTCATCCTCGGGGGGCTTGCCATCTCCACGATCTTTACGCTCTTTGTCATTCCCTCGCTGCTCTCCTTTTTCATCGGATTCGAGAAGGTGCGGGATATCGAGGCCGATGATGCCCCGGAACCGGAGAAGGTAGAGGAGGCGGAGGCGGTTGATGTCGAAGATGTTGAAGATACTGACGGAGAGGACCAAGAGGAAATAGAGGAAGAAGAGGACCAAGAGGAAGAAGAGAAGAAATCGGTGAAGGCGCTGCACCGGGTCGGATAAGAAATAGCCGGGATTCAAATCCCGGCCTCTAAAAACCGGCTGAAAGCCGGTTATGGCTGTTTTTGGAATGGCGAGCATGATTCTTGCGGCGGCAAGTGCCCCCGGGATTAGGGTGTCGGGTTTACAGATACGGCTCGATAGCATCGTAAAACTTGTCTGCCATAATCGTGTATCCACGGCCATTCGGATGAATGAGATCACTCATCAGCTCCGAGTGCCCCATGATGCCGTCAAAGAGATTGGGGATCAGCACAGATCCGGTCTCCCGGGCCAGTTCCTCATATGCCTCACCAAATCCCCGCCCGTATAAGGGTACATCGATTCCGCCGATGACGACCAGCGCCCCTTCATCATGAATCCTTTCGATGATGGCCTTCAGGTTCTCAAAGGCCGATTCTTTGGAAAGCCCGTTCTTGAGATCGTTTCCGCCCAGGGTGATCAGCACCATCTTTGGGGAGCGGGAGAGGACATCTTCCTCCAGCCGGGCCTGTGCGCCGGATGTGGTCTCTCCCGGAACCCCGGCATTGATCACCGGCAGGCTGATCTTCAGGGAGAGCTGCGCGGGGTAGCTCATCCCGGGCCGCGCGCCCGTTCCATAGGTGAGGCTGTCGCCGAAGCTGATGATGTTTTCTCCTGCCGGGTTCGGATTCCGGATCTCGTATCCGGAAAAAAAGAGCCTGTATCCGACAAATCCGACCAGCAGAAGGGCGATCGCTATAAGGGTATTTTTCATGGCGGCACCATTTGAAAGCTGTTCCTGTTCAAAAGAGATCTTCCAGCTCGGGTCATCCTCCTGAGCATTGCAGAAATCCTTTCATCAAAGAGATATACTGCCCGATCTGTCGGATGAAATCAAGTCCATACCCAAGGGCTTTTGTTGAAAATATTTTAAAATTCAAAGGCAAATCTGGTAGACTGTATAATGGTAAAGAAGAAAGAAGGACGATCTGATGATATCGATAAAAAATAACCCCTGCGGAGAAGGCCGCGGGCAAATCGGAATTGAATTTTTTTATGGCGGATAATCTGCAGGATAAGCAGTCACTTTCTTTTGATCAGGGTACCTGGGAGCAGATTTTTGAAACGATTCCGGCACTGATTATGATCATCGGCAGGGATCATAAGATCATCCGGGCCAACCAGGCCCTGGCTCAACTGGTGGGGACCACGCCGGAGGCGCTGATAGGAAAAACCTGCTACAGCGTGTTCCATGAAACCGATGCCCCACCTCTCTTCTGCCCCCATTTCAAGCTCTTGGAGGAGGGAAAGCCCCAGACCATAACCACTGAGGAGAAACGGCTGGGGGGTCACTTCATCATCACGGAAAAGCCTCTGTTTGACTCAAAAAACCGCATTGTCGGCGGGGTTCATGTGGCATGGGACATCAGCGAACAGAAAAGGGCCGAAGAGGCGGCCGAGTCGGCCAACAGAGCCAAAAGCGATTTTCTGGCCAGAATGAGCCACGAGATCCGCACCCCCATGAACGCCATCCTCGGAATGACCGAACTGACCCTTTCTTCGGATCTGAAGCCGGATCATATGGATAATATCAAGACGATCCGAGACACTTCAGAGCATCTTCTGGGCATCATCGATGATATCCTCGATCTCTCCCGGATCGAAGCCGGAAAAACCGAACTTCAAAGAATCGATTTTTCCCTGGATGAACTGCTGAATAAGGTTCTGCAGATCTTTACGCCCATGGTCCGACAAAAGGATCTCTATCTTAACCTTAACCGAAAGCCCTCCGCGCCCGGCCATTTAAAAGGAGATCCCCAGCGGCTGCAGCAGATCCTGGTCAACCTCATCGGCAACGGCATCAAATATACCGAGACCGGCGGCGTCACCATTACGGTTTCAGATACGGTTTCAGATGAGGTTTCAGGGGCTTCATCAGATGAAGATCTTCTCAATGAGACCGCAAAAACCCTCTCCTTTTCCATAAAAGACACCGGCATCGGCATTCCCTTTGAGAATCAGCCCGATATTTTCAACAGCTTTACCCAATTCGGCGATATGAAGCGGCGGTACGGCGGAACCGGCCTCGGGCTTGCCATCAGCCAGCGTCTGGTGAAGCAGATGAATGGTGAGATGGGCCTGAAAAGCCGGCCCGGGGAGGGGAGCGAATTCTTCTTTACGGTTCGCCTGGAGTTGGGAGAGGCAAAAGAGAGACCGGTGCAGAAGGAGGAGGCAGAAGCTGTGGGCCCTGAAAATCAGCCCCTCAAGATCCTTCTGGCCGAAGACAATCCCCTCAATGCCAGAATCTCGAAGCTGCTGATCGAGAAGCTGGGCCACAGCGCGGTTGTGGTGGAGGATGGCCGGAAGGCCCTGGTTGCCCTGTTCAAAGAGCCTTTTGATCTGGTGCTGATGGATCTGGAAATGCCGCATATGGACGGTTTTGATGCTGCAAGTCGCATTCGCCGGGGCGAAGCCGGAAGGGAAAACAGCAATATTCCCATCGTCGCGTTGACCGCGCATGCACTTGCAGAGTTCAAAAGCCGGTGCGAGGAGGCCGGAATGGATGACTACATCACCAAACCGGTCGATTTCCACAAACTCTCTTCGGCCATCCGGAGAAATGCCGATAGCAGCGCCGGCGCAGCGCCGAGACCAGAGCGCCTTTCCCTTTCCCGCTTAAAGGATCATCCGGTGCTGAACCGGCAGGAGGCTCTCCACCGGCTGGGGGGGGATGAATCCCTGTATGAAAAGGCATTGAAGATTTTCTCGGAAAAGGGAGGTGAAGCGCTTGCAAAGCTTCAAAGTGCCCTGGGAGAGGGGGAGATGGTGGAGATCCGCAGATATGCCCATTCCCTGAAAAGCCCCTTTGGACTGATCGGAGCCGAATCCTGTCTGGAACTCTCCTCCCGGATCGAAAGAGCTGCGATTGCCGGGGATCGCAAGAATATCGATGCCCTTTTCAAGCTTCTGGAGGAGGAACTGAACCGGCTGAAAAAGGAGCTGGAGCCCTTCTCCGAGAGTGCTGCTACGATATGATCTTTATCCATTTTTACCTGATTCGATACAGGAGTCAATGATGAAAAGATTGCTCATCCGGTGGATTGTCTCCACCATTGCCATTCTCTTTGCGGCATATTTATTTGAGGGCATCCGGATCAGCGGCTTTTTTGCGGCCTTTTTCGCCGCGGCCGCGCTCGGTATCCTGAATGCCCTGTTCCGGCCCATTCTGCTGATTTTGACACTGCCGATCAATATCCTCTCTTTGGGGCTTTTCACCTTTGTGATCAATGCGTTGATGCTGATGATGGCCTCGGGCTTGATCTCCGGGTTTCATGTGGCCGGGTTCTGGTCCGCGCTGGGCGGATCTCTTCTGATCAGTATCGTCAGTTGGCTGCTCAACTCCTTTGTTTATGAAAAGGAGAAGGTGACCGATGAAAAACCGACGGCAATCGACATGCGCTATGACCATGATCAGGATCGCTGGGAGTAGGAAGAGGCCGAATGTCTTATATTTTTGAGATCGCGGTCGATCCCGATTACATCCACGACCGGGATCATCTCCGGCGCCAGATCGAAAAACGGGCCGGGCGGTCTTTTGCCGATTTTGCGGTCCGAAGGCGTTCTGTGGATGCAAGATCGAGACACCCGAAATTCATGCTGCAGGTGGAGCTTCTGGAGGAGGCCCCCGATGCTTCAATGATCGCATCTTCGATCCTTTCACAGTTCGAACCGGTCAAAGGGGAGAAGCGGATTGCCGTGATCGGGGCAGGGCCTGCCGGCTATTTTGCGGCATTGGAGCTGATCCGGTGCGGGGTCAAGCCGATTGTTTGCGAGCGGGGCCGGGATGTTCTGGCCCGGCGGAAGAGCCTGAAGCTGATCCAGCAGGACGGGGTTGTTGATCCGGATTCCAATTACTGCTATGGTGAGGGGGGCGCAGGGGCCTATTCCGACGGGAAGCTCTACACCCGATCCGTCAAGCGGGGAAATGTGGGGGAGATTTTAGATATCTTCGTGGCTCACGGAGCAGTTCCGGATATCAAAATCGATGCGCACCCGCACATCGGCTCCAATCGTCTGCCCCGGATCATCGAACGGATGCGGGAGACGATTATCGGATGCGGGGGCATTATCCGATTTGGTGCGCGGGTCGAGGATATTTTAATTGAGAATGGTGCCGCGGTCGGGGTACGGCTCCAGGATCGGGAGAAGATCGAAGCCGACGGGGTGATTCTGGCGTGCGGCCACTCTGCAAGGGGGATCTTCAGGATGCTTTGCGAGAAGAAGATCCGCATCGAGGCCAAGCCCTTTGCGGTCGGTGTCCGGGTGGAGCATCCGCAGCATATGATCGATGAGATGCAGTACCATTCCAACAAAAGGCATCCGAATCTGCCGGCCGCAAACTACCGGTTGAGCTGCCAAATAAATGGGCGCGGGGTCTACTCTTTCTGTATGTGTCCCGGCGGGTTCATCGTGCCTACAGCCACGGAGCCGGGGGAGATTGTTTTAAACGGCATGAGCCTTGCCGGAAGAGACGCGCCCTTTGCCAACGCGGGAATGGTGGCCGAAATCCGGGAGGAAGATCTTGCCCCCTATGGTGAAGAAGGCCCTCTTGCCGCGATGGCCTTTCAGGCCGATATCGAAACGCGGGCATTCGATGCCAGTGGCGAGAAAAGCCAGCGGGCGCCTGCCCAGCGGATGACCGATTTTGTGGAGGGAAGGGTCTCTTCGACGCTGCAGAAGACCTCCTATATTCCCGGTGTCCATTCCTATCCGCTGGATCGGCTGCTGCCGGCTTCTGTGACGGAAGCGCTGAAGGGGGCCTTTACGGAATTTGGCCGGCGCAAAAGGGACTATTATACCGAAGATGCGCTGCTGCTGGCGGTGGAAACGAGGACCAGCTCTCCGGTGCGGATTCCCAGGATCGAGGTGACGATGATGCATCCGCAGGTTCGCGAGCTTTATCCCTGCGGGGAGGGGGCAGGCTATGCCGGGGGGATTGTATCCGCGGCAATGGACGGGGTGCGGGTGGCTGGGGCTGCAGCGGAAAGCTTTGGGCCAAAGGACTAAATGACCAAAAGGACATAAGGGGCATAAAGGACCGGGGCGGGGCGGAGCGGAGGGCGGTACTTGAAGTTTTGAAAAGAATTTTCCTTTATCCTAAGCTTTGTTTTGTGTTAAATAGATGCAAAACAGCAGAAGAATGAGGGAGAGCCATAAGAAGAGAAAAGGAGCAGCAACATGAAGGTGATCGTCGATTTGGGCGTCATTCCTCTGGGAACGGGCGTCTCGGTTTCCAAATATGTCGCGGCCTGCCATCGAATTTTTGATGCCTGCGGGCTGAAGACCCGGCTCCACGCCTTCGGCACCAACATCGAGGGCGAGTGGGACGATGTCTTTGCGGCCATCAAACGGTGTCACGAGGTGATCCACGAGATGGGCGCACCCCGGATCACCACGACGATAAAGGTGGGAACCCGCACAGACCGGGAGCAGAGCGGAAACGACAAGATCAGAAGCGTGGAAGAGAAACTGAAGAGTAAAAAGTAAAGGAGCGTTTTACCCAGTGGAGAGTAAAAAAATGGAGTGTAAGAAGGAGAAGAACCTCGCATCCTGCAACTGCAGCTATGACCCCTGTTCCCGAAAAGGCATCTGCTGCGAATGCATCAGTTTTCATCTGAAAAGCAGGGAACTGCCCGCGTGCTGCTTTACAAATGACGCGGAACGGACCTATGACCGATCCTTCGAGCATTTCGCCCGGCTGGTCAAGGATAAAAGGGTCTGAAGGTTGATCTTGTCCCAGTCCTTCTCCCCTTTGGGATTGGGGGTTTCCAGGATCTTGGGGATCTTTGAAAGGCGCGGGTCGCACATGATGCAACCGAACGCATCGATGCCGATCTTGCCGTAGCCGATGTGCTCGTGGCGATCCACCCTGGAGCCGAAATCGCTCTTGGAATCATTGATGTGGATGACGGACAACTGATCCAGGCCCACGATCCGGTCGAATTCCGCGAGGGTTCTCTCATAGGTTTTCGGGGTGCGGATGTCGTATCCCGCGGCAAAGATGTGGCTGGTGTCGAGGCAGACGCCGGTCTTTTCGGGCATTCCGATCTTTTCGAGCATCTCCGCGATCTGCTCGAAGGTGTGGCCGATGCCGGAACCCTGGCCGGCCGTGGTCTCCAGCAGAAGCCGGGCCGTGCAGGAGGAAACCTCGTCAAAGATCCGCCGGATACTATCGGTGATCTTCTCCATGCCGACATCCATTCCTGAATCCTTATGGGAGCCGGGATGGAGCACCACATAGGGGATGGAAAGGGCGGTTGAACGGTTCAGCTCCTCTTTCAGGGCAGCACAGGATCGCTCATGGACCGTGGGGTCCGGGGCAGCAAGGTTGATGAGATAGGCGGTGTGGGAGGCTATCTCTTTGATCCCGGTCTGCTCGCACCCTGCGGCAAACGCGTCGATATCGTCCGCGGTCAGCTTCTTGGGCTTCCAGGTGCGGGCGTTTGCGGTGAAGATCTGCATCGCGGTGCAGCCATATTCGCTGGCGCTCTCCAGAGCTTTATGGAGCCCGCCTGAAACCGAAAAATGAGCGCCGACTAATGGCCGTTTGGGGGCAGTCGTTTTCATACGGTCTCCTATAACACCGGAAGAGAAGATTGTAAACAGAAAGGAGTTTACTTCATGGGCAAAATGATAGAAGATCTCGAAGGCTATTTCAAAAGCTTTTCTCCCCGCGGGGATGATCTGCTGGCAGAGTTGCAGGAAGAGGCTGAAAAGGAGAACATCCCCATTGTGGGGCCCGTGATGGGCCAGCTTCTTTCCATCATGGCCGGCGTCACCGGTGCAAGGCGGATTCTGGAGCTGGGAACCGCAAACGGCTACTCCGCGATCTGGTTTGCAAAGGGGTGTGCGGTTGCGGGGGGAAAGGTGGTCTCTCTTGAAAGTGATCCGGAGATGGCAAAAAGAGCCCGGAAGAATTTCCAACGCGCGGGTGTGGCGGACAGAGTTGAGGTTCGGGAGGGCGATGCCATGACCGAGATGGTCGCGATGAAGGGGCTTTTCGACCTCATCTTCTTAGATATCGACAAACAGAGCTACGCAAAGGTATTAGGAGAGTGCGAACGCCTCTTAGAGCCGGGTGGACTGCTCATTGCAGACAACACCGCGTTCAACGATGCAAAGGAATTCAATGCCGCCATCTGGGAAAGCGACAAATGGGAGGCCGTCAACCTGCTGACCTTTCTGCCGCATCACTCCGAGAATTACGACGGTCTCTGCTTTGCAAAGCGGGTCCTTCAGCATATGTGAACTGAAGAGGGGAGGGGGGCACACGGATGAAATGGTCCGATGTCTGCAAGGATGAGCAGCTTCATAATCTTCCCTATAAGATCGAGCTGAACGAATGGGGAAATATCGTCATGAGCCCTGCATCGAACCGGCACGGCAACATCCAGAGCAAGATCGCCTTCTTCCTGATGACGTTGATGTCAGAGGGAACCGTTCTGACGGAATGCGCGGTGGAGACGTCAAAGGGGGTGAAGGTTGCAGATGTGGTCTGGGCCTCTGCGGAATTTCTGGAAAGAAACCGTGGAACCACGCCCTATATCGAAGCCCCGGAGATCTGCGTGGAGATCCGCTCCCCCTCCAACAGCGATAGGGAGATGTTCGAGAAAAAGGATCTATATTTTGCAAAGGGAACAAGGGAATACTGGCTCTGCGATGAGGAGGGAAGGATCGTGTTTTACAATCACCGGGGAGAGATGAACGGCTCCGGGATTTACCCTAAGATGCCCCGTTCCGTTGAAGTGGATGCCTGAATTGTTTCTTTTTTATCAACCATCATCGGGAACTTCTCCATGAATCGAAAAACCCTCACCAAGATCAGCCTCTGGTCATCGGCAATTGTCGTGGTACTGATCATCGGCGTCCATTTTTTCCCCAAGGAAGATCCGACCCTCGGCTTCTGGGGCGCGTTCTACTATTCCCTTCGGGTCTTTATTCTGGAGCATGATCTGGGGCATTTCCCCCACACACCGGCGCTGGTCTTCATCTATTTCTTTGCGCCGCTGCTGGCCCTTTCGGCCGTGGGAACCGCGCTCTCCTATTTTCTCCGCCTCTCCCCCGCGCTGCAGAGCCGATTTCTCAACCACCATGTGATCATCTGCGGCGTGGGCCGGACCGGCAAGCTGCTGGCAGCGACACTGAAGGAGCGGGGTGTCCCGGTCGTGGGCGTGGACAGCGGCAATCCCGATGAATTCGAGGAGTGGTCATCTGAGCATAAGGTTCCCATCATCTACGGGAGCTTTCTCTCCGCCAAGATCATGGAGAAGGCCGGAGCTTTCCGGGCCAGAACCGTGATCTTTGCCTCGGGGAGCGATCTGGCGAACCTTGAAGGGGTGGTCTCATCCTACAACCTGCTCCGGGGAACCAACAGTTCTCCCAAACTGCTCTGGGCGCACATCGCAAACGAAAGGCTGGCCGACACGGCCAGAAAGGCGCTTCAGACCGAGGGGCTGCTCTCCATCCGCCTCTTCGATACCTACAGAATTTCTGCCACAAGGATGATCAATCAACACTTCAACCGGGAGGTCCGAAACAGCGTCACCGAAATTACGATCCTGGGCTTCGGAAAGTTCGGCAGAGACCTGATGGAGGTGCTGGTGCGGGATGCTCAGGATGGGGAGAGCTGGAGCATCCGGGTGGTGGATGTCCGGGATGTGGAGACCGAGGTCCGGGCACTTGCCCTGGAACTGGGCATTGAAGAATATGTCAGCTTCACCCGCTCGGCCATCCAGGAGCTTTCCTTAGAGGACAGCGAGGAGCGGGCCTTTTTCATCTGTACCGATGACGACATCGGCAATCTGGCCGCGGCCCTGATGCTGGCCAAAAAGACCGGCTGCACATTTATCTTCGTCCGCATGACCACATGGCCCATGCCGGCCATCTCCGATCATCTGGGACAAAACGGGCTCACCTTCGTCAACATAAACGATCTGGTGGTGCAGGGGATCGACGATCTGCCGGGGATCTTTACGGCACCGACCGAGGCCGATCTGAAGCGACGGAAATCGGATGAGCCGGAGTCGGTGGAATAAAATTCATCGGGGCTTACTCTCTATCAGAAGATCTCTCATCAAAAGTAATCCCCAACCAGCGTAAAGGGCGCCCAGTACCCCGGATGGGGATACCGCGCCTTTACATGAAGAATCGCCTGCCGAAGGCTTACCGCCTTGTTCTGATTCACATACTCCCTGTAGAACTCCCGGATCAGGATCGCGGTCGATACATCGCTCACCCGCCATAGGCTCGATATCAGGGTATGGGTTCCTGCGTAGAAAAACGCGCGGTTGAGTCCGATCACGTCATCGCCGGGGGTCACTTTTCCCAATCCTGTCTGGCAGGCGCTCAGCACCACCATGTCCGCGTCCACCTTCAACCCGAAGATCTCGGCCGCTGCAAGATCGCCGTCCTGGTTGCCGCCTTTGGCCAGCTTCAGCGAGGAGAAGAGCGGATTGACCGGGTTGAACTCGCCGTGGGATGCGATGTGGATGATGCCGAAATCCCTGATGTTCTCCACCACCCATTCCTCGGTGGCCCGCGTGTCGGTCAGAACCTTGATGTCGGGAAAGTTCCACCCGATGGAGCCTACCTCGTATTCGGCAAAGGGCAGCTCCAGGGCCGGGTCCTTCAGATCGGGATTTCCCACCGCCAGTACCTTTACATTCTTCCCATCCCGCCTGCGGCTCAGGGTATATTCCAGAAGGCTGGCCGACGGGAGATAGAAGATCGGGAACCGCTCGATCAGAAATTCGTTTCCGTCCGTGATCGCGGCAAAGGAGAGATAATGGAGCGCATTGTGGGGGATGATGCCGATGGTTCTAACGCCAGAAAGGGCATTTTCAACTGGCGCGATCAGCCATCGGTAAAGCTCTTTTGAGGCATCAGTCAGCGGCTCCAGGTTCTGGATCATCCGGCGATAGTCGAGCAGCGATTCCCCAAGGGTTTTCCGTCCGATAGGGGTGCGGAAGAGTTCGATTCCATCCTTCCGGACGACCCAGCAGAGGATCTCCTCGGGGACCGCGTAATAGACCAGCAGCGCGATCTCCGGTTCCACCAGTTCCATGATCTTTGCAGCCGAAAGGGGGGAGATGGAGACCATGGATGCCAGTTGCGGGTTCTTTGCCTGCATCTCGATCATCAGGTCGTCCAGCTCCCCAGTCAGCCGTTCCAGCGCGTTTCCATAGAGCGCCTTCTCCTCGGGGCTTTCCGACTGGGCAAGCAGGGCTTCGTGCTCTTCGATTCTGGCCTTCAGGGTCTGCTGCCTTTCATAGAGGAGTCGGTCCGCGCCGGCCAGAGAGAGACGCTGATTTCCCAGAAGGTCGATGAAGTTCCGGGAGCGGGAGCGCTCGGCCGTCTCCAGAGCATCTTGGATCCGGCCCATGTCCGACAGGAGGGATACCAGGGTTTCGTAGACATTGAGCTTGTTGATGATGAAGCTCTCTTTGAGCCCCTCTACCTTGATGTCGGCCCGCATCTCTTCGATTACGTCCACGGCCGCAAAGAGGTTTTCAGCGGCGCCGCTCCGGTCATCTGCGGAGAGGCGGAGCAGGGCAAGGCCATATAGGCTTCGCCATTCCATCTCTCGGAGGGCCATTTCCCTTGAAAGTTTCAGCGCATCGGTATAGGCGGCTTCCGCACCGCTGCCGTCTCCGACGGCTCGCAGTGCATCCCCCAGACCGACCCGGCATCGGGCTTCGTTGATCCGGTTGCCGATGGATGCGGCAACTTCAGCGGCCTGTTGAAAGAGCGGCAGGGCCTCCTGTGCCCGGTCCATCTTCAGGAGGGTCTGGGCCTGGTTCCGCAGATCATGCGCGATGGCCCACCTGGAGCCGATCCGCTGGTCGATCTCAAGGGCTGCGCTAAACTTCTCTAAGGCATCCTCGTTTCGGCCCATCTCCCGCAGCACCTGGCCCATGTTGTTAAGGGTGGTTGCGATTTCGTCATCCCTTGCTTTCAGTTCTTCAGCCGCTTTCAGAGCCGTGGAAAGCTCACCCAGAGCCCGATCGTAATCGCCCAGGGTCCACCATATCAGCCCGCCGGTGTTCCTGGTGATCACCTCCATCAGAGGCCAGTCAAAGGATTGGGCCAGGGTGAACGCCTCCCGCTGGAGGGTGAAGGCTTCTTCATACCGGGCCTGGTACCAGGCGTTGTTGGCCTGTTCGATGATGATCTTTGCCCGGAGCTGCTGAAAGGCCGGGGCATCTTTGCCGGCCCTTGCGATCTTCAGAGCTTTCCCATAATGTTCGTCTGCAGCCCTGAAATTTCCCAGCAGACGGTAACAGCGCCCCATGTCCAGCAGGGCCTGTGCCGCGCCTTGAGGATTTTCCATATCCTGGTGGATCGCAAGGGCATTTTCATAATGTTTGAGGGCCACTGCATACTGGCTCAATCGAAGGTCGTAGATTCTGCCGATGTTCGTCTGCTGCTGTGCCAGCAGTTCATCCTTTGCCAGGTCCCGGCTCAGGGACGCGGCCGACGCAAACCGCGTCAGGGCCCGGTCGTATTCGGTGGCATTTTCAAGGGCAACCCCCAGGCTGGCAAGGGCTGCGGCCTGTTCGGGGCCAAGATCGAGGTTTGCCATCATCTCGGCTGCCTCCTCCAGCAGGGGAACCGCGGCCTCATACTCCTCGTTCTGCGCGTAGAGGATGCCCAGCCGGAGGACCGCCTCGGCATGTTCTTTTGAATCGGGGGCCGCACTTTCATAGAGGTCGGAAAGGGCTTTTGCATAGCTGATGGCCCGATCCAGTTCCTCGGACCGGTATGCGCTCTCCCGTCCAAAGGAGTAAAGGGCAGGGAGATATTTTGAGAAGGCGTCCATCTCCTGCGCGATCCGGATGGCGTTCTGGAAAAGCCTTAGGGCCCGGGAAAAGTCGCGGCTTCCGAATGCCGCGCGGCCCTCTTTGATATATCCGGCGAAGTTGGCCTTGGCAAACAGTGCGGCCTCTTCCGCGTCCATGCCCCGATATCCCAGAACGGCCCAACCATCGGCTCCGGCTTGGGCCAAGGCCTGGGCCGCGTTCTTCTCTTGATAGGATTGCAGAAAGGGGGCTGTGGGAAAGGCTTTGTCTGTTTTCTTTTTCGGAAGCACCAGCGAGGGGAGCCCGTAGATCGCAGCCAGTTGGGAGATCAACTCCTGGTCCGGCAGCGCGGCCTTGGGCATTAAACCGAGGGAGAGTTCCGGCGAGGCAGAAAAGAGTTCTTCCAGACGGATTTTTCCTTTTCCGCTTTCCCCGGCAATGGCCGGATATCGCTCCGGAAGCTCTCCGGCTCGGGTGGGAACGGTGGAGAAGATTTCCAGCGGTTCCAGAAGGATCAGGGTGTGGGCCTGGTTTGGATCTTCTGCTATGGTGTATCCATCGGGTGGGGGTTTTTTATAGGGAGTGGACTGAGTGGACTGAGTGGGAAAAGTGGAGGGAGTGGAGGGAATGGAGGGAATGGACAGGATCTCCCGACGGAAGGGTTTTCGTGCCGTAACCGATCGGACCAGATGGGTTCCGCTCCAGACCTGAACCGGTTTTTTTTCACCGGCCCGACATTCTGCAAGGTCATCTCCTGCGATATAATCGGCGTTGCAGGGAATTGCTTTGGATTCAACAGTTTCAATCTCCCCGTGAAGATCATTCGCGTCGATTTCAAAGCGGATAAATCTTCTGTCCGGGCCGGGAAGTCTGATGCGATACGCCAAGTGTTCCCCATTTGGAAGGGCTTCCATCACGGACATTGCGTCGGCCGGGACTGGTCCGAACAGGGCAATGGGGCCGATGGATTGATCCCCGGATCTTGCGGAAATTGCCTCTTTGAAAATCCGTTTATATGCTTCGATCTTCTCTTCCTGCGCGGAAAAGTCGCCTTGCCGGGCCGCGGCATCGGCTTCGAGGGCGAGTCCGGTCAGGATGATCATGGTCTGCGCGGTCTTCTGGTCTGAGATCCGATAGAGATCGGGCAGTCCGGATCGATCCGGACCGATCCGTCTGGCCAGAAGCCCTTTTTCCCCTTCCAATTGCTTCTCGATGTATCCTTTTTCCTCACCGGCCGCGGCCCAAAGCTTTTCCTTCAGATCCCAAATGCGCGTTGCCCGGGGCAGGATTTCCGCAAAAAGAGATCCCTGATTCTCCGAAAGATTTCCCAGCAGAAAGGCCATCCGATGGTACCGCTCGATTTCAAAGATTCGCTCCGCAAGGTTGAAGCCGTCTTCAATTTTTCCGGCTTTCACTGCACGGGCTACAAGGGGCGCAAATGTCCCGACGATCTCGCCGGAGGCCGCATCCGCATCCGTAACCATTACCGATGCCAGGGCCGAAAGGGCCTTCTCCAACTCTCCCAAACCCGCAAGGGCTCGCCATTTCAGATGGTACAGCCCTCCTGCATCGGCATGTTCCAACGCTTTTTGAAAATGGGGAGCCGGGTCCTCGCCGAATTGGTCTGCCACCCCTGCAAGGTTGAGCCAAAGTGTGGCAAGCATTCCATGTGCATCCCGATTCAGGCGGTTTTCCGCGGTTTCCCCGTCTTTCGGGTTGAGGATCTCGATCCCCCGAAGAAAATGAATTCCGGCCTCCTTGAACCGGTGCATGGAAATCCCCACTGCTTCAGGATCAGCTTCAGGATCAGCTTCGGGATCAGTTTTGGAATCAGTTTTGGAATCAGCTTTTGAATGAGGTGATGCGGCTTGGGCCAATCCCATCCGGCCGATATGAACCCCCATGGTGTTCTGGTATCGAGCGGCCATCACCGGATCGGTTCCTGAAAGCTCCCGGTTGACCAGCCGGGTGGTGCGGTCTTTCAAACGGAACAGATCCCGGACCCGCTTCTGGTTCTCCGGCTTTTCAAGGCCGAGATTCTCTGCGATATGAGCGAGATTGATGGTGTTGATGAGCGCGCTCACTACGTTTTTCATGGTGAGGGCCATTTCCGCGGATTGCATAAACCGATCAAAGGCCCGAGGGGTCTCTTTTCTCGCGGCCGCGAGGTGGCCCGCACGATGATAGAGCAGCGCCACGCCGTACCGATCCCCTTGGGGAATGGTCTCCATCTTTCCATATTCGGCCAGTTGTGCTTCAGCGGCCTCGGCTGCGGCCCCCAGTTGATCCAGCTCTGTCCGGATGCGGAAGATGAATGCCTGTGCAAGGCGAATCTCCTGATCCTTTGTAAAGCCGTATGCGGCCTGTGTGGCAGATCCCGCATCCAGAGCAATCGATACCTGAATTCCGATGAGCCCTTCGCTCTTGCTCTCCGCTTTCGTCGGTTCCGGAACCCCGTACTGCTCTACCAGCCCAAGGGCCTCTTCAAATCCCGCGGCCGAGCGCAGAAGCATCTCCTTTCTGGCATCGCCGGACAGGGTTCCCGCGAGCTGATACTGATTATAAGCTGCAGAACGCCGGTTCCGTGCCATGTTTTGGTTCAGCCCCAAGTCCCGGTTGAGGGAGAATGCCTCAGAAAATGCCTCTGCTGCCTTCTCCCACTCTCCAGCCTCCTGATAGGCAAGCCCTAGCCGGTCCGTCATCTCGGCCTTGAGCTGAGCCAGCCGCGGGGGAAATTCCAAAGCCTCCTGCACCCGCCGTGCCATGTGGTTCAGGGTCTGGCCCGGATTGTCGGGTCTGGGGGGCGGCAGCATCCTGGCCAGCTCGGCCCCTTGTGGGAGGAGGGGCATCTGCTCGCTTAACAGTGCGGACATCCCCTTTTCATAGGCGTTCCATTCCGGGGAGGGCGGCGGCTTCACTGTTTCCCCGGTCAGCCGGTAGAGCTTCCGATGGATTCCGGCCTGCTGTTCTCCCAGGGCTTGGGCCTGCCGGTTCTCGCGATTTCCCTGGATCAGCGGCGCCACTACCCGATCCATGATATACCGGTTGATCCGATCCATGGCTTCGGACGCGGTCTTGGGGGCCATGTGATCGTCGATGAGCGCGATCGATTTTTCAAATGCGAAGATGGTCCGCTCCGGCTCCCGGGCCTGGAACGCGGATGTACCCAGCCGGCGATAGAAGAGGATCTCGGTGTTGGGATCGTCAAAGGGCACATCCGCTTCCAGCCGCTGGGTGTAATAGCGGAATGCGTTCCGGTACTGGTTAAGCAGGAAAAAGGTATTGGCCAGATTGAGGCGAAGATCGGCCGCATTCCGCGGATTTGCGGCCTGATCATTCAGAAAATAGGCTTTTTTATAGGATTCCAGGGCCTTTTCCAGGTTTCCCTTTTTCCCATAGACCGTCTCCAGCACCTCGAAGACATACCCCAGGGTCTGGTGGAAATACTCGACCCGGCCGTCCAGCGCCACTGCCTGCATCAGCAATTCTCTGGCCTCTTCGATGGATGGTTCGTCTTCGAGGTAGGTGAGAGCAAGCCCTGTAGCATAGACCCTTACCGGATCATTCGGATTTTCGGCCCGCTGATTTCGATAATCCGCGATCAGGCCTTTGATGTCGCCCATGGCCGCGGCCGATCTGATATAGCCCCGGTGTGCCTCCACAATGGAGGGATCGTAGGTGAGCAGTTCCTTGAACTTGTTCCGCGCGGCAGGAACCTCTCCAAGGCGGAAGAGGTAATCCCCGGCTGCGGCCGATTTCCGGATATAGCCGGTCCGGGCCAACTGGTAGATCCGGTCCGCATAGGGTCGGGTCGCCATCTCCGCCTCATACAGCGCGAGGGCCTGGCTGAATCGCTCTTCCCGATAGAGGATTTCGGCCAGGGCAAGACGAGCCCCGGCGGTCTGGGTGATCATCTCTGAAAAACCTTCCAGCACCTGCCGGTAAACCCCCTTGGCCAGTGCCCATTCATCGGCCTCGTAATAGAGATCCCCCACCCGGTTGAGGGCCCCGGCTGAAAGCCTCGGCATATGCTCCTTGTTCTCCTGGGCAATCCCCCGCAGACGCTTCACCTTCTCCGGCAATGCATCGGAAATCTCCGATTCGAGCTGTAGGTCGATGATCCGGCTCACCGCGATATCGGCCTGGGGCAGCACATCCGGGTAGTTTTCCACCACCGAAAGATAGAGGGGATAGATCTGATCGGCCATGCCCAGAGCCCCATAGAGATCGGCCTTCAGCAGCGTGGCCTGGGCCCGATCCTTTGGGGTCTGTGCGTTCTCTTCGATCACCCGATCGAGTTGATCTGCCATTGCCAGCATCTCCGAGGCATCGGGTCCGACCTTCAGCAGAAGTCGTGCCTGTCTGATAATCGCATGTGCAGAGACCGGGGGACGGTTATTCGCCGCACCCGCGGCCTTTAACTGCGAAAGACCCTGTGCAAGGGCTTTTTCCAGATCTTTCTCTGCCCCATCAATCTCCTTTGAAGTCTTCACCGCGATTCTCGAGATCCGGGCCAAGGGGCCATAGGGCCAGACATCTCCATACCGCTCTTCCACAAGCTCGAATGACCAAAGCGCAGCCTCTGCCATCTCCGCTTCATCGTAGATCCGGCCGATCTCATACCCGGCCTGCGCGGCAAGCTCCCGGCTTTCAGGGAATCTCTCCAGCATCCGGTAAAAGGCCAGCGCGGTCAGATGGGGATCAAAGGGAAGGGTCGATGCGATATGTTGGGCCAGGGCTATCTGATCCTCGGGGCCCGGCTGCAGGGGGATCTGCCCATCTGAGGGAAGAGCCCAGGCATTGGTGATTCCGCCCCGGTCCGACAGGAAAAAGAGCTTTCCGCGGCCGGTTTTGGGCATAAATGACGCATATCCGGCCGAGGTCAGGGGATACGGGATCTCGACCCCCTTTCCCCGGGTCTTCTGCTTTTCCCTGTCGATCCTGATCCGGTAGATCGCGGGGTTGTCTCCGGCCGTGACGGCCCCATCGCCGTCGGTATCGGCAAAGAAGCGGGAGAAGAGAACCCAACCGCCATCCTCTGACCAGGCCGGAAAGAGGTCGGTGTAGGCGTCATGGGTCAACCGGATGATCTGTTCCGTTTTCAGGTCGATCATATGGATATCCCCTTCCCGATGCCCCTGAAAGGTGACGAACGCGATCCGGGTTCCATCCGGAGAGACCGCGGGAAATGTGCCGTTCTCCGCGATCGTTTTGACCGAATGGGCGGGATCGGTTAGATCCATCGCCACAATTCGACGAACCCCTTCAATGCCCCTAACCTGATGGAAATATAGGGTCTTTCCGTTTGGAGAAAAGCAGGGCCCTCCATCCTCGCTCTCCGAACCCGTGAGGCGGATCGGTTCGGAAGATTCACTGCTGAGATCCAGCAGAAAAAGGTCCCCCTTCACATCGTTTCCGGTTCCCACATAGACGACTTTCCGCCCGTCCCGGGAGATCGCGGGAAAGGATTTGTCCGAAGGATCATCGGTCAGGCGCCGGGGAAGCACCACCTGCGCGGGATCGGCCGACAGGAGCCAGAGATCGGTCTCCGCGCCCGGGCCCGTTCCCCGGGCGGCCGTATAGACCAGCCATCGGCCATCTTTGGAAACCGAGACATGGCGCACCGGGCTGGTCTCCGATGTGATCTGCTCGGGCTTGTGGATCGGGAGCTGAACCGGGAGCTGAACCGGGCCTTTGGCACTGCCGCTTTGGACCGGGAAAATGAGGAGCGCCAGGGAGAGCAGAAGGATCAGGCTCGGGATTTCAAGGAGATGTTTGTCAGGGGTTTTCATCTTTCTTTTTTTTCCTGTGGCAGCGGGTGAAAGAGCGGACTTTGGTTGCCGTTTTAAGTGTATGATAGGCCAATTTTGCCGGGTTGACAAGAAGAAGTCTATGGCCGGGGAGGGGAGGAGGTCGCTTTTGCC
The DNA here is from genome assembly GCA_011390345.1 of Desulfobacteraceae bacterium. GTDB lineage: Bacteria > Desulfobacterota > Desulfobacteria > Desulfobacterales > JAABSP01 > JAABSP01. The sequence goes on from JAABSP010000056.1 coordinate 32,185, forward strand.
GGATTTGTCTGCTCAAAAGCATTGACCTAAAAAGATAATGGATGTTAAAGTTCATCGAAGTCTCTTCTGCAATAAGAGACAGGAGCCTTGTGTTCCTAGCCCACTTGTCATCAGCCCGGAGATTATCAGGGCTGTATGTATAAAATGCTTTGATCGACCGAATAAGGAGATTTTCATGAAACGAAAACAGACCACATTCAAATTCTTATGCCTGCTGCTCTCACTGATCGCCATAAGTTTTCTGGCCGGATGTGATGACAGTGACGACACACCAGAGCCATCCTCCGCGGAGCCCACCTTCTACGGAAGGGCAATTGACGGCTATATCTCGGGAATGAAGATCTTTGCCGACATCAATGGCAATGGGATATGGGATGCGGATGAGCCTACGGCCAATACGACAAAAAACGGCAATTTCAAGCTCAAGGGAAAAGGGCTGAAAAAGGGCATAAAGATCCTGGGGATCGGGGGAACAGATGTATCCACGAAGATCAAGATCAACTTTAAATACAAATCCATCCTGACCTTCGATCCGGTGGAAACCCCGGAAGAGAGTCCGATGCTGGTTCTCACTCCGCTGACGACTTTGGCGGTGGATGCCGGAGAGGATGCCGTGATTTCGGCTTTGGGTCTTTTCGGCCTTGAGGATATCTTCACATTTGATCCCATTTCAGCAGCCTTGGGAACAGATTCGGCTTTGGCCACTCTGGGGGTGAAAGTACAAAAAGTAACGGTCAAGATCAACAATATCATTATCACAACCAATAGCGTCTTTGCCGGCGCAGTCCAGGAGGATTTCTCCGAAGAAGAGGAGGAGTCCGTCAATGCCGATATCCTCTCTGTAATAGCCTCTTCCATTCAGGAAGGCATCTTCACGGAGACGGATCTGAATTCCAGCGTGGCCATCACCAATGTGATCCAGAGGGTCAAAGTCAAGATTAAGACTACCAATATCATTGTTATCAATGAGAATGCGGTCGATGATATGGATGACCATGCCGCGGGTCTGATCGTGGAGTATAATGATACTGCAGATCAGGCCGCCCAGGAGGCCATCAACGATCCTACACGGATTCTGATTACTTTTTCCAGCGTCCAGAAGGTCTCCTATGAGGCAAAGATCAAGGTAAAGGAATCCGTCAGAGTTCAAAATGCGGAAATCATCACCCAGGTGAAGGTGCAGGTGCAGGTGCAGGTGCAGGAGACAACGATTATCATCATCGATAATGGCGGATATACGCCGAAACCCCCAATTGACGATGATTATGACGATGATTATGATGATGATGGGGATGATGATGGGGATGATGATGGGGATGATGATGGGGATGATGATGGGGATGATGATGGGGATGATGATGGG
>JAABSP010000133.1 GCA_011390345.1 Desulfobacteraceae bacterium
ACAGAACGGATCTGATGAAAAACATCGGAGGTGGCACCCTCCGGAGACATTATTTTGACAAAAAAGATCATTGAGTTTTTAAGACATCAGCCTCTGCAAGGGCATTAAGGCGCAGTTTTCCAATCTGCTCAGCTCCGGGTTAGCGCGCCAGGCCAAGTCTGGTGCATCTTGCAGGGTGCAAGTCCCTGTCCGGGTAAGGGTTAACCACCCACCCATATCGAGTGTTGCGTGATTGAGAAGGAGAGACATACCGTCGAACGACCCACACGAAGCGTACACAGAGAATCATCCAGGCCGCAGGGGAGCCCGCGCTCCCTGAAGTGCCGGCATCGCTCCGAGATGAGTTTGCTCCGGTCGCCGAGGGTGGTAACGATCACCGAAGGCAATACAAGAGCATCCGTTATCGCCGACTGACCGAGTTGGCAGGCCAAATCAGACGTTACCTGCGAGTATGATCTGCGGTTCAGTCTTCGGATGGGTCTGATGATCAGGGGATTTGCGATGCGAAATTCGCCGCCATGAACCGCCTTAATTTCATCATCGAAAAGGATATCATATGAAAGGCGCGAGTACAGCTTTCGTGGCTCTGGCGGCTCTTTGCTGGGGGTTATCAGGCGGGATCGGCGGTATTCTTATGGCCGACGGTTGGGACGCGTTCGTGGTGTCGTTCTACCGGGGCGCTATCGGGTTGTTGTTTGTTCTCGTCTGGCTATCATTGCGTCCGTGCGGCAGCGGATTGGCGAGTCGCCGATTATGGTTCTGGTCGGCAATTGCCGGTCTCGGCGTAGCCGGCAACTTCGCGTTCTATTTCGTGAGCATCGCGGAGGGAAGCGTCGCAGTTGCCGCGACGCTGATGTACTGCGCACCGGTGTTCGTCTATCTTGTGTCGTTTGCACTCAAGCTCGAAAGACCCACTCCGCTTAAGTGGGCCGCGATCGCGATGGTGATGCTTGGCGTCATGCTGCTTACTCGTATTTACGAGATCGGGACTGGCGGAGTCACGCCGATCGGCGCCGGGCTGCTTTCCGGGCTGTCCTATGCGGTATTTATTTTCGGTTTCAAGTATGCGGCGCCGCACGGCAGCCCGCAGGCAATTCTCGCCATAGCGTTCTCGGTGCTCGCCATCATCCTGATCTGGCCGAGCGATCCGGACCAGACCGTTGCAGCCCTGAGCACACCGAGTTGGCCACTCTTTGCAGCACTTGGGGTGCTTGGCGCGGGATTGTCGTTCATTTTCTATATCGTCGGCCTGAACCATACCGCGCCAGCCGTGGCCTCAATTGTGGCAATGGTCGAGCCGGTGACCGCTTCGCTGTTCGGCGTCCTGGTTTTAAATGAAAGCCTGGTCGGCTCCCAGATTTTCGGCATGGCACTTATACTGGTCACAGTGACCGCACTGAGTGTATATTCAAGCGCTCGATAGGCATCTTCCAAGTTAATCATTTGCTGAGTAGAGCTTGGATTTAAAAGCTACCTTAAAAAACTTAAGAAGAACCATCCTTTCCCGGATCATCCAACAGAGCTTCGATCTTTTCAGCAGGCCCTTTGATGGATCTGGCTCTGCGATCCATCCCCTTCCAAGGGTCTTCCTTCTGTGAAAGGCGTCTTTGGATATTCTTCAAGGTATATTTGCGGGGCTCGACCTTTTTGCTTTTCAGCTCCTCCCGATCCAGCGGTGTTGCAACAGGCGCACCCGGCAGGGGCCGAACTGAATAGGCCGCTGCTGCAGTCTGCCCGTAGGCGTTCCGCAAATAATCCACAAATATCTTTCCCTTGCGCTTCTCCTTACGGCTCTCCACGGTCATCTCGTCCGCCGGAGAACGGGCAACAAGAACCTGCGCGATCCTTTTCGCGATCTTCCTCACCCCGTCGAAATCCGCTTCCCGCTTCAGGGGCGCAACCAGATGATACCCCTTTGATCCGGTGGTCATGAAAAAGGGAACCAGCCCGATCTCCTCCAGCAGATCCCCCAGATCCAGAGCCGCGCGCCGGATCTTCTCCGTTTCCACCCCCTCGGAGGGGTCCAGATCGAAGATCATCCGGTCCGGATAATCGAGCTTGTCGGCACGGCTCAGCCAGAGATGCGGGGTGAGACATGCCTGGTTTGCCAGATAGACCAGCGCGGCCTCGCTGTTGCAGACCGGCTGTACCTGGGTTCCGCTCTTCCCCTTCAATTCAACGGATGCCCGGTCGAACCAGTCCGGAAAATGGTCGGGAATGACCTTTTCATAGAAACCATTCTCCTGAATGCCATTTGGAAACCGCTGCATGTTCAGAGGCCGATCCTTCATGTGGGGCAGCATGGCCGGTGCGATCTCCTGATAATAGTCGATGATATCGCCTTTGGTGATCCCTGCTTCCGGGAAGAAGATCTTGTCCCGGTTCGAGATCTCAAAAGCCTTGGATTCGATGCGGATGCGCTCTTTTGCCATTGCCTTTACTCCTTTCACTCCTTTCACAGCAGATCTTCGAGGGTCCTTCCGGAGATGACCGATTCCGGCTCCGTGCTCACGGGATTCCGCCGCGCATTTGCCCTCTCATCTTTCATCTTGATGAGCAGCCACCGCTCGTCGCCCTTCTTGCGGGTCCGGATCAGGGCATAGCCGCCGGAGATCTTCTTTCCCTCCAGCCAGATCTCCAGCTTTCCCTCCTCCAGCGCCTTTTGCATCGATGCGCCGTCATCTTCCTTTTCGGCCCGAAGGTTCCGGTACAGCCCAGTATCCCAGACGATCACCGTGCCCGCGCCATATTCTCCTTCGGGAATGATCCCCTCGAAATCCCCGTATTCCAGGGGATGATCCTCGGTAGGAACCGCAAGGCGCTTATCTCGAGGGTCCGTTGAGGGCCCTTTGGGAACGGCCCAGGAGACCAGCACCCCGTCCACCTCCAGCCGGAAATCATAGTGGAGACGGCTGGCATCATGCTTCTGGATCACGAAGATGGGCTTTTTGGAACCGGATTTCCGCTTTCCCGAAGGCTCCGCCGTCTTTTTGAAATCTCTTTTCTCCCGGTAGGTTTTGAGCGAATCTTTGCCGGACATGGGGCCTCCGCTGGTGGTTAGTGAATCGTGTCTGATTTCATCTCTTTTATTATGAGTATTTTATCGTAAAATGGAGGATCTGTCTACACTTTCGGGAGAGAATTGATGGGGCTTCTTGATCTGCCGGTGGGTAATCGCCAAAAATGGTGAGACAAACCGGCATAATTTTGCCGCTGCTTTTTATGCTGGATTTTCCCGGTGAATTGGTCTATTTTTCTTGAAGAGACCCTGCATCGTTTTCATTCAGGATCTATCCGAATCGGAATCAATCGGCAAAGGTGGTGAAGAATATTATGGGATTCACATCAAAACAAAAGGACGAACTCAAACGGAAATTGGTTTCCTGCCTGATGAAGGAAAAAGAGATTGTAAAGATAATTATCTTCGGCTCTTTTGTGGATTCGGATGTCCCCCATGATATGGATGTCGCAGTTTTTCAGGACAGCAATGAAGGCTATCTACCGCTTGCAATGAAATACCGGAAAAAGACCCATGAAATATCCGACATCATACCCCTTGATATTATTCCATTGAAATCACAAGTGGAAACAGATCCTTTTCTTCCAGAGATTTTAAATGGGGAAGTTGTTTATGAAAGATGAAACCCGATTGTGGCTGAAATATGCGGACGAAAATCTAAAATCCGCAATGGTATTGAAAGAGGAAGATCGTGCAATAGATCCAGAAAGGCGAAGCCAGGTCTGACGCAAAGATATGGGGTATGGTGAGTTGGTCTACTTTTTTGACATGAATAATGCAAACGATGATGTTGCCAAAGCCATCCGGCGGATCTTTTCAGCGCCAGCAGCGCCGGACAAAATCTATTCTCTCACCGGAACCACCTATCCGGAGATCTACGGAACTGCCGCGGCCATTGCCCGGCATCTTCCTGGGGATTGCCGGCGGGTCTGCCTCTTCAGCGAAGAGAAGGGGCTCTATGTGGCCGCGGTCATGGCCGCGCTTTCCAAAGGCTTTTCCCTGATCCTTCCCTATGCCCTGTCGGAGGGTGCAATCGAGGAGATCCATCGCGTCTCTCCCTTTGACGCGGTGATCTCGGATCAAAAGATATCCGCGCATTCGGGGGTTCCGGTACTCTATCCCGAGCCTGCGGATCTGCCCCTCCCCTCGCTCTATCCGGACTTCAGCCCCGATAGAACCTTTCTCTATTTCTTCACCGGCGGCTCTACCGGCAGCCCTAAAATTTGGTCCAAAACCGTGCGGAACCTCTTTGCCGAATCTTTAAACCTCTGCCGCCATTTCTCCTTTGAGGCCGAAGACCGGTTTCTCTCCACGGTTCCGCCATACCATATCTACGGGTTCCTCTTTACGGTGCTCGCGCCCTTTCTGGCCGGCGCTGCGGTGATCTCCGATATCCCGACCTTTCCCGAGGAGATCCGGGAGCGGTTGGAGCGGGAGAGGCCCACGGTTCTCGTGAGCGTGCCCATGCATTACCGGGTGTTGAACCGGGGAAGGATTCCAAAAGGGGGGCTGCGGATCGCCTTCTCCTCTGCCGGGAAACTGGAGCCTGATGACGGCGACTATTTTACCTGTTCGGCCGGGGTTCCAATCTATGAGATCTACGGCTCCACCGAGACCGGGGGGATCGCGCACCGGTGCAGGGCCAGGGGAGAAGAGGTGCTTACGCCCTTTGATCCCATTGAATGGCGGATTGAAAAGGGGCGGCTTCGGGTGCGGTCAGACTATATCTCGCCGGAGATCGAAACAGATGAGGCAGGGTTTTTCCTGACCGGGGATCGGGTGCGGCCGTCCGGAGAAAAGGGGTTCGTTCTGGAAGGGCGGGCCGACGGCATCGTGAAAGTGGGGGGGAAGCGGGTCGATACCGAGGCGATCCGGGAGGTGCTGATGGAGTATCCCGGGGTTAGGGATGCCTGTGTCCTGGCCCATGAAGTTGAAGCGGGACGGGAAACGGAGATGGTGGCCGCGGTCGAAGGCGCGTTCGATACGGAGCCGCTCCGGGAATATATGGGGGGGCGTCTTGCGCCCTACGCTCTTCCCCGGCAGATCCGGACCGTAGCTCAGCTTCCGAGAAAGCCGACCGGCAAGGTGGATCGGGATGCGGTTTTCAAACTCTTTTTCGGTTGATCCAGTCCGGGGGCCGCATCCTTCCCCGGCTTACATCCCGCATCTGCACCCCGTGGGCGCGCTCACAGATCCCAAGTTCATCATGGAGTTCAATGTCGAAGACCAGCAGGTCCGAAGGGCTCGTTGCGGGATTTTTTCTGTTTCCACGCGGCTTCACCCGTGCCAGATAGATCTCCCCGGGCCGGGCCGGCCGAAGAATGTCTCGGCTCTCCATGCCGACGGGAAAAGCCACCACGTTCGCATATCGCCCTCCCCAAGCACAGGCCAGATGAAAGGCCGCATCCAGCGGAAAGGGGGAGCCCAATTGATCCGAAAGGGGCCCCTCTCCGGGTGAGCTGCCGGGGCAACGGATGGCTGCCGTTTCCAGATCCGGAGCCCGAACCAGAGCCTCGGCCCGATCCTCCCAGAGCAGCGCCTTTTGGACGAGATTCCGATAAGCGGGGCCAAAGGGAACCATCTCCCCGTAGAGCCGATGGGCCGGAATCTCAAACGGGTCTTCACCATCTCCATTCACGGCTTCTGAGAAGGATATCTCTTCAATCGAATTTCTGGCTGAATTCCTGATCGAATTTCTGGCTGAATCCCTGGTCGAATCTCTGAAAGAGAGGAGGACATGGGATTTGACTCTTGTGATGCCCCCAGGTGAGCGGGTTCTGGTGATCAGCCGGCAGCCGATTGTGCCGTCTCCCCGAATTTCGATTTCGTTGAAGATTTCGAGGGCATCCGATTCCTTTGGTTTCTCTGGTTTCTCGGGAATATAGAGGAATCTTTGGAACTCGGCCCCTTCCATCCGCCGCAGGTCCGCATCCGGAAAACGGGTCTTTGCAGATGCCGCAAGCATCCGCATCGCCTCCACTGCCGGAAGAACCGCCCTATCTTGGAACCGGTGATCCCGCAGATATGGAGCCGCTTCTATGGTCACGGGAATGGTGATCTTTTCGGCTATTTCGGAAAATTCTTCCACAGCAGAAGGGTCTTCTCGTCGATGCCGACAGGCTTCCCCGATGAATTTGTGGCGCAGTGGCGGGTGAATCCCCTGCAGACGATCGCGCCGGTCTCTCCGTGGGTGATGACGTAGTCGAACTGGAGCTTGACCCGTTCCAGTTCTCCGGGGCGGGTGTAGATGGTCATGTCGTCGTCATAGTAGAGGGGGCTGTAGTAATCGATGCCCACTTTGATGATCGGGTAGATGTAGCCGTCGGCCTCGATCTGCCGGTAGGAGTAGGCAGCGTCCCGCATCAGGGTGGTGCGGCCCACCTCGAAATACCGGAGATAATTGGCATGATAGACCACTTTGGAGCGGTCCGTGTCCGCATAGAGGGTCCGATAGGTGCAGCGGTGCCAGACCAGGCCGTCGGTCCGATTCCGGACGTATGCGTCTTTTGTCTCCTTGGCGCTCTTCTCCAGTGATTCCGGAAGAAAGGGGCGGGGTCTCATACGCGGCCGAAGATCACGCAGCAGTTGGTTCCGCCGAAGCCGAAGGCGTTGGAGAGAAAGGTTCCGTAGGAAGCCTTTCGGGCCTGGTTCGGCACCACATCCACATCAAAAAAGGCCGGGTCCGGGATGTGGTTGATCGTGGGCAGCAGAATCCCTTTGACCATCCCCTCGATGCCGAGCGCGGCCTCGATTGCGGCCGATGCGCCCAGAGTGTGGCCGATCTGTGATTTGTTGGAGGAGAGGGGGATTTCGGATAGCTTTGAACCGAAGACGGTCCGGAGGCATTCGATCTCCACCCGGTCCCCCTTTGGGGTGGATGTGCCGTGGGTGTTGATGTATTCGATTGCTTGGGGCGGGATCTCGGCATCCGCGATGGCCTCCTGGATGGCCCGGATGATGGTCTCGGGGTTGGGCAGGGTGAAGTGGTGCGCGTCCGATGTCCAGCCGACGCCGAGTACCTGGGCCAGCGGCTTGAGGCCATATCGGGAGAGGGCATCTTCCGCGGCCAGCACCAGCACGCAGCCCCCTTCGGAGAGGACCATTCCTTTCCGGTCCAGGGAGAAGGGCCGGCAGGCCCGCGCTGGGTCGTCAAATGCCCGATCCCCCGCTACGATCTTGATGGTCGCGTTCATGTTGGCAAATCCGTGGATGATCTCCGGAATGATAGGAGTGTCCACCCCGCCGGCCAGCGCGAAATCGCAGTCCCCGTCCCGGATCATCCGGGCGCCGATGCCGATGGCGTGGTTGCCAGATGCGCATGCCCCCTGAGGGGAGAAGATGGGGCCCGTAAAGCCCAACAGCATCCCGGCCTTTCCGGCCGGTAGATTGGCGCAGAGGTTGGGCAGCAGATAGGGGCTGACCTTGAATGGCCCCCGGTTGAGGTAGTTGTCCATCGCGATGCGGAAGGCATCGGCCCCGTTGATGGCAGAGCCGATGAGCGCGGCCGTGCGGGGCCCCGTCTCCGGCGTGATCTCGAGGCCGGACCGCTCCAATGCCTCTTTGCAGATCGCCATGGTCAGCAGGACGAATCGGGCGTTCCAGTTGTAGATCTCCTTCCGGTCCGCGATCCCCAATGCCGGCGGATCGAAATCCGGAATCTCCCCGACCACGTTGCTGAGGGAATCGACCTGACACCGGGTCACTCGGCGGAATCCGGCATCTCCCTTCACAGCTCGGTCCCATGTGGATGCAAAGGTGCTTCCCAAAGGCGTTGCAGCGCCGTATCCGATGACGTAAACCCTTCGGTTCAAAGGGGCTTTCATAAAATCAACTGATCCTGTTTTGGCCGGTCATATCTTTTTACTGCTCTGGTCTTTTACTAATCCGGTCTTTACTAATCTGGTCTAAGCCGATGGGTTTTATCCGATTCTGCCCATTACTATGCAGGCGTTGCACCCGCCGAAGCCGAATGCATTTTTCAGTACAAATTCCTGGGGCAGCGTTCTTTCTCCACTGCTCACGCAGTCCATTTCCATCTCCGGGGCCGGGGTGTAGTTGATGGTCGGCAGCAGCATTCCCCTCCGCATCCCTTCCATCGCATAGACCGTCTCGATGGCACTGGCACCGCCCATTGCATGGCCGATCTGGGATTTATTGGCCGATACCGGCGGAATCTTCGATCCGAAGACCGCACGCAGCGCGTCATATTCGGCCTTGTCGCCGATCTTTGTGGATGTTCCGTGGGCATTGACCGCGTCGATATCCGAAGGCGACAGCCCCGCATCTTCGATGGCTTCGGCGACACACCGCGTCACCGTCTCCGGATTCGGAGCCACGAAATGGAAGGCATCCGATGTCATAGACCATCCCGCGATGCCGAATTCCGGAGAGAGCCCGTGGGCCCGGGCAAATTCCGGTGTGGCCAGAATGATTGCGGCTCCGCCTTCTGAAATGACAAAGCCTTTCCGATCCCGGGAAAAGGGGCGGCTGGCCCTTTCCGGCACATCGTCTGCATTCGAGCGATAGGCCGCGTTCATCGTGGCAAAGCCCGCGACAATCGGCTCCACAAGAGGAAAATCGACCGCGCCGCAGATGCAGATGTCCGCCTTGCCCTGTGCCAGCAGCATATCGCCGACGATCATGGATGTCGCGCCGGTCGCGCAGGCCGTGATCGGGGCCGAAATCGGCCCTGTTGCGCCCGTCATCACCGAGATCCTTCCCCCCACCATATTGATGCAGGAGTTGGGGTTGGCGTAGGGCGGCGGCAGCTTCTTCTCCGAGACCATGCGCCGGTCCGCGCCGATCAGGGCATCCTGTCCCCCCACTGCGGTGCTGAAGGTGATCGCGACCCGGTGCGCGATCTCCTTTGTGATCTCGATTCCGCTCCTTTCCAGCGCCCGATGGACCGTGAGCATGGCATATTTGTAGATCGGGGAGGGCCACAGCGCCAGTGCCCGGGGGCTTAGAAAAGGGTAGGGGGAGAGATCAGGCTCCGCGACTTGGCCTGCGATCCGTACCGGAAAGTCCGGGTCCATCGGAAACCGGGTCAAATGGCCGATGCCGCTCTTTCCGGCCGCGGCCTTCTCCCACTGAAGATCGAGATCCGGCCCCAGACAAGAGATCGCATCATAGCCGATCACCACCGCCTTTTTCGGCTTCATACCGCTAAGGCGATTTTCTGAAATCAAAATCCCCCCTTAAAAAGGACGAAATGGACAGAATGGACAGAGGGGGACAGAGTGGAGGCTGAAACCCCAAGACCTCTGCCGGGATCTTCATTTCCAAAATTCACCTGATTTCACCGCAGAACCGCCACTACCAGGGAATGAGCTGGTAGAGCTTGGCGAACATCTCATAGACCTCGATCCAGTTCTGCAGGTCTTTCGGGGTTCGGATATGCGCGCGTTTGTTGACCATGACCCAGCTTATGTGGGCCGCGCCGTCCTTGCAGGTGGAACAGTCCCGGGTCTCGGAGGTGCAGCACCGGTGCATGGTACTCAGGTCCGATGCCCATCGGATGAAGTGGATCAGCCGCTTGGGCTGAGGATTCCGCCTGTCCAGAGGCTCCGTCACGGATGGGCACTCGTTCCATCCAAAGGCGCGGCCCATCATCTCTCCCGTGGTGATGATCTCGTGGTAGTATTTCGAGGAGATCACCGTATCGGGATAGGCATCCAGAGCAGCATCCATCTCATCCCGGATGGCCTGCAGCTCTTGGGGCCTCCAGGAGAAGCCGTCCACCCCCTCGTCGTTGGAGAGAAGCTGCATATGGACTTTCAGCCCCGCATCCTGAATCTTTTTGATGATGCCCTCGGTCTTTCCGATCTGGCGTGGGGTGATGGTGTAGAGATAGTAGGCATTGGGATCGCCGGAATAATTTTTGCTGGAGACTGCGAAGGTGTCTTTTCCCCGCAGCACCTTTTCATCCGCTTGGTCCCCCCAGAGGGAGATACCCACCATCAGATCCGGAAACCGGTCCCGGGGGAGCTTGATCTGGCCGTTGGTCGCGCAGAAGGTCGGCACCCGCTTGTAAAAGGCTTCCACCCTGTCCAGGCAGAGGGTCGGCTCCCCGCCGATGAGGATCGCGAGGTTTACGCCTCTTGCCTTCTCCCGGTCCACAAACGCCTCCCATTTTCCGGTATCGTATTCCTCCACTGCCACCCTGTCCTCCCCGGATGAGAAGAAGAAACAGCCCTTGCAGCGAAGGTTGCACCGGTTGGTGACATCGTATATGGAGCTGCGGATATAGAGCTTTGAGATCCTCTTGTATCGTTCGTACCACTCACCGTCAAGCAGTGAACTGACGGTCTTCATGAGAAATATCTACTCCTTGAACAAATCATTGGGATTCAGGTCATTTTGATTCAAATCATTTTGATTCAGGGCACTGTCATTCAAGTCACTGGGATTCAACTCACTGGGATTCAACTCACTGGGATTCAAAAGGCTGAGCCCGGCGGCGGAACGATCTCCCGGCAGAGGTTCTCGCCCTTTTCATACCCCTTCACCCAGACCGAAAGATAGGTCTCCACATAG
>JAABSP010000134.1 GCA_011390345.1 Desulfobacteraceae bacterium
TGGTAGCGCTCTTTGGGTCCGCTGTTGTTGAAGAGCGTCAGGTTGGCCTCCAGGTCCAGGGCTTTTGAAAGGGAGATGGCCCCGGCAGCCTCGACCCCGTAGATCTTCTGATGGTTCGGCAGGGAAAACTCCGTGCCGGCGTAAGGATCTTCCAGCACATGATCCTCAATACGGCTGAAAAAGCCCGCGACAGAGAGTTCCGCCCCCTTTGCCGCCTTCCAGGAGATCTGCGCGGTGTAGCTGTCGATGCTCTCCGGCTCCGGATCATCCTGTGTCAGGATCTGCTGGGCATAGGGGGTGCGGTATGCGGTTCCGTAGAGCAGCTTGAAGATCCAGGAATCGACCGGAGACCAGCTCATCCCCAGAGAATGGCTCAGATGATCCCCGTACCCGTCATGGGAATCATACCGGAGCCCAAGCCAGGCATCCACATGGCCGAACTTGTGGGAGTACTGGCCGAAAACGGACCGGAGACGGGTCGCGTAGTCGGCCTCCGTTACGATGGGCAGCAGGTTGAACTCGTTTTCAGGCCCCAGGAAGGTCGGCAGGGAGCCGCTCCAGAAGGGCGCGTTCTCCACATGCTTCTCCCGAAAGGAGATCCCGCCGGTGAAAAGCCCCGCACCGGCCAGAAAGGAGCGGTCGTAGATCAGCTCTCCGTAGGTGGTTCTCTCCCGTTGCTCCAGAGTGCGGTCGATACTGTCCGCGTCGTTTCCGAGCCAGGACTGGCTGCCGGTGAACCGGATGGCAGATGCATGGTTGAAGGATTTTGTGGCCTCCAGCTTGAAAAAACCCGAGGTCCCTCCCCGGCTCTCCCGCCAGGTCAGATCCTCCTGAGCCCTGGTGATGCCGTAGGGCCTGCGGTAATCGGAAACCCGCCCGCTCAGCGTCAGCCAATCCGAATATCCTGCGCGGGCAACCGCCTCCAGATACCGCTCCTCTCCGGGCTCCCGACGGCCGAGCCGCTCTTCAAAGGGAGCCGCAGCCCCCGCTTCTTCCCCATCCCAGAAACGGACGATGTCGATCTTCGGATCTTCCGCATTCTCCCTGCGGCCGCTCACCGACAGAAAGCCGTCCCAGAGCCCCGCAGTTCCTCCGACATTGGCATATGCGCCCTTTCTCTCCCCGGGTTCTCCGTAGAGGAAGCCGGTCTCCGCACCATCCAGGTCTTTTCCTGTCATGGGAACGACATTGACGATCCCGGCAAACGCGTCGGGCCCCCAGAGCACCGATCCGGGCCCCCGGATGATCTCGATCCTTTTCACCGGCGCAAGGGAGAGTTCATGCCCCAGCGGGTTGAGGGATTTGGTGATGTCGGAGCCGAGAGGGACCGTGTCGTAGAGAAAGAGGAGGGAATTGGGGATTCCCCGGAGATAGGGCTGCATCCCCCACTCCTTCCGGGCCATGTGAAAACCCGGGGCCATTTCAAGGGCCTGTCCCAAGGTTCTGATCCCCCGGACATCGATCTCCTCTCTGGTGATCACCCGGGCCACGGCCGGCGCCTGCCATGCGCTCTCCTCCCGCCGGGAAGCGATGGATAGAACCTCCAGCGCCTCCCCCACGAACATGAGCATGGTATCCTCATGGATCGTCTCAGATGGCGGTGGGGGAAAGGGAAAGCCCGGCCTCTCCGCACCCCATAGGCCCCCTTGGGGAAAAAACATTGCCGTCAGAAAAAGAAGCGTGCAGAATAAGAGAGAAGCGGAGCCGCTGAGGCGGGTGGGAATGGTCATGGATCAGCTATCCTGCCGCAGTTGTTTCAGGAGCACCCGAAATTTCGCCCGGCTGAGCCCCAGCAGCCGGGCTGCGGCCGACTGGTTGTCGCCCGCGGCCTCCAGGGCCTGCCGGACCAGATCCTTTTCCAGATCCTCCAGAGAGACACCGGCCTCGGGAAGGCGGAAATCGGCAGAATCCTGCACAACCATTTCCTCCGAGCCGCAATGAGAGGGCATCAGGAAATCCAATGTCTCTGCGGTAATCCGCCCTTCATCCTGCCCCAGGATCACGGCCCGCTCCATGGCATTGGCCAGCTCCCGGACATTTCCGGGCCAATCATATTCCCTGAGCAGATCAAGGGCATCCCGCGTCAGTTCGATCCTCCCCTTACCGCACCTCCGCTCGATGAAGTGCTCGGCAAGGGGGAGGATATCCTCTATTCTCTTCCGCAGCGGCGGCGGCTCAATGGGAAAGACGTTGATGCGGAAATAGAGATCCTGCCGAAAGGCCCCGCTCTCCACCCGGGACTTGAGGTTCCGGTTGGTCGCGCAGATGACCCGGACATCCACATTCACCTCCTCATTTCCGCCCACCCGCTGAATTCGGTTCTCCTGCAGTGCCCGCAGCAGCTTGGCCTGAGCCTCCAGAGGAAGATCGCCGATCTCGTCTAAAAACAGGGTTCCGGCCGAGGCGTATTCGAATTTGCCCAACGTCTTTCTGTCCGCGCCCGTAAACGAGCCCTTTTCATGGCCGAAGAGTTCCGACTCCACGAGATTCGGGGAGATGGCCGCACAGTTGACCGGAACAAATCTTCCGTCGCATCGGGGGCTGGTCCGGTGGATGTATCGGGCCAGCAGCTCCTTGCCGGTTCCCGATTCCCCGCTGATCAGCACCGCGGCATCGGTTACGGCCACCTTTGCCGCAAGGGCCATCATCTGCCCCATGCTCCTGGAGACATAGACGATCTCTCCGGACCCGGCAGAACGGAGGGCTCGTTTCAGGTCCAGATTCTCGGCCATGAGATTTGAAAGCTTCAGGGTCCGCTCCATCGTCAGCAGGATGCGATCCTCTTCAAAGGGCTTGGTGATATAGTCGGCCGCACCTTTCTTCATGGCATCCACGGCCGAATCGACCGTGGCAAAGGCCGTGATAAAGACCACCGGAACGGGAATGTGCCGTTTCTGAATCTCCTGGAGCAGTCCGATGCCGTCCATTTTCGGCATCCGGATGTCGGTGATGACAATGTCGCAGGACTCCTTCTCCAGCCGTTCCAGCGCGGCTTCACCATTGCCGGCCTGTACGGTCCCATACCCCTTTCTCTCCAGCATCATGGAGAGCAGGAACCGCATTTTTTCCTCGTCATCGACGATCAGTATTTTCGGCATGTTCACCATCGATATTGTCCGAATGGAAAAGCTTTCCGGGAAAATGGCCGGCGCGATCCGAAACCTTTCTTTTGCCGGATTCGGGAAAGCCGATGGGAATCCGGATAGAGAAGAGAGCGCCCCCCGTATCATGGTTTTCGGCCATTATCCTTCCCCCGTGGGCATGAAGCACCTGAGCTGCAAACGCGAGCCCCAGCCCGGTTCCTTTTGCCCGGGTGGTGTAAAAGGGCTCGAAGATCTTTTCGATATCCTTCCCATCTATGCCGGGGCCGTCATCCCGGATCCAAAGGCTCCACTCCTTACGGTCTTGCTGCGCGGTGATGCAAAGCCTTCCCTTTCCTTCAGCGGCTTCAATCCCGTTTTTGATCACATTGCCGATGGCTCTTGTCAGCAGATCCGGGTCCGCGATGATGTTGCAGGGAGATGACGGTATTTGGGTGTCGAGCCCAACCTCTGGGTTTGCCGACCGAACCCGGTCCAGGTGCTGCATCAGAAGTTCATGGACATCCACCTCCCGCCGGTTGGGCCTTGCAGGTCTTGCAAAGAGGAGAAACTCCTCGATCAGGCGATTGAGCCGCAGGATTTCATCCTCCATATAGCCCACCAGCGTCACTTCAGAGGTAAGACCCGTATCCTTTTTCAAGATATCCAGGGAGCTTTTGATAATGCTCAGCGGATTTTTCACCTCGTGGGCAATCATCATGGAGAATTTCCCCAACTCGGCCAAGGTCTGCTGCCGGATCATCTCCTGGTGGGCATCCTCCAGGGCATCCCGGCTCTCCCGGAGGGAGTCGAGCATATTGTTGAATGCCAGTGCAAGGTTGCGGGTCTCCGGCGGCCCCTCCGGCCTTACCCGGGAATCGAGATCCCCGAGAGAGACCCGCCGAACCGCCTCCACCAGACGGGTGACAGGGGAGACCAGAGACATGGAGATAAAGTAAAAAAGCACCACCGCACCGGTTCCCAGCACCACCGACAGCCAGAAAAAACGGGTGCGCAGGGTGCGGAGCAGGGCATCGATCTCTCCGGTGCTGTACTCCACCCGCACCGTTCCGATCACCCGCTGTTCCGCCTCCGACGCAGCCCAGCCGAATGCGATGCTCTCCTCCCGGGAGGTCTTTAAAACCACCGGCGTTTCCACGGCCGAGATCGAGCCGGGCGCGGATCGGGAGACATGGGCCAGCATCTCCCCGTTCTTGTCCATCAGGGAAACACGGATGACATCTTTTTCCGATAAAAGGTTTTCAGCCAGCCGCTCGAGCATCCTCCGGTCATCGATGAGTACCCCGAGTTCCGCGTTGAGGGCCACATATTCGGCCAGAAATTCGATCCGCTCATCGAAACGGGTCCGGACAAAATCATGGATGATCCCTGCCCCCATATAGCCCATCAGCAGGGTTGTGGCACTGATCAGCAGAAAGGCCGCCAGCAGCAGCCGGAAATGGATGCCGAAGGATCTCATGAGCCGGATGATCCCTCCGAACCCGACTTCGAACCTGAATCCAAATCCGAATCCAAATTTGAATCCAGGCCCAGACGTTGGAGAACCCGATGGTTGACCAGGGTGGAAAATAGCGGCGGCGCATAGGGGCAGAGGGTTCCGGTGAGTGCCGATTCTGCCAGCGCTGCGGTCTGAGCGCCCAGTGCCCGGTAATCGAAGGCAAAGGCCATGACAGCACCCGAATCGTAGAAGAAGCGGTTGTACCCAATGGTCGGAATCTTCCGGAGAATCATCTCCTTGATGATGTACTCGACGATGCTCTCGGAGATGATGGTCCGGTCCGGAATCATCCAGAGAGCATCCAAGGTCTGCCCTTTTTGAAGGGCCTCGGGAATCTCGCTTCGGGAGCCTGCGCGCAGGGGCACGATCTCGATACCCCGCGCTGATGCGGCCTTTCGGGCGTTTTTGTAGAAAGCCTCATTGTTGGCCGGATCGAACAGAAGCCCGATCCGTTTGATCTTCGGAAGATGGGAGGCGATCTCCTCAAGCTGGGCCGAGACAGGGATATTTAGGGGAACCCCGCAGTCTCCGGTATCCGGTTCAAGAATATTTTCAGGGTTTAAAACCATGCTGTAGAGGAACCGAGGGGAAAGATCATTTCGGGCTTCATGCGCGAGCCGGGTCGCCTCGGGTCCGATGGTGACCACCAGGGAAAAGGTTTGGCCCCCTATCTTTTCCGCCAGCGCGGCATTGGATTTTCCCCCATGGTTTTCCAGGAAAAAGGTGCTGATCTGCCCATTTGCGCTTTCCCGCATCCCGGTAAGAAACCCCTCAACCGCTTCAACATAGGGCTTGATGTTTCTGGAGACGATAAGGGCGACCGAAGGAGGCGGGGATAAAGGCTGGGTAGGTTCTGCCGACAGCGGAAAAGGAAAGAGGAGCAGCCCCGCGAGCAGGATTTCCGGAAGCCGGACCGCTCCTCTCCGGAAGAAAAAGACCACAAGACCGGAAAGGCTGATCCGACTAGTGTTCGGACAACCCATCCAAATCCCCGATCTTCTCCCGGAATGCCTCGGTGACAATATCCACATCCTCTAAAGTGGCAATGACCCTTGGGGTGATCAGAATGATCAGTTCGGTCTTCTCTTTGGAATCCTTTTTTCTGCCGAAGAGAAACTCCACCACCGGAATTCCGCCGAGACAGGGGACACCGGATCTTCCGGTGCTGACATTTTCCCGAATCAGCCCGCCGATGACAATGGTCTGGCCGTGATGTACCGTCAGGTATGTATTGACGCTCCTCTTGAAAAAGGAGGGCAGACTGTCCCTTCCCACATCCACATTCTCGCTCTTCTCGCTCACCTCCTGGCTGATGTCCATGCTCACCAGACCGAATTCGTTGATGTGGGGGGTGACTGTCAAAATAACACCCGTGTTTCGGTACTGGATGTTGGTCTGGAGCAGGGGCTCATTTTCGGACTGGTACTGGTACTGGGCGCTGGCCACCGGAATCTCCGTGGAGATATCGATGTTGGCCTCCCGGTTGTCCGATGCCAGGATAGTGGGTGCAGACAGGATATTGACCTTGTCCTCCTTTGCCAGAGCCGAGAGGGTGGTCTTCCAACGATTGGTCAGACCGACGATATACTGCAATCCGGCACTGCCCATGTTTGCATCCAGCAGCGAGAGATCCGGTGCGCCCTCCCCTTTTCCATATTCCCACTCCACCCCCAAGTCTCTGGATGCCGAGAGGGTGATCTCCGCGATGGTCACTTCGATGAGGACCTGGCGGGGGAGGACGTCGAGCTTTTCCAAAATGGTGCCCACTATCCGGTAATCGGCCGGGGTTGCCTCGATGATGAGCGCATTCCGCACCGGATCGGGGGTGATGCGGATGCCGCTTCGAAGCGTCAGGGTCTTTCCGGCGGTGCGGCTTTCCTCGGATGATCGGCTGCTGTTTCGGGTTCCGGCAAGGGCGCCGGCAGTCGAAACCTCCCCCTGGGTCAAAGAGGGCCCGCCGAACATCTGTACATCCGCGCCAGGGGTCTCGGCGGTGGTCTGGGCAGCCTGATTCGAGCGCCCGGTCCCGCCCGATTTTTCAGCAGATCGGTCCGAGCGGGAGAGGGGCGTTTCCGAGAAGACCTGTTCGAGGATTTCCGCAAGATCCCCGGCCTTTCCGTTCTTCACGAAATAGACATGGATACCGGGATTGACCTCCTGTCCGGGCACATCGAGCTTTTCCAGAAAGGCTTCAATGACCGAAAAGGTCTGGGGATTTGTGCTGACAGCCAGCAGCGTATCGAGCCGAGGCAGCGGAATGATCTTCACTTCGTCCCGGACCCCGGCGCCGTACGCGGCAAGAATGTCTGCCACAGCCTGGGCCGTCTCTTCGGGATCTGCGTATTTCAAAGAAAAAAACCGGTGGTTGGCCCGGGTCAGCAGGTTGACATCAAAGGCTCGAATGATCTTCATCACCTTCCGGATGTTCTCCCTTGTATCCACAGCCAGAAGTGTATTGGCGGCGTCATGGGCCACCAGTGTACCCTGCGCGGAGACAAAGGGAGCGAGTACCTTGACCATTTCCTGGGCCGACACATGCGCCAGCGGAATGATCTGGATGACGGGCCGCTCCCCCTGTTCCTTTGAGGGATAGCCCGAGCCGGTAGCGATGGAAAGGCGCGGCGCGTTTTTCAGGGGGAGGATCCGGTAGAGATTTCCCTCCTTGACCGCGGTCAGGCCATTGACATCCAGGATCTGAAAGAAAATGGGAAAGAGATTCTCTTTTCGAAGCTGCCCGGCCGTGTGGATCGTCACGCGGCCGCTCACGTCGGGCTCGATAATATAATTGATGTCAAGGATATCAGCAAATGCCCGGATGACCTCATAGAGATCGGCATCATCGAAATTGAGTTCGACCTGGCCGCCCTCTGTCAGCGTCAAGGAAGCACTTCCGGTTCCATCGGTTCGAGCTGCAGTTTCATCCGATTCCGGTGAAGGGGGAGGGGCAGGCTCTTCTCTCACCGGACCGAATACCGGCTGCCCTGCACAAATAAGCGGAGAAACCATGCCTGCAGCACAGAATAAAAAGAAAAAGGCCATCAGAAGAAGCGGTGAGGCCTTAAAATATCTAAAAAAATGCATTTATTATCTTTTCTTCCGCTTAAATGTTCCGAAGGGCGTCTGGATGATCTCAAATTCAGCATCTTCTTCATTTTCTACCTCAGCGGCAGGAGAAGAATTTTCATCCTTTTTATTTCCTGCTGCTTCCTTAGCAATCGACAGCGGTTTCTTATCCCCTTCAGCAGCTTCGGAGGGGGCATTCTCTTTTTTCTTCTCCTGATTTTCCGCTAAACTACCATTTTCAGGCGCTTTTTCTTCCGCCTTTCCTTTATCTGAAGTGACGACCACCGGCTGCTGCCCGGCACTGGTAATCCTGTTCTCTTTTTTTCTATTCTTGCCTTCATAGAGGCGCAGCTCAACCTGCCGATTTCCCTCCTTCAAAAGAACTTTATCCTTTTGAATTCCAGAGACCTCCAGCCCGTTGAGCCTCTCTCCCTCCTGAACCCATTTTCCCTTTGAACCTGAGCCTTCGGAGACGAGTGCGGCCCTGTAGCCGTCGGTGATAAGGGTTCCGGTAAGGAGCATACCGGCAACGGAAAGATCTCTTGCAGGAGTCTTTTTCTCCTCGGCTGATTCGGAAACCGGCTCCTTGCGATCCGGGGAGAAGAGGTTCTTTTCCGCTATGCCTTCATAGAAATCCGAAGGCGGTGGGGCCGCCGAATCCGGCGGCGGCAGTTGCTTCCCGACGGCTGTTGTCTTCGTCACTGCCCTTGTTCCGGTTTCAGGAATCTGCCCATCGGACCAGACCGTATAGGTCTTAAGCCCGAAGAAAAAGACCAGCAAGACCAGAACAATATTGATCATCCATATTCTCATAGACATCAAAACTCCTATGCTGTAGAACCATCCCGGTTCATCTTCATGAAACCGGTGACGGTAATGGTGCTTTGAACCCGTCCAAATCCCCTCCCTCTCTGCTGGGCCCGGATCTGAATCTGGGTAACTTTCAATACCTTTGGAAATGTCTCAATCCCATAGAGCATATCTTTCAATTCTCTGACAGTGGAATCGATGGTGACCTGAACCGGAACCCGCAGATAGGCTCCGCTTTCGGTCTTCTGCTCCTTTAATATCTGCATCTGGTGAATTGTAAGCTTGCTCTTCCCCGCGATCTCATTGAGGATGTTCTGGATTTCAACCGCTACAATCGCAGGAGTGGTGCCGGCCAGAAGCCCCTTTTCCGCCTGTTCGATCCGATTCTTCAGATCCGTATAGCGGGCAGTGATCGCCTCTTTCCTCCCAGCGATCTGACGGTATCGATCCAGTTGCATCTTTGCGGTCTCGATCTCCTGGCTTGCGGAAAGAAGACTTTCCATCTCCGGATAAAAACGGTAGAAGGCTCCCATCAACAGCAGAATCATTCCGCCGATGAGAATCCATTTTCTCTCTCTATTGACGGCCGGCACCATCTGTCTTCTCCTGTTTTCCACTCTTTTGAAGTGCAAAGCCGATCCGAAACCGCTCCTTTCCGGCCCTGTCCTTTGTAATTCCCGATAGGAATACGGCATCTTTGAAGAGCAAAGAATTCTCGATAATGGGAATCAGTCCGGATGCGGTATCGGCATAACCATCGATGGTGATTTCATTTTCGGAACAGGCAAACTGATAGACCCAGGCCGTGTCGGGAATGATCCGGCTCAGTTCCTCCAGCACGTCAATGGCATAGGGATAGCTGCCGCTCAGGGCCTGGAGCCGATAAAGTTCTTCCTCCAGCACGGAACTCTTCCGGCGGATATTTTCGATGAAATCGACATCCTGTTTCAGGCGGGCCGTCTCTTCCCGGAGATCCTGCAGGAGAAACCGCTCCCGGAGAATATGGCTGCCCCCCCAGATCCCAAGGGATAGAAGGCTCAGTACCAGAAGGGTTATCAGGAGGTAGGTTCCGAACCGGCTCGGCTTCTCGTGATACTCCTCCGGAAGCAGATCGACAGCAAAGGGAACCCTTTGCAGCCCCTTTAAAGCTGCCCCGAATGCAGGGATCTGATCAGCTGCATCAAGACCAAGGGAGGGGAAATTTGACGGATCGGGAAGGGATGCTGCAGAAGAAAACAGCTCTTTCCGATCTTTCTGCCCCGCAAATGTGAGAAAATTTGCGGTTGCGGTTGTTTCAGGCGCAATGCCCCCAATGACACCGGCCCCGGTACGGGTTTCCGTAAAATCAAAAAACGGGGCAAGGAGGGCTCTTTTGGCCGCAAAGAGACGAACGCTCATCTGCTGGTTTGCCGGATCTTCCGAAAGAATCAAGGCATCAAAGCAGATATCCTTTTCAGGAAGCGGCACATACTTTTCCAGTTCATAAGACAGGGTGGAGCGGAGGTTCTCCTTGACGGCCAGCGGCAGCAGGATCTCCCGGGAAATGACCCACTCTTTTGGAATACTCAGAAAAAGGGGCGCGTCCGGAATCCGATAACGGTCCATGAATTCAACAGCCCGGCGAAGAGTGGTTGCAGATTTCTCCTGAGAAGATATCTGTTTTTCAAAGAAAAGACGTTCATGGGCTGCGGCTCTGATTCCTTTTACCGTCTTCTTCAGATAGAGAAGGCTGGCCCCTTCATTTCGGATCGAAATCCCGATACTGACCTGCGGCATCAGAGAGAGGCTCCCCCCGTCTCAACCCCGTCCATCCAGGAAATATATCGGAAAGGGGCTTCATTTCCGGCGGTACGGATCTCGACGAGAGCGGTGAGAATTTTGCGGGTGCGACTCTGTGTAAGTCCTCCGGTCGCCTGAACCGAGAAGATCGGCCCAAGGTCAAAAGTGATAAAGGGCGCAATCCCGGCATGGGCATCCGCGCCGATCACCGAAAGGAGTTGGGCCGGTGAGCGGAAATCCTCCCCACTTCGAAAATCGAGAATTGCGGCAACATCTG
>JAABSP010000057.1 GCA_011390345.1 Desulfobacteraceae bacterium
GACCGGCGAGCGCATCTTTGTCCGGCCCCTCCTGGTAATCCCGGGCTGGTATGTGACCCGAAACGCCCCGGCCGGGGAAAACGATGTTGTGATTCTCAATGAAAAGCAGATCAAAGGATACATCCGGCGCAGGACATCCGCAAACAAACCCCTGCCGCCCAAGCAGATGGAACGGATCATCAACAGGCCGGAGGAAAAATCCCGGGATGTGGAACCGCAGGTGAGCCGGTACGATAAATGATTCCCCGAAAAGATCCGGCCCGCCACGACCCGGAGGAACCGTTGAACAGGGTTGCAATCCTGAGAAGGTCTGTTGTAGAATCCGTTGTGAAGGTGGTTTGAGAAAGACCGTCTGAACAGGAAGGAGAACGGATGGATATCCGGCAAAAGCAGCGGAAATGGGCAAATGAATGGCAGACAGCAGCAGTATCGTTGAAAAAACTCAAAAAGGACGAACTTCGGGCAGATGATTATTATGAAAAGAATCGGAGGCTTTTGGATGAAATGCTTCAATATGCCCGTGACATCGGTTTAAAAAGAAGGGGCAGCGGCCTTGTGGAGCAGCAGCGGATCTTCAAACAGATCTATGAGATCATGAGCATGGAGAAATAAGTGGAAAGCATTGCAATGAGGCAGGGGAATAATCGAGAGCATTCATCACCAATTTTTTTTGTTGACAAAACCTAATTTTTTGCAGACAATGTGTCACATGAAGATTTTTACAGACGGAACAGAGTTAAGAAAACTACGCAAGGAACTTGGTCTTAGTCAGTCTAAGCTTTCTGATCTAACTGGCTTGGTTCAAGCAAGAATTTCTGGTTATGAACTAGGAAAAAATAGTTTGTCTGAAAATGAAGAGACTTTAGTTAGAAACACAATTGATAGTCTCGACATACATTCTTTGAGAAAATTAAAAATAAAGCGTTATAAAAAACATGTTCGGAATGGAAATACCCTTGCTGATAGACTCCGCCGCAACTATTCTGTTACTGGCAGAAATGCTGAATACTTATCTCTATTAAATGATTTAGAGTTAAATTTTTCAAAATCTTTATCAACTGAAGCACCAAAAGCACTTTCATTTTTTGCTGGTTGTGGAGGATTATGTTATGGAATAAGTGCTGCAGGTTTTAAAATAGCTGGTGCTTCTGAAATTCATGAAGGCTTCAGAAAAATATATTCTTTAAATTTTCCCAACACAATACAATTAACCAATGATGTACGTCAATTCTCAGAAGAGGATTGCAGGGCGGTTTTAGAAAAAGAAAAAAATATTGACTTAATGATTGGCGGTCCTCCTTGCCAAGGATTTAGTCTTACCGGCAAGAGAGACCCCAAAGATGCAAGGAACTCATTGTTTTCAGATTATTTGAGGATTGCGGAAATAATTAAACCTAAAATAATATTGATGGAAAATGTTAAACTATTGACTTCAATGAAAGACCCTGGCGGAAGTTTAGTTACTAAACGGATTTTATCAGAATTTTCCAGGATTGGTTATAACGCAGATTTTTTTTGTGTTAATGCAAAAAGCTATGGCGTTCCTCAACATCGAGAGAGAATTATCTTTATCGCTATCCATCAGAATATTCAGAAGAAACCTTCCATCCCACAACCCCAATGTGGTGAACAGGCTGATCTGTTTTGCGTCATAAAACCATTTTTTACTTTTGGCGATGCAGTATCTGACTTAGATTTCATTGAGTCAGGTGAAAAATCAAAAAAAGACAAATTACATGAAGCGGTATCTCATCCAGAGCATGTAATTGAATGGTTGGTTGATGTTCCTGAAGGTTCAAGTGCCCATGAAAACATTGATCCCAAATTGAGGCCTCCTTCTGGTTATAATACTACCTATAAAAGGCAAGTTTGGAATGCACCTGGTGCAACAGTGGCTACCACATTTGCTATGATTTCAGGATGCCGTAATGTCCATCCAATAGCAACAAGGTCTATTACAACAAGAGAGGCATTGCGCTTACAAAGTTTTCCGGATAGTTTTAGGTTTACAGGTAAAATGGGTGATATTAGAACATCAATAGGGAATGCTGTCCCTCCATTGATGGCGTATGCTTTTGGAAGACATATATTGAAAAATTACATTTTATAAAAATATCCGGCTTCCAAATTGAATTGGAGCTGAGCAGGATGCTGTTTTTGTCCTCCTCTTTGCATCTGGACTATTCCAAAACGAGGAGCTTCATGATATATTCCACTTGGATCTTTATATTGTCCTTTCTTCACAGAATATTTTTTCTTTTCGAACCCCCTATATTTTTTTGATAATAAAATTAAATCATCAATACTATATAAAGCAAATTCTTGCGGGTCATTTTCCAATTTTTTGGTCTTGTGAAGGATAATTTCTGGAGTAAAAGGGTCATCTAAATATGCTTTCTGTAATAATAATCTGGTTATTTTATCTTGATAGGTTGTGAAAATATATTCAAATTCTATTCGACCTTTTTGAAAGGTTTCTTCCCAAAAAAAACGCCTTGGGTCAGTTTTTCGTTTTAAAAGTATTTTTTGATCATCTTGTGGTCTAAATCCGATATCTCCACAGAATTGTCGTAAAGCTTTTTCTCCTTCATCAGAAACATCTATATTATTTCTTCTAAGCAGTTCACAAAAAGCATGGGCAGTAGTGAAATAAAGTTGGGCATTTGTGGGCGTTTTGTTGTTACATTGTTTAACTGATATACCAACAGTTTCAGATGTAAAATTTTTGCCATGTAAAGTAATCAGCACATCACTTTTGCATGCTTTAATTCTAACACCATTTATTTCAAGCCATTTTTTTCCATCTTCAGCGGTTGCAAGCGAACCTAATGCAACTGATTGTGCTTGTACGCAACTGTCCCACCCAAAATAATAAGTTACATAAGAAACTAAAGTCGCAGCAGGGTCTCCACAGAAAACATTGTTTTCTAGGTTTGAAGGAAATACCGGGTATTGTAGTTTGTTTATTCGTTCTGCAAGTTCGAATTCAAATTTATGTCCACATTTGCGCCCTGTAATTCCTGCTTGAATCTGCGCTGCATGAATGAAATCGATAGGTTCCAGAGCCATTAAATATCTTTTAGAAGTTCAGATACCGTAATATTTAAGCTGTCTGCAAAAATACAAAGATTGGAAAAAGATAAATTCCTTTTACCTCTTTCTATTAAGCTGATATAGGTTCTATCAAATCCACAAATATCCGCTAATTCTTCTTGAGATAAATTTTTTAAATTTCTGTATCGGCGTATTTTTTCACCTAATTTTTCAAGTTTTTTTTGTGATGATGTATTTACCATAATATGAGAACATAACCTGAATGTTGACAAAAAGTCTACGGACAATAAGTCACATACTGCTTCATGATCTTTCTCACCTGCCGTCTGATCCGGGATTACAACTCCCGAAGGATCAAACGCCTCGCATATGACGGAGAGGTCGCGGTCGGCCAGGAGCTGCAGTACCTGACGGATCATGTGGCCTTTCACGATTTTCAGGCCGGCACCTTCAACATCGACCACATCCTTGTGGGCGCATCGGGCGTCTATGCCGTGGAAACCAAAGCCCGCAGCAAACCCGATGCCAAAGACCCGATGCCAAAGATCGGATGAAAAACGCACAGGTCATCACCGACGGCAGAGAACTCCGGTTTCCCAAATGGACAGACCACAAGTCCGTAAAGCAATCTAAAGATGCCGCCATGTGGCTTTCCCAGTGGCTGCACCGGGAGACCGGCGAGCGCATCTTTGTCCGGCCCCTCCTGGTAATCCCGGGCTGGTATGTGACCCGAAACGCCCCGGCCGGGGAAAACGATGTTGTGATTCTCAATGAAAAGCAGATCAAAGGATACATCCGGGGCAGGACATCCGCAAACAAACCTCTGCCGCCCAAGCAGATGGAAAGGATCATCAATAAGCTGGAGGAAAAATCCCGGGATGTGGAACCGCAGGTGAGCCGGTACGATAAATGATGCCCGGAAAAGATTCGGCCCGCCCCGGCCCAAGCGCGAGCCGTTGAACAGGATTGCAATGATGAGGGGATCTGTTGTAGAATCCATTTTGAAGGCCGTTTCGGCTTTGTATGAAATCGGTCTGATTTCGCTCCAACGCATATCAGAGAATTATTATGAAAGAAATACCAATATCTGAATTTATTGCCAACTGTCATTTTTTTCTGGAACAAGTGGAACAAAGCGGCCAACCCCTGACCCTGCTGAAGGACGGGTTGCCCTATACCTGCATTCTGCCCTGTTTTCCGAAGAAAAAAACCCTGTTTGGAATGCATAGCGGAAAAATCGAAATTCATGGGGATATCGTTTCTCCCATCGATGTTGAATGGGATGCCATGAAATGATTCTGCTGGATACCCATACCGCAGACCGATTTATCACCGCCACGGCTCAAAGTATTCATGCTGTTTTGATAACTGCGGACAGAGATATTCTGGCCTGGCCCGGTAATCTCCGCAGGCATAATGCAAAAGTTTAAGATAGCCGAACCTTTGAAGGGTCTGTTGTAGAATCCGTCATGAGGGCGGTTTGAGCAGGACCGTTTGAACAGGAAGGAGAACGGATGGATATCCGGCAAAAGCAGCGGAAATGGGCAAATGCATGGCAGACAGCAGCGGGATCGTTGAAAAAACTCAAAAAGGACGAACTGCGGGCAGATGATTATTACGAAAAGAATCAAAAGCTTTTGGATGAAATGCTTCAATATGCCTGTGACAGCGGTTTGAAAAGAGGGGGCAGCGGCCTTGTGGAGCAGCAGCGGATCTTCAAAAAGGCAGTTGCGCCGGGAAAAATTGAAAGGATCTGCCGTGAAGAGAGCGGTGGGAATCGCCCTGAAATCCATTCGCCGGAAGAATGCCCCGAAGATGAAACATGAAAGACACCATTGATTATGGCGGCTGCACTGCCGAAGGAGTTTGATTGAGATGACCATCGAAGAGATATTGAAGGAACTGGAACGATACAGAGGCTATCTCCCCCGCGAAGCCCTGGCAGAAGCCGTTGAAAAGCAGGCGGAGATCACACCGGAACTGTTGAAGAACATTCAATATGTAATGGATCACCCAAAGATCCTGCGGGAAGACAAGCGTTACTTCGCGCACAACTACGCCATGTTTCTATTGGCGCAGTTCCGGGAACCGCGCGCCTATCCGCTGATCGCAGAGCTGTACAAGATTCCGGAAGATATTGCCTTTGATTTTGCCAATGACATCATTACAGGGGATCTGGGCAGAATTCTGGCATCGGTCTGCAACGGCGATACCAGTCTGATAAAAGAATTGATCGAAAATGAGAAGGTGGACGAATTCGTAAGATCGGCCGGCATCAGTGCCCTCTGTGTACTAGTGGCGGTTCAGGAGAAATCCCGTGAGGAGATCATCGGCTATTTCAAGGAACTCTTCGACAAGAAATTCGAAAGAACCCCGTTCTACACTTGGAATGTCCTGGTAGACCGAAGCACGCTGCTGTATCCGGAAGAGCTTCTCGAAGAGATTGAAAAGGCATACCGTGATGAACTGATCGAAACATTTCTCATGCCCTTTGATATGGTTGAAGAAGCCCTGGAAAAAGGAAAAGAGCAGGTCATCCTCGAATTGCAGGAGAACCCCGAATATTCTCTGATCGGGGATACCATCAGCGAATTGGAGAATGAGGCATTGTTCAAAACAAAGGAGGAGTCGTTTCCCTCCCCAAATCCCGAATCCTCTCCGAAGGAGGAAGAAGAACCCCCACAGCAGCCCTATGTCAGAGAGACGAAAAAGATCGGCAGAAACGAACCCTGCCCCTGCGGGAGCGGGAAGAAGTACAAAAAGTGCTGCCTGAAATGAGAATCGGGGGGCATAACCGGAAAATGAACCCGAATAGAAAAAAGTATGAGTGACATACAACCCCGACGGAACACTGAACTATGATCTGGTGGATCATCATCGGCATTGTTGCACTGCTGCTTATTCGGTGGCTTCTGAAATTCCGCCGCCTGCTCCGGTGCTATGTACCCAAACACTTCACCGAATTTGCCATCTCCCTGGCTGCCGCGGTTTCGGCCGCGCGCAAGGATATGCAGCCGCCTGAAGAGGGCGGGCTTATGGAGGATGATGACCGGTTTTTCAGGACCACGGCCGGGATGTGGCTTTTCTATACGATTCAACAGCAGAATGGCGGATTTCTCCACTCTTTCATCTTTGGCATGAATCGCGGTCGGATGTGGCTGTCGCTCGGGGAGGATTTTACGATCTATTCCGCCAAACTGCTGGGGATCAACTTCAAACGGATGAAAATCCACTACACCACCGGCAATGTCTTTCACAACACCTTTTTCCTCACCCACTCGCAGCAGCGCAGATTCGATCAGCGGATGATGCCGATTTATACGACCCGTAAAACCCCGGAAATCCTGAAGGAGTGTCAGCAATTGACCCCGGAATTGAAATACAAGTATGTGCCGATGAAGCGGATATGAGCTGATGAACGATAAGGTGTTGCCGCTTGAACAGGATTGCAATCCTGCCAAGATCTGTTGTAGAATCCGTCATGAATGAGTATGCCGTTCTTTCTTCAATGAAAAAGAGTTGAGGCCATCATCCATTGACAACTATCGGAGCATAAAAATCAATAATGGCAACCCCAGAGAACACCTACGACGTCATCATCGTCGGCGGGGGCCCGGCCGGCCTCTTTGCCGCATATTATCTCTGCGAGCATTCCGATCTTTCGGTCCTCGTCATCGAGAAGGGAAAGCCGCCCCTCAAAAGGAAATGTCCGGTCAATACCACCCACAACTGCCGGGGCTGCCACCCTTGCAACATCCTCTGCGGCATCGGCGGCGCGGGGCTCTTTTCGGACGGAAAACTCAACTACATCCATAAGCTGGGAAAGACCGACCTCACCCAGTTCATGCCCCGATCCGAATCCCAGGCCCTGATCGACGAGACCGAGGCGATCTTCAACCGCTTTGGGATGGACGGGCCTGTCTATCCCACGGATATGGAAAAGGCAAAAGAGATCCGCAAGCAGGCCAAGCGCTACGGCGTGGATCTTCTCATCATCAAACAGAAGCACCTGGGAAGCGATTCCCTGCCCGGCTACATCGCGCAGATGGCCGAGTATATCCAATCCAAAGGCGTAGTCTTTCAAACCTCTGAAGAAGCAGAGAATCTCATTACCAAAGATGGCGCAGTGGAAGGGATCATCACGGACAAGGGAACCTATCATGCCCCCAAAGTGATCCTTGCCCCGGGCCGGGTCGGTGCGGACTGGGTGGCGCGGATCGCGGAGAAGAACGGCATTGGCCTCTCCCACCGGGGCATCGAAGTGGGGGTGCGGGTGGAGGTGCATAACGATATCATGCAGGACCTCTGCGACGTCATCTATGACCCCACCTTCTTCATCCAGACCCAGAAGTACGACGACAGCACCCGGACCTTCTGCACCAACCACGGCGGCTTTGTCTCACAGGAGAGCTACCGGCACTTTGTCTGCGTCAACGGCCATGCCTACCGGGACCGGAAATCGGAGAACACCAACTTCGCGTTCCTCTCCAAGGTGGTGCTGACCGAACCAGTCACCGACAACCAGGCCTATGGCGAGGCCATCGGCAACCTGGCATCGCTCATCGGTGGAAAGAAGCCGATCCTACAGCGGCTCGGGGATCTCAAGCGGGGCAGAAGAAGCACCTGGAACCGGGTCCGCAAGGGTTATATCGAGCCGACCCTCACCCATGCGGTCTGCGGAGACATCGCAATGGCCCTGCCGGAACGGATCGTCCGGAACCTGGCCGAAGGGCTGGAGAAGCTCAACTGCGTGGTCCCGGGGGTCTCCAATGACGAAACCCTGCTCTATGCACCCGAGATCAAATTCTTTGCCACACAGGTGGAGACGGACAATCATCTCCAGACCCGGATCAAAGGCATGTATGTGGCCGGCGACGGGCCCGGGGTCGCGGGAAACATCGTCTCGGCAAGCGCGACCGGGCTCATTCCCGCAAAGGCCATTGTCGCGGGAACCTGAGTGCGCAAAATCGATTTTGCGCACTCCGAAAAAGTGCGCTCCCCATGAAAGGAGACATGCATCCGATTATAAAAGATCCTTGGGATCTGAAAAATCATATCCTCAAAACCCTCGCGGAAAAGGGAAGGCCCGAGATCCTTTTTCCGGAAAACGGGTTTGAAAAAAAGGCGATCCCCTCATCGGTGATGTTCCTGCTGGGCCAGGAGTGCGGGGGAGGCCGATTCGATCCCTGTCTGGTGTTGAACAAGCGCTCCCAGCGTGTGCGCCAGCCCGGAGATCTCTGCTGCCCTGGCGGCGGAGTTGAGCCCTGTTATGACTTTTACCTTTCAAAGATCCTCTCCCTTCCTCTCCTTCCGTCGGCGCGGTGGCCCTACTGGCGGCAGTGGCGGAGAAGATGGCCCAACCGAGCCCGTAAATTGGCGCTGCTGCTGGCCACGGGCCTTCGGGAGAGCTATGAGGAGATGCGGCTCAACCCTTTCCATGTCCGATTTCTCGGGGGCCTTCCCCCCCAGCGGCTGATCCTCTTCTATCGATCCATCTATCCGATGGTGGGCTGGTTATCCCCAAAAGCAAGATTCATTCCAAACTGGGAGGTGGAGCAAATCGTCCGGATTCCCCTGCGCCACCTGCTGGACCCAAGCCGGTATGCGAGCTATCGCGTAACCTATGTGGGGCAGGAGGATCAACGGCAGGATGATTTCCCCTGTTTTGTCCACACCCGAGATGAGAGAACCGAGATCCTCTGGGGCGCGACCTACCGGATCACCGCGGCATTTCTGGATATCGTCTTCGACTTCCGGCCGCCCCCCCTACACAACCTTCCGGTGATCGCGGGCAGCCTGCGGAAAGCCTATTTTGCAAACCCCAGAGAGAGGGCACTGGCCGAACAGGCCCGAGACGAGTTTGAATAGCCTTAAATCGGGAGGATCAGATATCGGTGAGATGATGATTGGCCGATGATTGCTGGATCTCCTTTCTGAACTGCTCCAAAGAATTGGAGAGCACCTTCATCTCTTGGGTCTGGCGCAGTGGGATCTCTTCGGTGCCGTGATGATCCAGGGTATCGAGAATATAGCTGATGGTGAACATCCGGATATCTTTTGCCGGCTGATACGAGACAACCCCTTCTTCCTCACCGAGAACTTCCGACAGTATCCCGGCCTCTGCAAAATCTTCCAGGATGCTTTTCACCGGATGGTGCGGGCTCTCCAGGAGATTGGCCAGATCGTAGAGGGTCATGGCCGGCTCTCCCTTTTGGAAGGCACGGGTGATCAGGTGCATGATCCGCAGCGCGAGCAGGCTCCGGAATGCGGGGCTGATGGGCGCTGCTTTGGGCCTGAACTCGTATGTGTCGGCATTCTGAAAGGCAAATGAGAGCTGTGCCCCCAGCAGGAGGATCATCCAGCTCAACTGGAGCCAGACCAGAAAGAGGGGCAGCGCGGCAAAACTTCCGTAGATCGCATTGTAGCTGGCAACCCCTACCTGAAACCGGATATAGGCCCACTGGGCCCCCTGATACAGGGTTCCGCCGACCACGCCGCCGAATATGGCCGCGGCAAAAGGAACGGCCGTATTGGGAATGATGATGTAGATCAGCGTCAGCAGAATCCAGAAGAGTACATAGGGGATCAGCTTAAGCAGAAAGAAGATGAAGGGGTTGAAGAGCATCAGCAAAGAGACGTCCTCTGCGATCCGGGTCACTTGCGCGGTGATATAGACGTTGAGGCTGCCGGACAGAATCAGGATCACCACAAAAAGAAACATGATGGTCATATAGTCGCTGAGGCGCCGGCGCCAGGAGCGCTGTGTCGGAACCTCCCAGATCATGTTGATCGATGTTTCGATATGGCTCATCACTTTGATCAGAGACCAGAACAGCACCAGCAGGCCGATTCCGGCAATGGCGCCGCCCTTGGTCTGATCCAGCATGTTGCGGGCCATCATTGTCACCCGGGCAAAAAGATTCTCCTGTCCCAGAAAATAGGGCGAGATCTGCTCTTCCAGTACCTTTTCGAACCCGAACCCCTTGGCGATGCCGAAGGCCATCGCCAGCAGAGGGACCACTGAAAGGATCGTATAAAAGGTGAGGGCAGATGCCCGCACCGGGCAGTCTTTGCGGATAAAGCCCCGGACCGCTAAAATCAGTATCCGCAGCAGCTTCAGGAAGTAGGATCTCCTTTTGGAAAGCTCCTGCCTCCGGATCTGCCAGACCCCCTCCTGGAGGAAATTTCGGCCATTTTGGAATTTTTCTCGTAAATTCAATATCCATATCTTCCACAGTAATGTTACACAAGCCTCCGAAGCATCCGGATCAGCCCATGATACGGGTCCGCATCCTCGATTCGACGCCCCGGAAGAACCCCAAACTCATCCAGCATGAAAAAATCCGAAAATGAATCCTTTACAAGGAGCATGGGATTGGCTAAATAATCTTCAGGAAGAGAGAGCGAACCAAAGGTGAAATCGAGGCTATAGGGCTTGAGACTGATACCTTTGATCCTCGGTTGAGAGGGGATGGCCATGGATGCTTGCTGTTCTTCCCATAATCTGTTCTGCCGAAAAAAATGTTTACAAAGAATACCGGTTCCGATATAGTGCATTGTCTATGAATATCAGTACATAAGTCAATTGTTTTTTTGCTAAATTTTTTAAAGGGGATTTTATGGCAAAAACGACTTCCAAGAAAAAGGGCACGACCAAGAAGAAGACGACGACCAAGAGCACAGCTAAGAAGAAGACAACAACCTCAACCCCCAAAAGTACAAAGGCAAAATCGACAGCCGCGCAGAAGAAGCCTGCCGCCAAGAAGAAGCCGACGATCAAAGAGCTTTTGGCAAAGAAGTTCGACACCTGGCAGCCGGAAACGCTATATGCGCCTCCGGCAGACGATCCCGCGCAGAAGGAGGCGGTTGCTGCCCCCCCATTTGTGCCGAAGGAGATGGCAGAAGAGGTCCGGCCTCTGCTCTTCAAAAAGTTTGACCTGAGCGAGGGGGAACCGTCGCCCAAAAAGGCCGAGGCCCCCGCCAAAGAGAAGGCGGAGAAGAAAGCGCCGGAGCCCCGGAAAAAGGAGGAACCGGCCCCACAGAAAAAAGAGGAGAAGGCGCCGAAGATCGTCTCCCAGAGGGAGCTGCTTCAGAAAAAATTCGGCGCGTGGAAGCCCTCTTCTCCGTTCAAGCCGAACCCGCCGGTCCTAAAGGATCAAACTGCGCCGCCATTTGCGGATGGTGAGGATGGGGAGCGTATCCGCTCTCTTCTCATGAAGAAGTTCGATCTCAGCGATGCAGCGCCGGTTGAGCCGACACCGCCGCCAGAGGCCGAAGCCCCGCCGCGGGAAGAGAAAGCGCCGGTCCAAGCGCCGGAACCGGAAGCCAAAGCCCCGGAACCGGAGGCCGAACCGCCCAAAGCCGTCTCTCATAGGGAACTGCTTCAGAAGCGATTCGATGCCTGGAAGCCCTCTTCCTTTTTCAAACCAACGCCGCCGGCCCAGCAGGACTTTACCGCGCCGCCCATTGCGTCAGGCTCGGATGCCGAAAGAATCCGCTCTCTTCTGCTGCAGAAGATAGATCTGAGCGACATTCCGCCCCGGCCCCCAGCAGCGGAAGTTCCGGAAGCTGAGGTAGTGGATCAGAAGACCGAAGTTCCTGAAGAGGTCAAAACCGCGCCTGGAGAACCGGCTGTGGAAGAGGCCGTCGAGGAGAAGACCGACGCGGTTCCGGAAGCCGAGGTGGTTGATCAGAAGACCGAAGTTCCTGAAGAAGTCAAGACCGCGCTTGGAGAACCGGCTGTGGAAGAGGCCGTCGAGGAGAAGACCGACGCGGTTCCGGAAGCCGAGGTAGTGGATCAGAAGACCGAAGTTCCAGAAGAGGTCAAGACCGCGCCTGGGGAACCGGCTGTGGAAGAGGCCGTTGAGGAGAAGACCGACGCGGTTCCGGAAGCCGAGGTGGTGAATCAGAAGACCGAGGTTCCAGAAGAGGTCAAGACCGCGCCTGGGGAACCGGCTGTGGAAGAAGTGGTCGAGGAGAAGAAGGCGGAACAAGCAGAAGAAGATGTTGAAACCAGAGAAGCAGTACCTCCCCCAACCGTTAAGAAAGGATCGGATCCGATGGAAACCACGATGAAATTCTTTGCGGCCTGTCTTGCTGTTGTCTTTGCACTGATCCTCTGGGCCAGCTTCTCCAATGCTTCCAAATACTATCTGGTCCCGGTTGATCAGGGCATGGAGATCTGGAAAGGCAGTTTCGCACCGCTGGGAAAAGAGCGGGTTGTCCGTCTTCCCGATGTCAGCGCGCCTGGAGCCATTCAGCCGGTCTACAGCCGGGAAGAGGTCTATCCGCTCGCGTTCGACTATTATATCAACAAAGCCGATGCCATTCTCGTGGCCCCGGGCACACCGAACTACGATGCAGTCGAGAAGAATCTGAATCGAGCCGTGGATTATTCGACAAAAGGCAATGCAAAGCTGGCCTTCTCAAAAATGAAGGATCTCCGGCTGATCATCCTCATGAACAAAGCCGATATCGCAGCAACGCGGGGCACCGAAGCCGGTCTCAAAGAGGCGCTTGCCTACCTGGAGCAGGCCGCGGCCTTTGACGGAAATGATCTGCTCGATCTCAAGCGGACCAGCAAAGCTGAACTGATCGAAAGGAAGATCGAGGGAATCCGGTCCATGCTGCAGAATGTCCAGCAGCCCCCGGCCCTTGTTCCGGAGCCGACTCCTGCATCCTGATTTTTGAACCATCTCCGATCTGGTAATCCACCGATTTTATAATCGGAATGGATTACCGGATCGGACAGCCTCAGCAGATTCCAATAAAGCAGCTTTGAGGGGAAAACCTTCCTCCTGAAGCTGCTTTTTTTTGTTCTCCTCTTTGGATCGCCATCCCAACATCATCCGAATATTTTTCAGCAACTGCTGAAATCTCAGTGGCTCAGATTTTCTCTCTTGCCAATCCCTTCCAAAAAAGAGACATTACCAAAAGGATCGATCTTTTTCAAAATGAGAATAGCGAGAATGGGTGATGTTTCTGAAAAAGTTTTTATTGACGATCCATCGATTTTCAGAGAGATTGAGAAGGAAAGCCCGGATGATCCCTTGATTATAGAGAGAGGGACCGATGCATTGCCGCATCGAGAGAGCTAATGAGGACCGAGAGCAAAAACCGGAGGAAAAAACGATGAAAAAACTGTGGATTCTTGGGGGAATGTTGGTGCTTATGGCCATTGCCGCGTGTGGCCGTGATAATATGATGCTCGATGCGGAAAAGGCTTCCGCTCCCGCGGGTGCGATACAGCCGATGGCGCTTACCGCAGCAGAACCGGGTCCTCAGCAGGAGATGAACACCGAATCCTATGAATACCTCCCGGAAAACGAATTCCTCCGGGTGAGCCAAAATCCGCTCTCTACCTTCTCCATCGATGTGGATACGGCCTCCTATGCCAACATCCGCCGCTTTATCCGCCAGGGAAAACTCCCCCCCAAGGATGCAGTGCGCATCGAGGAGATGGTCAACTATTTTGTCTATGATTATCCCGATCCCATTGGTGATTATCCCATTGCCATCAGCACAGAAGCGGCCGAGTGCCCTTGGACCCCGATGCATCGACTGCTGCGGATCGGTCTGGCCGCAGAGGAGATGCCGAAGATAGCGACAAAGCCGAGCAATCTCGTCTTTCTGCTCGATGTCTCCGGCTCCATGAATGATCCGGACAAGCTCCCCCTGCTGAAGCGGGCCATGAAGATGCTGGTGCAGAATCTCGATGAGAAAGACCGGGTCGCGATTGCCGTCTATGCCGGGGCATCGGGGCTGGTGCTGCCCTCCACCACCTGCCAGCCGGAGAACAAGGTCTATATCCTCTCTGCCCTGGAGGAACTCTCGGCCGGCGGCACCACCCACGGCAGCGAGGGCATTAAGCTGGCCTATGATGTGGTGCAGAAGAACTTCATTCCCGATGGCATCAACCGGGTCATTCTGGCAACGGACGGCGATTTCAATGTCGGCGTCACAAACGAAGGGGATCTGGTGCGCCTCATCCAGGAGAAGGCCAAAACCGGCATCTTTTTGACGATCCTCGGCTTTGGCACTGGGAATCTCAAGGATTCGACGATGGAAAAGCTCGCGAATAAGGGCAACGGCAACTACGGCTATATCGACACCATCACAGAGGCCAAGAAGATGCTGGTGGATCAGATGGGCGGAACTCTTGTCACGGTGGCCAAGGACGTAAAGATCCAGGTGGAGTTCAATCCTGCGCAGGTGGCGGCCTACCGGCTCATCGGCTATGAAAACCGGCTGCTGAAGGATCAGGATTTCAACGATGACACCAAAGACGCGGGAGAGATGGGATCAGGCCACACCGTGACGGCACTCTATGAGTTGGTGCCGGCCGGCGTAGAGATGGAAATCCCGGGCACGGACCCGCTCAAGTATCAAAAAGCCTCCGATCTGAGCAATGCGGCCGACAGCGGAGAGCTGCTGACGGTGAAACTCCGGTACAAGAGACCGGACGCGGATGCCAGCAAGCTGCTCAATCTTGCGGTCAAGGATGTTGGGCTCGATTTTGAAAACACCGGGGAGGATTTCAAATTTGCAGCGGCTGTTGCAGGATTCGGCATGATGCTGCGGGATTCCCGGTTCAAAGGAGGGCTCACCTATGATGGGATCATCGAGATGGCAAGATCGGGGAAGGGGGAGGATCCTTATGGGTATCGGGCCGAGTTTATTTCTCTGGTGCAGACGGCTAAGGAGCTGGATCAATAAATAATTTTACGATAATAATCATCGAGATTGATCTCGGCCGCATATGAATGGAGGGATGCAATATGGAAGAAATCATTGAAGTTTTTTTTGATGGTCATGTATTCAAACCGATTGGGAAGGTTGATCTGCTGCCGAATCGGCAATACAGATTACATATAGAAAAAAATCAAAAACATTTTGAAGATGCTTTTGATGTGTTGGAAAGGTTGACCGGAACTGTCGAAGGCCCTGAAGATTGGGCACTGAATCATGATCATTATCTCTATGGTAAACTGCTAAATAAAGAGTCAGATGAGTAAGGACAGGATTTTTCTGGATACGGCATTTGTTATCGCCCTGCTGAACCGCCGAGACAAATACCATGATCGGGCGAGATCCTTACTGAGCCAAGTCCGTTTTTCGGGTAGTGACAGTTGACACAGAACTGATGCATAAGTCGATCGAACTTTATCAAAGCAGAAAAGACAAGGATTGGGGGCTCACGGACTGCATTTCCTTTGTTGTAATGAAGGAATCAAACCTTTATCTGGCTATGACGACAGATAAACATTTTCAACAAGCCGGATTTCGGCCCATTATGATCGATTAGGATTCTCATAGAATAAGGAACATAAATGTCAGTTTATACGAATGAAAAGAAAACCGCATTACAGGCGGTCCGCAAAGCCGCAATCCTCTGCCGCAGGGTCCAGAACACCATCGACGTCGAATCGATCCAAAAGGATGACCGTTCACCGGTCACCACGGCCGATTTTGCCAGCCAGGCCATTATCAACACTGAGATTCGCGCGGCTTTTCCCGATGATCCCATCGTGGGGGAGGAGGCTTCGGATGCGCTGAAGGCCGATCCTGCTCTTTTCGATAAGGTCTCTTCGCTGCTGGAGGGTCTTCTGGATGGAGATAAAAAAGATCCCGATATCCTGGCTGCCATCGATGCGGCCCAACCTGCGCAGGTCGATTTTACGAAAAGGTACTGGACAGTCGATCCCATCGACGGAACCAAGGGATTTTTGCGGGGGGATCAGTTTGCGGTTGCACTGGCCCTGATCGAAAATGGCCAGGTGGCACTGGGGGTGCTGGGCTGCCCCAACTTCAAGATGAATGAGAAGGATGAAAACCCCGGCTATCTTCTCTGCGGAATAAAAGGGGAGGGGGCTTTTGCCTTTCCTCTGCTGGCGGACGGATCACTGGGGGAATCGATTGCCATCTCTGTTGATGCGATTACAGACCCGAAGGGGGCCCGCTTCTGCGAATCAGTGGAAAAGGCCCACGCGGCCCACGATGTCCATGAGCGGATCTCAAAGGCTTTGGGGATAACCGCTTTTCCCTGCCGCATGGACAGCCAGGCCAAATACGCCTCGGTAGCCTCGGGT
The DNA here is from genome assembly GCA_011390345.1 of Desulfobacteraceae bacterium. GTDB lineage: Bacteria > Desulfobacterota > Desulfobacteria > Desulfobacterales > JAABSP01 > JAABSP01. The sequence continues at coordinate 16,143 of JAABSP010000057.1, forward strand.
GATGCCTCCATCTATCTGCGGCTGCCGAGAACGGCCGAATACCGGGAGAAGATCTGGGATCATGCCGCGGGCAGCATCGTGGTGCAGGCGGCCGGGGGAGTTGTGACCGATTTTTCCGGGGCCTCTCTGGATTTCTCCTTGGGCCCGAAGCTGACCAAAAATCGCGGGATAGTCGCGAGCAACGGAAAACTTCACCCCAAGATCCTGCAAGCCATCAAAGATCACGGGAACGGCTAAACGGTGAACGTAACCATTCAAGGGAGATTGGACCAGCGCGCCTGCGGCCTCTACCGCCCCTCGTCGATCCGGTTGAGCCCCTCCATGAGCAGCCAGATGAAATCGCCGATCTCCGGCAAGTTCTGGTCATGGTCAGGCAGCTTCGGAGAGAAGCGAAATGTCCCTTCCCGGGCCTTCAACGCCTGGAAAAAAGCATCTTTTCCGCTAAGATCCCCATATTGGGCCCGGATCAGATCCCCCTCCCGGAACGAAAATTCCCCCTTGACCTCCGGAAGATCCAGATGGAGTAGACCGGTTTTGAGGTTCTGGTTCAGCGTCTGAAAGAGTTCCGTTGCCGGAACATCCGTCAGACGCCCCCGCATCGCGCTCAGATCCTGGGCCCGCTCGATATTGCTGTTCTTCAGCCGCTGGGCCAGCAGACGCATGAAGTAGTTCTGCAGCGGCGGGAACCGGTCAAGAAGTCTGCGGAAATCCTGTCCTTTGATATAGAGGAGCCAGGAGGGTTCCGCAGCCTTGACCGTTGCCCCGACCTCCTCTCCGCTCAGAAGGCTCATCTCGCCGAAGACCTCTCCTTTTTTGAGGTTCGCGATGACCACCTCGCCGCCATTCTCCTCTTCCAGAACAGAGACACTGCCCGATACGATGATGTAAAGCCGGATGCCCGGCTCACTCTTTTGAAGGACGATTCCGTCTTTTGGAATTTTCTTGAGCTTGAGCCAGGAGATCACCTCTTCGAGTTCGGCCTCGTCTAAAGCCTGAAACATGGGAAAGGTCTTCAGCAGATTCACCATCTCCTTTGCGGTTGCGCCCTGATCCGATTTTACCTTTGACTTTTGAGGGGATTCCGGCGATCTGACTCGAACCCGGATCGATCCGACACATCCGGTCGAAGGGCCGCTGCAGCCGAAGTTCTCCGCCTCCCGGGCCTTCTGGATGTCAGCCGCAAACGTGATGCAGGCCGATTTCCCGCGGGGAAGGCGGAGGATTCGACCTTTCCGCTGGAATTGATCCCCTTTTTGATACAGCGGACAATCTTTGGCTTCAATGATAGTGAGAATTATTTCCGATCGATCCATTTTCCGTTCAATTTTCCGTCAGATTGCAGCCCCCGGTAAAGCCGTCCGCGCAGAAGCAGGTGGTGATGGAACCGGTCATCTCGTTATAGACCGCCTCCACTGTCAGATCATGCGCGCCGCTCCGTTTGGGCGAGCAGTATTTCAGCAGATAATGGCTGTTGATATCCTCCCGGATCGTCCCCGCAATCTCCTCGAATTTGGGAACCAGCGCCTCCACATCCTCTGCATAGAGAAAACCGTCTCTGCCGATATCTTCGAGGACCTCGCTGTCGATCTCTCCGCCAAGGCCGATGGTGTAGACCGAAACCGCATTGTCTGCGTTGTTCACCGCAGCCAATGCATCCTCTTTTGTGCGCCGGGACGCCTGATCCTTGCCGTCGGTGAAGATCACGACGGAGCCGACCGCCACGGTCTCACCAAACTGGCCTGTCTTATCCGCGATCAGGTCCACGGCCTGTATGGCCGCGCCGTAGAGGTTGGTGGAGGAATCTTCGCTCATCTGTTCATGGATGTTGTCGATGCCGGAGATGAGGCGGGTGGTCTCCGTGTCAAAGGAGACGAGCTGGTGCGCCTGGGCCGCGCCGTCAAACCACCAGATGGCCATATCGACCTCGCGGTAGCTCTCTGCGTATTGAGCCGGCATCACCGCATGGATAAAGTTTCGGGCCGCCTCCTTGAGCACAGTGAGGTTTTCGCTCTCCAGAATCGACCCGCTCAGATCCAGCAGAAGCAGGATGTGAGAGCGGAACTTTCCCGGCTCGTGCCGGATGGTCTGCTGGCTTTCGAATCGGGAGATGGTTTCTCCGTCCTCATAGATCCGGAAATTGTCAGGCGTGAGTCCCGTCAGGGGGACGCCCCCTTCGGTCTCCACCTTGAAGAGCATGGATACGATCGCGGGATTTTCCGTACTCTGACTTTCAAAAGTAAGGAAAAGGCCATTCTCCTCGGTCCATTCAACGCCTTCGCAGTCGCAGGTGGTCCCGCTGTTGCCATCGTTGTCACTGCCGCCGCATCCGCAGAAGAGAAAGGCAGGGCCGGTCATCAGAAGAAGAATCAAAAGAAAAAAGTTGTATTTTCGAACCGCTTTCATTTTTACCTCGTTTTAAGATTCGCTGCAAAGCTATTCGCTCGGTTTCATGTCCTCTGCCAAATGTTTTTTGTTGATGATGGTGATGGGAGCTGGGGTTTTTCCGATCCCCCGGATCTCGGGTCGATACATGGATTCGGCAAAAGGCGGCGGAACTTTGAAGGTTCCGGGACTCACGACACGGACCATATAGAAGAGATGGGTTGGGCCATGTTCATTGAGCCGGGCCGCGGCCGCATATCGATCATCCCGATACTCCTCATGAAGAATATCCGTCTCCTCCCGGAGATGCCAGAGGGAATCTTCGCCGATCTTGAAATCCTCCAGTTTCACCGCATGCTTCAGGTTCTGGTTCTCCGGTTCAAAGCCGGCAGGAAGAAAATCGACCACGAGTCCGTCCGGAATCCACTGGTTTGCATCGACCCGGAGATGAACCATCAGCAGCTCTCCTACCCCGAATTCGTTCCGGGTGATCTCATTTCCCTCGAGGTCGTACAGGGTCCTGGTGAGGGCGATCTGGGAGGTGTCCGGCTCCGGAGGATTCTTGGTATAGCCGCTGATCACAGCCGAAACATAGAGCATACCTTCATGATTAGATATGAAGGTAAAACCCTTTTCCACCTGCGACAGATCCGGGGAGAGAAGTTTTGTTCCCTTGTGCGCGATCTTCTGTTCCGTCCCTCCCGTCATAAGGATTCCGGACCACTGTTGGTCCGCCCTGCCTTCAAATGCCAGTCCGGCCACGAGGATAGCGTACTTCTCCTGGGTGCTGAGCCATCGCCGGTCCCGCATTGCGTTTTCCATGTCCAGAAGTAGTTTGTCGAATCCCGGGGCCGGTTTTTCCTTTTCCATCAGCAGGGCCAGGGTCAGGGTCATGTCTCTCAGAGGGCTGCCGTAGTCGCCCCAGTAGGCATTCTCCTCCCGCCGTTTCCCGGCAGCCGTGGAAAGAGCCTCCCCGGCCCGCTTCCGGTCCCCCATGTTATACAGGGCAATCCCGAGATGGGCAAGGGGCAGGGGAGAGGCCGCACTCTTCTGGTGATGATCGTACAGGGTTCTCAGCGCACCCAGCGGCGCACGGTTCAGCTTGGAAAGGACATAGCCGGCATAGGCTCTTGCGGCAAATTCAATATGCTTCTGTTCGTCATTGGCCACATATTCCTGAACTCGCGCACCCTGGTTCACATAGGTTTCCAGGCGGGTCAACGCACTGTCGAGCATCTCTTCGGGAATGGAGACCCCTGCATCCCGGGCACTGAGCAGAAAATCGACCACATAGGGGGTGAGCCAGGGGGATTCGGGGCCTGTCCGGTTCCAGAGGCCGAAGCCGCCCGAGGGGAGCTGCATGGTCGAGATCCGGGTTACGGCACTGTTGAGCCGTTCGGCCCGTTCCTTGGGGCTGATGGCGGGAAGATCAAATTTTGCAATCACCTCCGGTGTTGCCAGCAGCAGGGGATATGCCCGGCTGGTAGTCTGCTCCAGACAGCCGTAAGGATAGGTGATCAGCCCCTTGAACGCATGGCGCAGGTCAAAAGGCGGCACTGTTGCGATTTTGAGGTCGATCTCGGCCGTTGCCGGGATGAGATCCGAGACGAGCCGGTCATCCAGGGTCATCTCCTCGCCCTTTTCCAGCACCTGACGGATCTTTCGGGCCATGCCGGGATATCCGGGCCGCACCCCGATCTGCCACTCCCGGTCGATGTTGATGCCGCCGGCATCGGCCCGGAGGTGGATGGTGCTGGGCTCGAAGTCTCCGCCGGCCTTCACCGGAAAGCGAAGGGTCGTCTTTTCCCCGTCAGCCAAATGCAGGGTCCGCTCTCCGTCGGACAGGGTGAGCGGCTCCGCGGCCGTCAGGGTCAGGGAGATCTCTTTGGCCCCTCCGCTCATGTTGTGAAGATCGAGGGTGAAGAGGGTCTCATCGTCCGGGGCCAGAAATCTCGGGGTAGAGAGCTGCGTGACCACCGGAGCCGCCACGGTAACATGGGTTTCGGCAGATCCGAAATGGGTCGGGCCGAATGCGACCCCCATGATCCGGAGCTGTCCGTTGAAATCAGGGAGGTCCAAGGTGATTTCGGCCTCTCCGTTTTTATCGAACTGCACGGGCCCCTGAAAGAGGGAGACGAGCTTCACCTTGGTCTCGGGCGGCTTGCCCGCGGCCAGATCCGCATCTCCGCCGAAGCGGAGTTTCGCCACCTGGCCCTCCATGTATTCGATTACCTTGTTGTAGATGTCATGGGCTTCCACTCCGTAGCGACGCTGTGCGAAAAACCAGCCAAAGGGGTCCGGGGTCTTGAAATCGGTGATGTTCAAGATCCCCACATCGACCGCGGCAAGGGTGACGTAAAGGGGTTCATCCGGTATGGGGCTTTGACCGCTCTCGTTTTGGAGCGATACCTGTACGGTCATCGGGTTATGGGGCGCGTTCTTCTCGGGCGCGGTGATCTTCATGCGGAGTTTTCGTTGGTCCCGGTCCAGGGGCAGATGAATCAGACCCACGGCCCGGTTCGGGGTGATCTTTTCGGCCGCATCGGCCGGCCGGAGGGCCACTGCGCTGATGTAGAGGTCATGGCTGTCCCACCGCGCGGAGACCGGGATCTCCACCACGGTTCCAGAAGCCGAAAGGGGCATCCGCTTGAGCCACAATGGCCATTCCCCCTCCACCAGGATGATCCCCTCGCTCTCATGGGGCGGGATTACGGTCAGCCGGATGATGTCGCCGGTCCGGTAGGCCTCCTTGTCCAGGCGGAGGACCACCTCGTCGGGACGGGCCGCGGCCTTCTCATCGCCGCCGTACCACCAGCGGCCCACCTGGAATCGATAACTCGTGGAAACACCTGTCACCGGGTCATGGATCGACAGCACATACTGTCCCCGGTTCAACTGGGTGGTGTACTGGGAAGGGCTGCCAGGCTCCAGTGTGATGGCATCGGTCAGATACTGGTAGTTCTTTTCGGAATACCGCTGCTCCCAGCCGGTGCTTTCGGAGTATTCCCAATAATAGTCCCGATCCTCTTTGGTCAGCGCCACCATCAGATTTTGGGCTTCGAGGAGATTTCCGTTTTCATCGATCTTGACCATCTCAAAGCTCACGGGCCCTTCATCTGCGTTATCATCGTCGAAAAGGGGGCGGATGCCGATGATCTCTTCCGCGGGCCAGATCTCTCTTCTGATATTTCGGGTGACTGGACGGCCCCCGGATTCGTAGAGGCTTGCGATCACATACGCGGAAAGGGGGCTTTCGATCTCCTTCCACGGACTTTGGACAGATATGGTGGCCTCGCCGCCGCTGTCGAGGCTCGTCTCCTCCAGCTCGAAATAGTCCCGGTACTCCTTGTCTGCGACCTTTCCGAAGAGAAAGCCCTTCAATCTACCCTCTTTGAAAAGGTCCCGATGGGCTTTGAGCAGCACCTTTGCCGTCAGCCGATTTCCCGCAGCCGGCGCGCCGTAGAGGTATTGGCCTGAGACATCGACCGTCAGGTCTTCTGCCGGCAGCAGGGGGCCCGATTCGGCCGAGAGGTCGAGCTTCATCCGCTCCGGCAGAAAGTCCTCGACCTGGATCTCGAAAACCGTCAGGGGTGTGCCCGATGCCGGATCGTCGAAGATTTTCAGGTTCCAGGTTCCGGTCTGCGCGTCGCCGGGGAGATCGATTTGGGTCTGATAGTAGCCGACGCGGTCGAGGTTTTCCGGATGCCAGACAAAGCTCTTCATCTCCCGGTTGTCGGGCCGGTAGAGCTTTGCGGTCAGGGGCAGCGGATCGATCATTTGGCCGTCATGGTCCCGCAGCAGGCCCGATACAATGACCGGCTCCCCGGGCCGGTAGAGGTCTCTGGGGCTGTATGCGAAGAACTCCCGGCTCTTCTGGGGCCGGCCCCCGTGGTCGAACGCGCTCATGTCCAGTGCCGGAAGGTTCATGGGCAGGACGCTCAGGTTCTGGCCATGCGCGGCCGTGATTACCCGGACGCTGCTGCTCAGTTTGCCGGTGTATCGATACCGGCCCAAGGCATCGGTGGTTCCGGTCTGGAGAAGAGCGCCTTTGAGATTGTAGAAGGTAAGTTTGGCGCCCTCCACCGGTTCCCCCGTGGAAAGAGATGAGGCAAAGATCAAAGATTCGTTTTTGTAGATCCGGGCGTGCAGCGCGAGATCCGTGACGAGGAAATAGGCGGACGGATAGCTGTAATTATATTCTCCCGGCTCCCGCATCACCGCCAGATAGACGCCGGGCGGCTCCAGTTCCGGGATGTTTTCCACAGGAATATAGCGGACCACTCTGCGGTTGTCCGGGGCATCGAGATCGAAGCGGCCCGCATAGACCAGCTCTCCCCGGGATTTGAGCTGATCCAGCCGGTAATACCCCTCCTTGCCCGCGGTCCGCTCCCAGTTGACAAATTCGGCAAGGGCCTTCGGGTTGAGTTGGAAGAACTCGATGTCGGCCTCTTCGATGTTGATGGTTACCACCGGAAGCCCGTCGGTCATCTTTGCGGGGAGCAGCAGGCCGTCGCTGGCAAAGCTTAGAATCGGAGAGATCTTTCGAGTTTCCACAACCTGGGAGGTCCGTTCCTGCAATGTATTGCCCTCAGCCGATGTCAGGGAGGGCATCACCGTCACCGTATACTCGGTCTCCGGCGCCACATGGGGAAAATAGAGGGTCCGGTTGTCATCTGAGAGGACCCATGCGCTCTTGAGCACATCCTGACCGTCGCTGATCCGCAGATGTCTGTCATGGCGGACCTTCGGGTCCAAGGGCTCGGAAAGAATGACCGCGATGGCTGAACCGCCCTGATAGGATCGTTCACCAATGTCGAGAAGGCGGAAGGCGGTCTCGTCGGATGGGCTCTTTTCGGAAGTGGCCGGCCGGCCGGCAACCGGATCGGAAGCCCCCGGTGCCGTCGATGCATCGATAAGGAGCGGAAGGAAAAAAAGGGCAAGAATGCAGAGGTGTGCGGCGATTTTTTTCATTTTTCTCTCCTGAAGGTTTTGGACATAGGTATCCGTCTGCTCCTGATGGATCTTCGGCGGGGCAGAAGAGAAGAGTGACCGGTAAGGAGAAGAGGTGGGCTGTCAGTCACTCCAGAAAAGAGAAGTCTTCAATCAGACTCTCGATGATGGACATCGTTTTTCGGGAGATTTGGGTAAACTCCAATCCGATGCCATAGAAATGCGGATTGACATCCCTCTCACACCAGACGCTCTTGGCCTCGAAGGAGATCTGATTGTCCCCTTCGATCACATCCGGAAGCACCATCCGCAATTTAAAAGCCTTCCCCTTTTCAATGGGATTTTCGCTCGTCAGCATGATTCCTCTGGTGGAGATGTCCACCAATTGCCCGATGAGCTGGTCCGTATCTCTGTCGAAAACGCTGAGATAATAGATGAGATGACGCCGTTTTATCGTTCTTTTATCGACCATTTTCCCTGTCCCTGCAATCTGGCAATAGACATGCAAAGATGCAGCCTTCAAATGATTTCAAAGACTGCATCCCATTGAAATTTTGAAGGCTACTCGTTCTGATATTTAAAGGAGAGGTTCAATCTTGCCCGAAAAGCGGTCACTTTTCCATTCTCCACCCGCAGATCGAGCTTGGAAACTTCTGCAATCCGAAGGTCTCTCAGGTTTTTGCCTGCGGTCTCCACCGCTATTTTGGCGGCCTCCTCCCAGGAAACATCGCTTGTTCCGACCAGCTCGATCACTTTGTAAACACTTGTGGCCATATTTTCCTCCTCTTTGAAAACATTTTTACGGTTTGGGAAACTGATTTATGCCAAAGGATTGATTCAAGCTCTGGGGAAGGTTCCCTCACCTCCTTTCGGTTTCAGGTTCACCGCAGCAGGCCCTCCGCAGAGGGGCAAATGATGGAATGTTCAACACACTTTAATTAATACCAGAATCAAAAAAAAACCACAAGAAATCTCTTCCGGTTTTTCAGCATCCTCCCTTTTCTTGACAACCGTTGGGTTTTCACCTATTCTGGCTTCTGTTATGAGTGCAGGGGCCTGGATACCGGCAACCCCCTCGGAAACGAGATGTCCGAGTCCGGTGTGCTGCCGCAACAGCCCGGGGCTGTTGAGAATCAAAGAAATGAACCATCTAAAATCATTAAAGATGAATGGTCAAAGAGGAAGATGAAAGACGAAAGAGGCATCTACTACTATCCCTATCCTTCGAACCGGCGGGTGCGGATGTATGTAAGGGCAGATGATGAGGAAATCTGTTTTCGGCTCTGGAACGCGGATGATCCCGCGCTCTGGCTGGAACATGGCTGGGTTCCCTATTCGGCAATCCAGCAGGCCAGAAAGTTGTATACGAAAAAGGGCGGCTTTGATCCGAATCAGGCCTATGATATAAATGTGGCCCGGGCACTGCTCAAGGAGAAGAACGCTTAAATAAACCCCAAGTTAAATGGAGGTGGATCAGCGATGAAAAATTCCGTGTTGGCGCTTTTGGCAGTCGGTGGGATCATCCTTTTGAGCATATCGGGATGCGCATCAAAGGGATATATCGAAGAGCAGGTGGAGATGCTTTCCGTGCAGAACCAGGGGCTTGAGTCGGAGATCAGCTCCCTCAGAAGCGAGACCCGGCATAAGGTCGAAGAAATTCAGACTAAGGTCAAAACCTTTGAGACGGACCTGGCCGAGAATGAAAGGGATATCTCGATCATCCGGGATGCGACCCAGCGGAATGCCGATGATCTGCAGCGGAGCCTCAACCTTGCCCAGGAGGCCCTGGATCGGGCCACTGCCGGGCAGCAGGTCAAGGGCAAGCTGCTCTATGAGGTGACCATGTCCGATGCGTCGATTCCCTTTGGGTATGATCAGACCAGGCTCTCCGAGGATGCCAAGGCCGGGCTGGATACCTTTGCCAATGTCCTGCTGGGGGAGAACAGAGGGGTCTTTATCGAGATCCAGGGACATACCGACAGCATCGGGTCCGACAAGTACAACCTCGATCTGGGGGAGGCGAGGGCCGAGTCGGTGAAGCGGTATCTCTATCTCCAGCACGGAATTCCGCTGAACCGGATGAGTACTTTTTCTTATGGGGAATCCCAGCCCGTGACCGACAACAAGACCAAAGAGGGCAGGGCGCAGAATCGGCGGGTGGTTCTTCTGGTGATGGAGTAAAAGGACAAAGGGACCTGAAGGACGCAAAGGACATAAGAGACCCCGGCCGAAGAATGGGGAGGTGGCCGCGTCGGGGTTCAGGTTTCTTTCAGGTGCGTCGGTCCTCCCACTCTTTCAGACAGCGTTGGCACTGCTCAGGTTCCGGCGGGGTCTTTGAATAGAAGCCCACAAAGGCTTCGATCCAGTCCCTGCCGGTTCTGGGGCAGTAGTGGATGTATTCGATGAATTTGACCAGCCGGTCCACGGCCGCACGGTTCATGGTGTGTTCCATGCGGCAGGCGGTTTCCTGGGCCTCTTCCGGATCGAGCTGTAGCACGTTGGCCAGAAAATCATGGATCACCTCGTGGCGTCGGTGGATCTCCTTGGCAATAGCCTCTCCCTTCGGCGTCAGCGTAATGAAGCTGTACGGCTCGTAATTGACCAGCCCCTTTTCCCCGAGGCTCTTCAACGCACCCGATACTGACCCCCGCAGCACCCCCATCATCTCCGCGATATCCTTGACCCTGGCCACCTTGTTCTCCTTCTCTAAAGCCAGGATGGTCTCCAGATAATCCTCCAGGCTTTCCGACAGCCCGGTCTCCTGCTCAGACATTCTCTTCCTCCGAATCTTCAGGTTTTTCCGTTGTATTAGCACCCCTTACAAATAAAGTCAATCCGAATATTTTTGGTTTTCATTTCGAAAGTTGTTGACAGTCATTAAAGTTTGGTGTACCAAACAAATCCGAGTCGGATGAACTTTTGCACGCAACTTCGAAAGGAGAAAAGGATATCATGGGACGGATCAATATGAGAGAGATGAAGGACAATCAGAGCGGCGTCATTGCCGGTGTCCGGGTGGGCGGAGATCTGGGCCGGCGCATTCGGGACATGGGGCTCGTTACCGGGACCCCTTTTCAGGTTCAAGGGAGAGCGCCCCTGTACGACCCGGTGGCGCTTCGGGTGCGGGGCTTTGTGCTGACACTGCGGAACCGGGAGGCCGACTGCATCGAAGTGGAGGTGGAATGATGGATATTCGCTTGGCACTGGCCGGCAATCCGAACTCCGGGAAGACGACTCTGTTCAACAGTCTCACGGGCGCGCGGCAGCATGTGGGCAACTATCCGGGCGTGACGGTGGAGCGCAAGGACGGGGTTCATACCTTGAACGGCTACCGGTTTGCGATCACGGATCTGCCCGGAACTTATTCCCTCACGGCCTATTCCGATGAGGAGGTGGTGGCCCGGGATTTTCTGGTGGATGAACGGCCCGAACTGGTGGTCAATATCGTGGATGCCTCCAACCTGGAGCGGAACCTCTATCTGACGCTTCAGTTTCTGGAGATGGGGCTGCCGGTCTGCATCGCCCTCAATATGATGGATGTGGCCGAAAGCCGGGGGATCAGAATCGATACGGAAAAGCTCTCGCAGCGGCTCGGGGTTCCGGTGACGCCGGTCATCGCCCGAACCGGAAAGGGAAAGGCCGAGTTGATGGCGGCCGCCGGCGCGATGGCCGGAAAAGGGCAGGGGAGATCTCCGCTCTATATCTCATACGGCGAGGATATCGACCGGGCATTGCCGGCCATGACCAAAAGGATCGAAGAGAAGAGCTTTATGACCGAAAACTATCCGGCCCGCTGGATCGCCATCAAGTACATGGAGAAGGACCAACAGATCCTGTCCAAAGGAAGAATGGCCGATCCGGAGTTGTCCGCGGAGCTGGAGAGGCAGGTTCAGGCGGTGGCGGATCACCTGAAAACGACCCTCGATTCCGATCCTGAAGCGGTGATGGCCGATCATCGGTACGGCGCGATCCAGGGGCTGATCCGGGAGGGGATCCTGACCCGGGAGGATCGGGAGAACCGGATCTACTTTTCGGATCGGATCGACCGGGTCGTCACCCATCGGCTCCTGGGTCCGATGATCATGCTGGTGATCCTCTGGGGGGTTTATCAGTTCACCTTCACCTACAGCGAAGTCCCGGTGGGATGGCTGGAGGGGCTCTTTGCCGGGCTTGCCGATTTCGTCGATGCGCGGATGGCCGACGGGCTTCTCAAATCCCTGCTGATCTCCGGGATCATCGGGGGCGTGGGCGGAGTGCTCGGTTTCGTTCCCCTGATTCTCTTCATGTTCTTTGCCATTGCAGTACTTGAGGATACCGGTTATCTCGCGCGGGTCGCGTTCATGCTGGACCGGGTCTTCAGCTTCTTCGGCCTGCACGGCAGCTCGGTGATGCCCTTCATCATCTCCGGCGGGATTGCCGGGGGGTGTGCGGTTCCCGGGGTCATGGCGGCCCGGACCCTGAAGTCGCCCAAGGAGCGGCTGGCCACCCTGCTGACGGTTCCCTTCATGAACTGCGGCGCGAAGCTGCCGGTGATGGCACTGCTCATCGGGGCATTTTTTGCCCATCACCGGTCTCAAATGATGCTGCTGATCACCCTCATCGCATGGGTCGGCGCGCTCTTTGCGGCAAAGCTGCTGCGGAGTACCGTGATCCGCGGGGAGTCGTCGCCCTTTGTCATGGAGCTGCCGCCCTATCGCCTGCCCACTCTGAAGGGACTGCTGATCCACACATGGGAGCGGGCCTGGCAGTATATCAAAAAGGCCGGGACCGTGATTCTGGCCATCTCGATCGTGCTCTGGGCCATGATGACCTTTCCGGGGCTGCCGGGGGAGGAGATCGAGCGGTTCGAAGAGCAGAAGGCCGCGGTCATGGCCGGTTCCGTGGAGGATGCGGCAGCGGCCATTGGGGCCATCGAGGCCCGGCAGGCCCAGGCTGCGCTGAAGCACTCTATTGCCGGGAAGATCGGTACTTCGCTGGAGAGCATCACCCGATGGGCCGGCTTTGACTGGCGGATCAACATCGCGCTGGTGGGCGGTTTTGCCGCAAAAGAGGTGGTGGTCTCTACCCTTGGAACCGCATATTCCATGGGAGAGATCGGGCCCGAAGAGAGCGGCTCCCTTTCCGAAACCCTCAAAGCCGCGCCCGGTTGGAGCCCTCTTGTGGCCTTTTCCCTGATCCTCTTCACCATGTTCTATGCGCCCTGCTTCGTGACCACGGTCTGTATCTCCCGGGAGGCCGGATCATGGAAATGGGGGCTCTTTGCAGTGGTTTTCAATACGACCATCGCGCTGCTGCTGGCCATCGCGGTCTTTCAGATCGGATCGGCGCTGGGCATCGGTATCCGCGGCAATGGATAATCCGGAGGAGGTATCGTGATGGATGAGATTCTGGTCTATGTCATGGTGGCTGCGGCTGTTTTCTATGCATTTCGAAGCCTGGTCAAAAGCTTTAAAAGCGGTAGCTGCAGTTGTTGCTCCTGCGATGCGCCTTCTTCAGGTTCCTGCAGCGGTTGTTCGCTGCAGGTTACAATTGATAGTGAGGAGGCCGACGGGTCCGGCAGATGATCTTCTTTTTCTTTCAAAAAGTGCCCACATCCGGTAAAATGGAGCGTCAGTTGAAAAGACGGCTGAAGTTACAATTTGGTAAGGATTAGATTGGTTTTACGAATTTGTTAAAAAAGGAAAAGCGGATCATACGATAAATGAATATCGGAATCTATACCTACGAAGAGTTCAAGGAGAGGGTGGCCGGGTTTCACGGATATCCGGCCCCCGGCGTTCTGATTGGCGGCTATATGGTGGAACTGGCCAAGGGCCGTCTGCCCCAGGGGACCCTTTTCGACGCGGTTGTGGAAACCCCGAAATGTCTGCCGGACGCGGTTCAACTGCTGACCCTTTGCAGTGTCGGCAACGGCTGGATGAAGGTCTTTCACCTGGGCAGATATGCCCTGTCGCTCTATGACAAATACACCGGAGAGGGGGTCAGGGTCTGGATCGATCCGGCTAAGCTTTCGATGTGGCCCGAGATCCGGACCTGGTTTTTCAAGGAGAAGCCGAAAAAGGAGCAGGACAGTGCAAAGCTTTTTGACGAGATTCGAAGAGCCGGGGCATCTATCTGCAGCATCCGGCCGGTGCAGATTCAGGAGAATCTGCTGAGAAAGAGCAGCTTCGGGAGGATCGTCAACTGTCCCATCTGCCATGAAGCCTATCCTGCCCGGTTCGGCGCGATCTGCCGGGGTTGTCAGGGGGAGGCGCCCTATCTTACCGGTCGAGGGGAGGATCGGCCCGAGCTGGTATCGATTCCGGTGCAGGAGGCTGTGGGCCAAACCGCGCTGCACGACATGACCCGGATCGAGCCGGAGGTTTCGAAAGAACCGGCCTTTTCCGCGGGGCAGCAGATAACGGCCGGAGATGTCTGCCGGCTTCAGCGGATGGGCCGGAACCGGCTCTATGTGCAGGAGGCGGCTCTGGTCCAGGATGGATGGGTCCATGAAAACGATGCGGTCATGGCCTTTGCGGAATCGATGGCCGGGGAGGGGGTCTCTTACGATCCCCGTTCCAAGGAGGGGAAGATAAATTTCACGGCTGAACGGGATGGCCTCTTTGTCGTCGATCTCCATATACTGGAAGCTTTCAATCTGATTCCGGATGTGATGTGCGCGACTCGCCAGAGCCATTCCGTGGTTTCAGAGGGCCGCCCCCTGGCCGGAACCCGGGCCATCCCCCTCTATATCCTGAAGGAGCGATTCGATCATGCTGTGCAAGCCCTCGAAGCCGGAGAAGAGTCTCTTTTCTCGGTGCTGCCGATGCGGTCCGCAAATGTCGGCATCCTGGTGACGGGAACCGAGGTCTATCAGGGGTTGATCGAGGACAAGTTCATCCCGGTGATCAAGCGGAAGGTAGAAAAGCTGGGGTGCAGGATCGCGGGAACCGACATTGTTCCGGATGATGAAAAGGCGGTGGCCGAGGGGACAAAGAAACTGATGGAGGCTGGTGCGGATCTGATCGTCACCACGGCCGGCCTTTCGGTGGACCCCGAAGATGTGACCCGGCAGGGGCTGATGAGTGCCGGGTTGACGGATATGCTCTACGGCGCGCCCGTGCTGCCGGGTACGATGCTGATGCTGGGACGGATCGGCACGGTTCAGGTGGTCGGTGTTCCCGCGTGCGCGCTCTTCTTCAAGACCACCAGCTTCGATCTGGTGCTGCCGAGACTGCTGGCGGACCTTCCTGTCACCCGCCTCGATCTGGCCAGGTTTGCCGAGGGCGGCTTCTGCCTCAACTGCAGGACCTGCACATTTCCCAAATGTCCGTTTGGGAAGTAGGAAACATAGAGGAAGTGTCTCAATGAAAAAGGTTCGGACAAGCTCGGCCGCGCAAATTGGGCGCGGATTTGTCTTGCTCCGCTCTGTTTCAATGGGCATCAGCCAGTATCAATTGGCCAAAGATATCAGTGTACCCCCAAGACGCATCAATGAAATTGTTCATGGGAAAAGAGCCATTACTGCGGATACTGCTTTGCGCTTGGGACGGTTTTTCAGGATGTCACCGATTTTTTGGTTGAATCTTCAAACCCGCTTTGATCTTGAGAAGACCGAAGACCAACTTGCAGACCGGCTTGATAAGGAAATTCGTGTCCTAAGCGCAGACCGAGTTTAACAAGGCAATTCTCTCTCCTGGTGGGATTGATCCGGAGATGGGATTAGAGAGATCTTTCAGAGGAGGGGAGATCACCGATATCCGGTTCAGCAGCATATCGGTGATCCTTATTTTCCGCTTATCCTATTTCAGAATCGGCTAGTAGGTTGTCACCTCCCGCCACAGGGTTCGATTGCTGGAGCCGAATCGTTTCCCTCTCACCCGGTTGTTCATCTGGCCGCTGCCGATGATGTCGATATCGCCCGATGGCTTTCTGGCAAAGATATGCTCATCATAGATGACCGGGGTGACATTGACATTGTCGTTGACGCTGACCGTCTCCGGGCTGGGCGCGGCCGGGTCGTTCGTCTCCTCCAGTGTCATATCCATCGAATAGACGCTCCCGGTGGCCGCGTCTGCCTGGAATCCCTCACACGGGTCTTCGGTCTCGGCCGTGGTGCTGCCGAAATAGATCTTTCCGGCCGATGCGAACGCGGATGCCCATATCCGCTCTCCGGCCGGCATCTCATAGAACCATTCAAGGTCTGCGCCTTCGCAGGTTCCTTTGTCGCTCTTGTCGGTATAGGCCAGGAAGTGGTACTTGGTATTCCCGACATTGATATCCTCATTCGCATAGGGGCTGTCGCCGGTTCCGAAGAAGATCCTGATCTGGTAGTCCGTCGAGCCGTTTAGGTTGTATTCATTGTCCACGATGACCGCGGGAGAGCCGTAGATGGCATGACCTCTGTCCCCTTCGGCAATCTCCTGCTCCTCATCCCCGAGATCATAGTTGAAGTCCCCGTTGATCACGCATTCGGTCACGGTTCCGGGGGTTTCGGCCTCGGGATCATCCGGCAGGGTCACTTTATAGAGGTTTCCCTTGTCTGTGCCGACATAGAGCCGGTCGATAAAGCCGTTGAAATCGGAATCGACCATCGCGGGCTGGCCGCTGATGACCCCTCCGATACCCGCGGAGTCGGAATCCAGATCTATTTGGGTGATGGGGCTGCCGAGGTCAACCGGCAGAGAGATGGGCGTTCCGGTTCCGATGTCGATCATGAAGATGGAGGGGTATTGATCATCAGCCACCTCTCCGGAGACGAAGAAGGCCGCCCATTTCGGGTTTCCGTCCGCATCCACTACCGGGCCCACCGCGGCTACCGCGGCTGACGAGCGGCTTCTGAAGAGATCGGGATCGGTATATTCCCACATGAAAGCGGGGTTTTCCGGGTCCGTGACATCGAGGCAGAAGATCGAATCCCCGCCGTTTCCGAGAGCAGAGAGGACAACCGTGCGCCATGCGCCGTCGGAATAGACATCCACGATGGTGGGCGAGGCATCCACAAATGCCTGATCCTCCTCCTTCAGCAGGTTGTTCTTCATCTTCGACAGGAGGCTTGCAGGAATGAATGCCCAGAGTTCGTTTCCGGTTCCGTAATTGGGAACGCCTGCGTCATTCATCAGGAAGTATCCCCGATGTTCTTTGACATTCGTATCCGGATTGTCGCCCCAGCGGAACTCTCCCGCATCAAATGCATGGAGCATGCCGTTTCTGGAGCCGACATAAATGACTGTGGGCCGTTTCTGCCGGGTGTCTTGAAGCAAATTGTCATCATCTGCCGGCTCACCGCGGAAGGTCATATAGGAATCCTTAAGATCTGTCGGGATATCGTCTCCGTAATACCAGTCCGGAATGCCGGGCGGTACCTGGAGTGCAGGGCTTGAATGATCGATGGGACCCAGAGGCCATGCCTTTTCGGTGACGCCGTCGGTCTTATAGCCGCGCACCCATTTGATCAGCAGATTTCTGTCAGAATCATCGATGGCTCCGTCCCCGTTGATGTCGCCATTGGAACCGGGGTACCGGTGGTTCAGGCCCAGCATGTCCTTTGTTATGGTGTCATTGTCGGCAGCAAAGCTCTGCAGGGCCGATGCGCCGGTAAAGGAGAGGGTGACATAGCTTGCGCTGGCATCGAAGACCGCATCGGCCGGCGGGGCTTCGCTCACCCGGAGTTCGAACGCGCCGGTGAACCGGTTGATGGAACCGATGCCGTTCTTGTCTCCTACCAGTTCCGTGGTGTATTTGTCCCGGAAGATCTCGATCTGGCCGTCGATGTCGAGGAGTATCCGCAGGGTTCCGGCCGCAAGTTCGCCGTTGGCCAGGGTTCCGGTGAAGACTTTGGTGTTGCTCACATGGCTCAGGGTGATGTCTGCGGTTCCCTCTTCCACATAGGTCTCTGTCACTGCCGGAAAATAGATGTTTCGGTCATCTACAGCCATATCCGCGAGCTGCTGGCCCGCGTCCCAGACTTCGCTTGT
>JAABSP010000187.1 GCA_011390345.1 Desulfobacteraceae bacterium
CAACCGGGACCTCCACCTGGTTTCGGAACTCGAGGACGGAACCAGACTCATCGGCCAGCACCTGCTAACCGGAAAAGAGGTTTCCGCGATCACCTCTCCTGTGGCAAAGGTCTATCTGAGCGGCAGCCGGAAAAAGGCCGCTCCGATTAAGGTCAATATCCGCAAAAAGATCAAAGATCTAATCAAAAGTGCGGACATGATCTGCTACCCCATGGGAAGCTTCTACTCCAGCATCATGGCAAACCTCCTCCCCGGCGGCGTGGGAAAAGCCGTTGCGGAAAACCCCTGCCCCAAAGTCTTCATCCCCAACACCGCGCCGGACCCGGAGATGGTCGGCCTCAGCCTCGAGGAATCGATCGACCGGCTTACGGCGCAACTGCGGGGGGAGGCCCCGGAGAGTATCTCGCCGGAGGATGTACTCAACTTCGTGCTTGTGGATCGGAAAAACGGAAACTATAGAGGCGAAGGCGATCCGGCCCGCCTGCACGAGATGGGCATCCGCCTGATCGACACGCCCCTGATCAGCCCCGAAACCGCGCCCTTTATCGACGAGAAGCTGCTGGTTCCGGTTCTGTTTTCGCTGGCGTAGAACGACCCGGCATTTTTAACCAAAATCTTTCTGTCCCGGTAAATGGTCAGAACCCGGATGAATGGGATTTATATGATGGGCTGTGATGCGCCTCCGGAGTTCAAGGCTTCGGTTGTGTCAGAGAAGACGCGGTGGAAGCGGTAACGGCGCATCAGCGGCCATCATGAATCGGATGAATGGGATAAGCTGTGAAGGGCTGTCCCGGTTCGTCGGGATCAATCCTATGAATCTTCAAGTTCCTGACGCAACTGCCGGATTTCTTCAACACTCAAGTCCGTGACAAGGGCGATCTGTTCTTCGGACAAAACATCCAGCTTCAGCAGTTTTTTTGCGGTTTCCCGTTTTTCTTCCATTCTTCCTTCCACCTTTCCTTCCGCCTTTCCTTTCTCTATTCCGATCCGCTCGGCCGTTGTTACATATTGCATTTTGATCTCCTCCTCATATTTCGTCAATTCATCATGATACGCCTTCTCCAGGTCAGCCGGAAGTCTCATGATCCAGTCGATGAACCGGTACAGGTCGATGATCTGCTGTTTTGTCCATCCGCCCCGGTAAAGCGCTTTGGTCAGGGAGAGCTTGAACTGCAGCCGCTCTTCATCTTTTTCACTCCGGGTTTCCCGGGTCCGAAGATGGGCCATTACGACCACGGCAAAGGGATTGCCGGATGATTCCAGCATCTCCCATTTCCCTTTGAAGGCCAGAATCTTCACCGAAGGAAACTGGAACGAGATTTTGCATCCCCACTTTTCCTGCTCATATCTGTCCACATACCATCCCGGACTCTCGTCTGCAAGCACTGCCAGGCTCACCGTCGGCCGCTTGTACAGATCATGAGTCCGGTAATTATAGACATAGACCCGGTGCCCGAAATCGCTGTCGGGCTCCCCCTGGACCTCCGCATGGACCAGGACCCATGCCTCGGTTCCGTCTTTTTCCCACACCTTCATCAACTGATCCGCATAACGGGAGCCGATCGCGGATTCCCGGGTGATCTGCCGAAGTTCCTTGTCCAGGCGCTCATAGGATCGGGACCAGTCGATCTTCTGATGGATCTCCGGGAAGAAGAACGCTGTGAACTCTTCGAAATAGGTGCTCAGAATACCTTTCCAGGGGCTGTCGTATGTATCCCGCTCTGACATGGTCTCCTTTCATATTTTCGGGTTCAAAAAGGGATTGAAAGATCCCTTCTGTATTTTCCGGTCGATTATAAATCGTTTTTTTGAGGGCGTCAATGTCAGAACCCGGATGAATGGGATGGGTATGATGGGCTGTGATGGGCATTCTGCCTTCATCGGTTTCGGTTGTATCGGATAAGGCGCGGTTTGAAGCAGGAGGGGCTATCAGTGGTCATCATATCCATCCCATTCATCCGGGTTCTGCCTCTTTTTACCAGACTTTCGGCGAGAATTTCTCATCATTCAGCAGTTTCACTGTCTCTCCGCTCTGTGCGATCACAAAAAGGCCGTTTTTACAGGCGAAGCGGTCTGCATCATCTTCGATCACGATGCCGGCAACCGCGCCGACGGCTTTCCGGTCCGAAAATTCCGGGAAAAATCGCCTGAACTTCTCCATCCGTTGGAGATGCTCCTGTACATCTTCGGTATCCAATGCGGTTCTGGTCACGATCAGCACGGCATATTCACCGTTTGTCGCAAGGAGGTCGATTTCAAAAGCATCATCATCCATTCGAAGCCGGCCATGCCGACGAAAATTTTGAAAAGTTTTGTTTACCCGAATTCCCCATTCCTGAAATAACCATTCAAGGGACGGCACCAGCCGTTCTTCTCGAAAACGGGCATCTCTTCCGATCAATTCGTCGAGTATCTTTTCGGTTGACCACTTCGATTCCCCGGACAGACGATTCCTTTCCCGGAATGTCTCATTTCCCCTGTTGTCATCTTCATTCAACCGTTCTTCGAGTCTTTGCAATCTCCTGTCGAACTCGTTGAACCGCGTTTGGATATCGACAAGCAATCTCCAGATTTCCTGGCCATCGGGTTCTTTTTCCTGTGGTTCCATATCTGTTCTCCTTCTTGATCGGGCTTGATCGGGTCGGTATTGTTCATTCTCTGCTCATGATAGAGGATAAGCGCCTCCCCGTCAATGTCAGAACCCGGATGAACGGGATGGGTATGATGGGCTGTGATGCGCCTCCGGAGTTCAAGGCTTCGGTTGTGTCAGAGAAGACGCGGTGGAAGCGGTAACGGCGCATCAGCGGCCATCATGAATCGGATGAATTTGATAAGTTGTGAAGGGCTGTCCCGGTTCGTCGGGATCAATCCGATGAACCTTCGAGT
>JAABSP010000188.1 GCA_011390345.1 Desulfobacteraceae bacterium
GACGTGTGGTCGTCGGGTCTTTGAAGAGATCCGTGATCCATCGGGAAAAGAAAAATCACATTTTCCTTTTTTGTACGGAAAAGTTTGGACCGATATAGAAGGCCCCATCGATATATCCGAAAATGTCGATGCGTATCTGTATGATACGGAAGATATCCATGGGGAATAGATATTTCATCGACACCGGTGCATATTTTGCCCGTTTTTACAGTCGGGATCAGCATCACACAGCTTCACTGGAAACATGGAGCCATTTGGAAAGCGAAGGAGCAACAGCAGTCACCACGATTCATGTCATTGACGAATTGGCAACGCTTCTGGCACGTCGGACTTCTTACACTTTTTCAGGTACAAAAATTGCGGAAATCTATGATTCCGAACATACCGGAATCGCAAGATCGTCTGAAGATGATGAACGAAAGGCTTTGATGTATTTCCGGAAATACGCGGATCAGAAGATCAGTTTTACAGACTGCCTTTCATTTGTTACCATGAAAAAGCTCTCTCTTCACCAGGTCTTCACCTTTGATCGACATTTTAAATATGTTGGATTCGATATCGTTCCGGATTTGTAAAAAGACGAATTCTCCCTCTCCTTA
Source organism: Desulfobacteraceae bacterium (assembly GCA_011390345.1). GTDB lineage: Bacteria > Desulfobacterota > Desulfobacteria > Desulfobacterales > JAABSP01 > JAABSP01. The sequence goes on from JAABSP010000188.1 coordinate 600, forward strand.
TCCCCTTTCGGATGGGCCTCTCGGATGTTGAATCCTGTGCCGGTATCTGATACGGTTGCGGTGTTTGCAAAAGAACAGAGAAAACCACTATCCACTATTCACGAACCACGATTCACTCGATAAAGAAAGGCACAGAAATCATGCAAACCATCGATCTGAGATCCGACACCATCACCCGGCCCACCCCTTCCATGCGCAAGGCCATGGCCGAAGCCGAGGTCGGCGACGATGTATTCGGGGAGGACCCGACCATCAATCGCCTGGAGGCGATGGCGGCCGAGCGGATGGGAAAGGAGGCTGCGCTCTATGTCTCCTCCGGGACAATGGCCAATCTCGTCTCTTTATTGACCCACTGCGGCCGGGGCCATGAGGTGATCCTGGGGAATCTCTCCCACATCTTTTTGAACGAGCAGGGGGGGCTTTCGGCACTTGGGGGCATCCATCCCAATACTGTCCCAAATCAGCCAGATGGCACGATCCGTATCGGAGAGATCGAGGCTGCGATCCGCGCAGAAAACGTCCACTTTCCCCGCACAAAGCTCATCGCGCTGGAGAACACCCACAATCGTTGCCACGGCTATCCCCTGGATGCGGCCTATATGGATGCTGTTGGCGAATTGGCCGCGAAATATGGTCTGCAGGTGCATATTGACGGGGCACGGATCTTTCATGCGGCCGTCGCGCTGGGGGTTGAAGCAGAGAGACTGGTCAAAAGGGCCGATTCGGTCTCCTTCTGCCTGAGCAAGGGGCTTGCCGCGCCTGTAGGCTCTCTGGTCTGCGGAACAAAACCCTTCATCGCCGAGGCCCGAAGAAACCGGAAGGTCCTGGGCGGCGGGATGCGCCAGGCCGGGATCATCGCGGCCGCAGGAATCGTCGCTCTGACGGAGATGGTGGACCGGCTGGCCGATGATCACACCAATGCAAAAGCACTTGCAGAGGGGCTTTCCAAAATCGGCGGTCTTTCGGTCAATCCGGCGCTGGCCAAGACAAATATCGTCTATCTCGACATCAATCGGGAGAACCTATCCGCGCAGATGCTGGCGGAACGGCTGGGGGAAAAAGGGGTGAAACTGCTGCCTACGGGCCCCCGGCAGCTTCGGGCCGTGACCAACTGCCATTTGACCGGCGCGGATATCGAGGCCGCGCTCCAAGTCTTTTCCGCGGTGATGGATTGAAAACGGATCTGGACCGGTTTCAGATCTTCGTCTTCTGGCTTGGGTTGCAGATGGATTATGATCTGGATATGGAAAAGGGTCTAAAAGTAAAAAATAGGTTTAAACATGCTGACCATAAACATCCCGGAAGAATTATCTGGAAGAATAAATGAAATCGCTAAACGGTTTTGCCAGAAACCTGAAGAATATCTCATTGAACTTATAGAAGAGCGCGTCGCCCATGACAGCGCTTACAGGGAAACTGCATATCTTGCTGAGTCTGAAATCAACAGAAACCGTCTCCATAAGGCCATCAATGAAATCAGAGAGGGTAAATATGAAGCTCACGGATTGATTGATGAAGACGATTAACTGGCATGTGCAGGCATGGGAGGACTATATATACTGGTATGCGAACGACAGGCGGATTGCAAAACGGATAAATTCCTTGATCAAAGATATCTTGCGAAATCCTTTTGACGGAATTGGTAAGCCCGAGCCGTTAAAATACAACTGGAGTGGATTCTGGAGCAGACGGATCAATGATGAGCACCGGCTTGTTTATACCATTCAGGACGAACAACTGATCATTGCGCAATGCCGGTATCATTATGATAAACAAAAATGATACCAGACCAGATGAATTCATTGAGCAGATCAGATCATGCCGTTTCATCAGCAAATGTAGCAGAAAGGGCTGATCCTGTGAAAGAATCGAGCAGAAAAGATATCGGAATCACACCGGAAAGATAGGCTGTCCTCTGGTCGTTGATAAGGGGGAAATCATGATGAATTCCCCCCTCTCAACAAATGACTCCTCAGCTTTTCAACCGATCGGATCATTCTCCACAAGATCCCAGACCCCGCAGGGGCAGGCCCCCGCGCAGAAGCCGCAGCCGATGCACCGGTTCTCGTCCACCACATACTCGTAGTCGCGGTTATCCCCCTCGACCTTGCCGATGGCGGCCTCAGGGCAGATCTCCACGCAGATGCCGCAATCCCGGCAGGTTCCGCAGGAGGAGCACTGAGAGCCGCACTGGCCGATGTCCTCGAAGACCGAGATCCGGGGGTCGAAATACTCCAGCGTGACCCGGGATTTGTCGATCATCTGCGGGCCCAGGTCGATGATCGGGTCCGTTCCCGGCGGAAGCGCTTTTGACG
>JAABSP010000189.1 GCA_011390345.1 Desulfobacteraceae bacterium
CCATCGGTCGATTCAGCCGAAAAGCAGCCGCAGTGGATATCCAGCCCCCGGATCTGATTGAAAACCAGCGCGGCGATGAAGATCGTCATGAGTCCGGTGCTGATGACCGCGGCCCCTGGAAGCCAGATCCCGGCGACCAGGCAGATCCCGATCAGCAGCTCCAGCCAGGGGAGAACCAGGGCCGTCAGGTTGACCGCGGCGTCCGGAAGGATCTGGTAGTTGTAAACCGCCTGGGCAAAGAGCGCCGGCCGCAGAATCTTGTCGAAGCTGGCATATAGAAAGACAACCCCCAGAAGGATCCGGAGAATTTTATAGATCATCCGCGGCATATCGGTTGCATTAATCATCGGTTCAACTCCCTTCTTCCGTAGGCAGGCCCGCATCCCGCCAGACGCTCCAGCCGTTGACCAGAACCCGGACGTTTTCAAACCCCATCTCTTTCAGAAACAGGGTCAGCTCGTGGCTCAGGTCGCAGCTCACTCCGTCGCAGTAGGTCACAATGGCTTCCGCCTTCTCCAGTTGTCCCACAGCGGCCATGAAATAGCTGTCCACGGCCTGCCAGGGAATGCACAACGCCCCCTGTATATGGCCTCGCTCATACTCGGCCGCGGACCGGGCATCCACAAAGACGGTTCCACTTTTTCCGAAAAGCGCGCGGGCTTCATCAAGGGAGATGATCAGGCTCTCTCCCGAAGCATCGGCAAAGCGGGCCTCCTCGGACCAGTCCCCGATCAAGGGAATGGCCTGGGCCCGCCAATGGTTGACGCCGATGGCCAGCAGAACGGCCATGGCCAGAAGCGCGGGCACCTGCCAGAGCATCTGACGTAAAGGTTTCAAATTGCGGTAGGTCAATGTCATTGGATATTTCCCATCACCGGGATTCGGATCACCGGGGATTCCGGGTGATCGGTTTCAAGATGGATCTGATCGTAATATCTTCCTTTTTCCGATTTCCGGTTCTCGACGGTGAGAAGATAGCTCCTCTTTCCGGATGATCGGATCTCTTCCAGGCCCAATTCGATAAATGTTCCGGTCACAGCTTCGACTTTTGTGATTTGAAAGGGGAATTCCTCTCCGGGAACGATCCGGATCTCTGTTTTCAGCTCTGTTCCCGCTTTCCCCGTCAGTATAACCCGGCTGGGAGTGATCCGGGCAAATTTTTCGACCCGGCCTCTGAGGGTGACACTCAGTCCCGGCTGCTGACGGTCGTTGGTCTGTATCTTTACCGTCTCCCGAATCTCCCTGCCCCCATATCCTCTTGTGTAAACTTTCACCTCTATTTTCGTCTCTCCGCCCGGAGGGACCTGCTTCTCGCCGGAAGCCGCGGTGCAGCCTCACCCGGAGACAAGCCGCTCGATGATGAGGGGGGCATCGCCTGTATTGCGCAGAACGAAATTATGGACAACTTGGGCTCCTTCCAAAACCGGCGCAAAGGTATAGACCTTCTCCGGCAGGAAGGCCGAAGGCCCCGAAGCTTCCGAAGCCTCCGATATTCCCCCGGCAACGGCAAGAAGCATTGCAGCCAAAAGCGGTAAGAGCATCTTTTTTTTCAGTTCCATTGCAGATTCCTTCTCTCCTGTCTATGTCAAGTCTATGTCAAGCCCCCACAAAGGGGGTGGCTATGAAATATAAGCCGAACAGGCCGATGGCCACTCCGGCCGCCTTCCGGAACCATACGCTCCCCTGCTGGAAATTGCTGTTCTCCATAAGGCGCTGCACCAGCGCAGTGGAGCTGCCGGCAACAGCGATGGGGATGCAGTGGCCGATTCCGAAAAGGATGATGTAAAAAATCCCGACCGCGATCTTCTCCTGAATGGTGATGAAGGCCAGGATCGGCGCGATGAATCCGAAGGTGCAGGAGCCGGAGAGCAGACCGTAGGCCAGCCCCAGAGCAAATGCCCCCAAGACTCCCTTGAGCTTGAAGCGGCTCATCAGCCCCCCGGACATGGAGCATCCAGAGACCCCCATCATGTCCAGGGAGACCCATATGAGAATCGCCCCGACCAGAAGAGTCCAGTAGGGGCCGATTTCACCCAGCATCCGGCCCAGCAGAACGCAGACGACCCCGACCAGCGCGATGGTGATGAAGAGCCCCCCGGTGAAAGCGGCCGCATACTTGGCCCCCTGCCGGGCTTCAAGCACCTGATTCTGGCCGGCCACATAGCTCACGATCAGGGGAATGGAGGCCATGTGACAGGGGGAAAATAGGACACTGATCATTCCCCATAGAAAACAGCCCGCAGCCGCGATGAGAACGCCGCCGGTCATCCATTGATTTACCGTAAGAAACAATTGATCCAGCATGATAGAAATTCCTCTCCCTGATTCGGGTGATTAAACCGCGCCCAGTTCCTGAAGTTTTTTGACGATGCTCTCCTTGTCCATGAAGCCGGTGTGCCGGTAAACCTCTTTTCCCTCCTTGTTGAAAAAGATCTGGGTCGGAATAGCCCGAATGCCGTATTTCTGGGCATACTCCCGATGATCCCATACATCGATGAAGATGATGGCCGCCTTTCCTTCATACTCCTTTTTCAGGGCTTCAAGGATCGGTGCCATCATTTTGCAGGGGATGCATTTGGTGGCGCCGAGGTCGAGCATGGTCACCATTCCCTCCACCGGAACCGTTGGGATTTCGGACCCCTTGTCGGACGCGTTGGCCCCGGCCCCCGAGCTGAACTGGTGAGAGATGGCTCCCATGATCGCGAAAAGCACGAAGATCCCAAGAATAACCGACCGAATTTTTTTCATTTTTTTCTTCATTTTGATCCAACCTCCTGCGATGATATAAAAGATGATAAAACGATAATAAAAAATGGACAGCAGCATTCTCCAGCGTATGCCGCAGATTCCCAATAATAATGATC
>JAABSP010000058.1 GCA_011390345.1 Desulfobacteraceae bacterium
CGCTCAACATCAGTTTTCCTGTCGTATCATCCGCATTGGCTGCCATTGGTACTGCTGATGGAAGATCGGGATCTGTATTTACATTATCTGTTACCATCTTAAAAAAAGAACTGGTAACCGCACCTCCGACATCAGCTGCCGTATTTACGAGACTCGCATCATACCCTATGGTCAATGCAGCACCGGCCAGATTGGTTGCATCGTCAACGGAAACCGTAACCGTAATCGTACTGCCAACGCCGACAGTTGCCGGAGTTGCATCGATGGAAAGCGTTGCAGCATTTGCTGCAGCCCCCATTCCGAATATCAGCAGCGCCGGCAGCAGAACTATCATACAAAAATGCTTTTTCATGATAACCTCCATAATTATCAATGTATATTAATTGAGGCCAATTTTGGCCTTAACAGTAAGTTATTCTATTGATTTATTTTTCAAACAAACGCTCCGGCAGGAAGCGTCATCAGATAAAAAGGGACATTCGAGGAGGCCGTGCATCCGGAGCCATTAGAAAAGAGGAGTGGATCTTTTCTTTCGATATCGAAAGAAAAGACTGGGGAAGGTAATCCGCCAGACAAAACTCCCCGATCAAGAGACAGGGAAAATCGACAGAGATTGTAGACGTTAACTTTGCCGGTACTTCGGCCTTGATCACCGTCTTCAACCCCGCCGTGAGATACAGTGAGGAAAGAAGTTTCCGAAGATCGCCCTCGAGATGGACATCCGTCTGAGCAGCATCCGTAAAAGCTTGAACCAACAGGATATTATCCCGAAGATCAACCTCGTTGTCCCGGCTGACATCCTCCGGAGCAAAGCGCGGAAAACCCGGCAACAGGAATGCGACGAGCAGGAGCAGGACAATAAATTGTCTCGCGGTTCCGATTTTTCGCATTCGATTCACCCTGTTTCCGTTGCGCAGATTTAAGACCGCTCTGTTTCCCTTCAACCCATTCCTAAATTTCATTGAATGGCAAATTCAAACAATGCAATCTTTATGCCACTGATACCCATGAAGGCCGCAAACCAGCATTTCAACGATCTCACGGCCCCAGACCTATAAAATTTCTTTAACCGGCGGCCAGATTTTTTAAGCATCCACCCTTCCGCCACGGCCTTCATCGGCCAAAAAACGGATCATTTCTCTATAGTTCTTTATTCCATTTTTTTGTCCTTGTAAAGAACTATTTTGCTTTGTATCATGTTTTATAGTAGATTACAAGAACATACGTCATCGATACATCCAAAGGAATATTTATGTTATACCTAACCAACCGATTTTACTTGATTTGGACACTCATCATCCTGATCCTCATCCAATCGGCCATCCCGGCCCATGCCCTCACCATCCAGGAGGAGGAGAAGCTCTCGGTGGAGTTTATGGAGCTTGTCCGAAAAGAGTTTGAATTCATAGAAGATCCGGTTATTACCGGTTATGTGGAAAAGATCGGCCAAAAACTGCTCGCCGAACAACCGCCCCCTCCTTTCCCATACCATTTCTATGTTGTCAAGGCCGATGTCTACAATGCGTTTGCAGGTCCTGCCGGCCACATCTTCGTCAACAGCGGCCTGATCGCTGCCATGGAGAGCGAGGAGGAGCTTGCCGGGATTCTGGCACATGAGATCGCTCATGAGATCTCCCGCCATATCTCCGAAAAGATCCAGCGGGCTTCGAAGATCAATCTGGCCACCCTTGCGGGGATTGCGGCCGGCATCCTTCTCGGAGCAAGCGGCGCCGGAGCCGCGGCCAATGCGGTCACCATCGGCTCCATGGCCGCTGGCCAATCCCTCTCCCTTGCCTACAGCCGGGAGGATGAACGACAGGCAGACGGGCTCGCCCTCAAATACCTCTTTGAAGCCGGTTACAGTGCAAAAGGGCTGTTAAGGATGCTCAAAAAGATCCGGGAGAAGAACTGGTTCGGCACGGATATCATCCCAGCCTATCTGATGACCCATCCCGCGGCCGAAGAAAGGATAGCGTTTCTCGAATCCTGGCTGGAAAAGAACCCGGATGATCCATCAACCGCCCAAGCGGAGACATCAGCAGATTTTGCCAAAGCCCATGCCCGGCTGGTGGCGCTCTACATCAATCCGGACATCGCGGAAAACTGGTTCCAATCGGCACTGGAAGCGCCCGCGGCCCCCTCTGCATATATCGATTACGGCTATGGCCTGCTGCTGGCCCGGAAGGGGTTGCGGGATGATGCCCTGCACTATCTCAAAAAGGCTTTGGAGCAGCGGATCTTCGATCCGGTCATCCTTGCGGATCTGGGCAGGATCTATCTTCTGGACGGCCAGTACGAAGACGCGGAAAAGGCGTTGAAGGGCGCGGTCAGCATAGATCCGGAGTATCCGATCGCCCGCTTCTATCTGGGACGGATTCAACTGGAAAAGAAGGAATACCACCAGGCCGCCAAAACCCTGGATCGACTGCTGGAGACCCATCCGGATTACGATCCGTCGATCTACTATTTTCTGGCCGAAGCCTATGGCAGAGGGGACGATCCCGGGAAGGGGCATTACTATCTGGGGATCTACCATTATAAAAAGGGAGATTTCAAGACCGCGGCATTTCACCTGAACCGGGCACTAAAGGGGGGAATCATCGGGGATCAGAAGGAGGAGGTGAAAAAGACCCTCCAAAAGATCGACCGGGAGGCGGCAAAGGCAAAAAGGGAAGAAGAGGAGAAGGAGCCGGTGAGAAGACCCCGCTGGCGGTAGACGGCTCCACTTCTATTTTGCCGATGAATTCCGCCTTTAAAAAGGACAAAAACCACGGAACACACGGAAGATTCATTGGATTTTGATCTTTATGCAACGAACCGAACCCGGCTTTTTTCCGTGTTTTCTGTGTTTTCCGTGGTTAAAAAATCCTTTAAAATTCGAACCTCACCTCAGCTTTACGCCTTATCGAACCGGGCGAACTGCATGGTGAAGGTTCCCCGGCCCTGGGTGGCCGAGCGCAGGTCCGTGGAGTAGCCGAACATCTTTGCCAGGGGAACCGTGGCCTCAATCACCTGCAGTACGCCCCGGGGTTCGATCGACTCGATCCGGCCGCCCCGGGAATTGATATCCCCGATCACCTCCCCCATAAAATCCTCCGACACAAAGACCTCCACATCCATGATGGGATCGAGAAGCGTGGGGCCTGCTTTCTCCAAGGCATTTCTGGCGGCCATCGAGGCGCTCACCCGATAGGCCAGCTCTGTGGCCATTCCCTCTTTAAAGGAGCCGCCGACCAGAACCGCACCGACATCCACCACCGGATATCCCATCAACGAGCCGCTGTCGAAAGACTCCATCACCCCTTTTTCGATGGCGGGGATGAATTCCGCGGGAAGCCGTCCTTGGGGCAGCTCAGAGGTGAAGGTGTTTCCGGTTCCCCGGGAAAGGGGGGCCACCTTGATCTGAACTTCGCCGAAATGGTGCTGGCCGGCCACCTCCCGGTCAAAGACCGCCGATCCCGTGCCCTCTTTTTGAATGGTCTCCCGATAGACCACCTGGGGCTTGCCCACATTGACCTGGGTCTGAAACTCCCGCAGCATCCGGCTGATGATGACCTCCAGGTGCAGCTCTCCCATCCCGGAAAGGATGGTCTGGCCCGTATCCTCGTCGGTCTTGACCTGCAGGGTCGGGTCCTCCATCAGAAACTTTTTGAGCACCTCTTCCAGCTTCTCCTGATCCGCATGGGTCTTCGGCTCGATAGCGACCGAGATCACCGGCTCATAGAATTCGATCCGCTCCAGAATCACCGGATGATCCGCGTAACACAAGGTCTCTCCGGTTCCGGAATCTTTGAGCCCCACCACGCCGACAATGGTTCCGGGGCCCGTCTCATCGACCCGCTCCCGCTTGTTGGCGTGCATCTTCAGGATTCTGGCCAATTTCTCCTTTTTATTGAGGAAGGGGTTGAAGACATCTCCGCCGGCCTTCAGCCTGCCGCTGTAGACCCGGACAAAGGAGAGCTTGCGCCCTTCTATCATGGAGACCTTGAAGATAAGGGCCGCCAGCGGATCGTTATCCTTGGGCAGACAGGTGACGCTCTCTTCGGTTTTGGGATTGACACCCTTGATGGGCGGGACTTCCGTGGGGCTGGGCATAAAGCGGACGATGTCGTCCAGAAGCGGCTGGATGCCCTTGTTTTTAAGTGCCGAGCCGCAGAGAACCGGTACGAGCTTCAGCCCGAGGGTTGCCCTGCGGATTGCCGCGATCAGATCTTCATCTGTGATTTCGGTCTCGGAGAGATAGGCTTCCATGATCCCGTCATCGGCCTCGGCCAGGGTCTCCAGCAGCTTCTCCCGGTATTCCCGGGCTTTTTCCCGATGGGCTTCTTCGATCTCCTCCACCGTGAAGGTGGCCCCAAGGCTGTCATCGTCCCAGATGATCTGCTTCATGTGGATCAGGTCGATGATCCCGACCAGGGTATCCTCGATCCCCACAGGAAGCTCGATGATGAGGGGGTTGGCCGCGAGCCTTTTCTTCATCTGTTCCACCACAGAGAAGAAATCCGCGCCGATCCGGTCCAGCTTGTTGACAAAGGCCAGCTTGGGAACCTTGTACTTGTCGGCCTGATGCCAGACCGTCTCGGACTGGGGCTCCACGCCGCCCACGCCGCAGAAGACGCCTACCGCGCCATCCAGCACCCGCAGGGAACGCTCCACCTCGATCGTGAAATCCACATGTCCGGGAGTGTCGATCACCTGAATGTCATGGTCCTTCCACTGACAGGTGGTGACCGCAGAGGTGATGGTGATGCCCCGCTCCTGCTCGTCAACCATCCAGTCCATCACGGCCTCGCCGTCATGGACCTCACCCATCTTGTAGGAGCGGCCCGTATAGTAGAGGATTCTTTCTGTTACAGTGGTCTTTCCCGCATCGATATGCGCGATGATCCCGATATTCCGGATCCGTTCGATTCTGCTCTTTTTCATCGGATGGTCTGCCTGTTCATGGGTATGGCCTCTCCCAGGTCCATATGACCTGCGAGGGTATTTACCTGTTTCCCGTCAATCAGAATCTTGACGGATTCGATCCCTTCGATATTTTCGACCAGGGAGTTCACCAGAGAATAGACCGTCAGCAGCTCAGATGCGCTGCCGCCCGGATGGTTCCTTTGCACCGCCTCGTTCAGATCCACAAACGCGACAGCCCCCTGCAGAGAAAAGTTCCTCAGACGGGTTCCGGCCGGAAGGGTCTCCAAAAGAGGGCCTTCGGGGCCCCGGATCAAGGCTTCGACGATGGCCCTGCCCTTGGATTCGGCATCGGGGCCTTGGAAAATCGGCCGGGCCTCGGGGACGAGAAATGCGGCCTGCTGATCTCCGAAATAGAGATGCACGATCGATTCCTGCTCTTCCTGCCGGGAATCGATGACATGGGAATCCTCTGTATCGGCATCCAACATCCAATAGATGGCAGCTCCTGAAAGGATCAGTGCCAGTGCGATGATTGTGATGCGGAATTTGAGATCCATACCGTTTTCGCCCATCGTCCGGTTGAAAATTAAAATGACAATAATATGCGAGCAGGTCACTCCTGTCAAGAAAGAAGCTTCTTTTCGCCCCAATTTTTCTACCGATGCTCCCGAATTCGATCTTTTCTCCCTCTGATACCCAACAGAGTCCTTGCGCAGCCGATCAAAAGCGGGTAAGGATTATGATAATAGATAATAAGGATAAGAGAGATAAAAAAGGAATCGATAAAGCAAGGATGTGCCCATGAAAGAAATGGATCAGTACGAGAAAAGCAAGATATACGACCTGCTGGTCGGAATTCCGCTCTTTTCCAATCTCTCGGAATCGGAGATCCAATATCTCTCCAGACAGATGCTCGTCTTTCGCCTGAATAAGGGGGATCGGATCTTTGAGGAGGGGGAGGCGGGAAACTGCATCTGCTTTGTGGCGGACGGGGTGCTCGATGTGATCAAAAAATCACAGCTCGGCACCAGTGTGGTCATTGCAGCCCTTCCCAAGGGAAGCACCATCGGCGAGATGGCCGTGATCGATGATTTTCCCAGATCGGCCACTGTCATGGCCAGAACCGAGTCGATCCTGGTCACATTCACCCGGGACCGGTTCGATGAGATCATGGAGAAGCATCCGAAACTGGGGATCAAACTGCTGAAGGGGATCACCCGCTCTTTGAGCGTCCATCTTCGCCGGACTTCGGAGATGCTTTCGGATCTGATGCTGCCGCTGTATGTTCACTGAATGGGGTTTTTTAATTGCTTAAAGGACGCAAAGGACCTAATGGACATGGGGGGATGGCTGAAATGGATGTGAAGATGATGGGGAATTTTGGGGGCTTCGTTTTCTAAGAGTTCCCCTATTCCTCTCAGCGGTGATCGCGGAACTGAACCGGAAGGGACATATGGGCAGCAACGCGCCGCCGGAATGGGGGTATGGCGGCGCGCAGTCGATCTTAAAGCGCAGTCGATCTTCAAAATCGGGGAGGGCTGCTGCGGGGCATCGGACCACCGCAAGGATGGTCAGGCCGTGGGATTCTGACGGAGGAGCCACTCTTTTGCCGGGTTGGGCAGGGCCTCGAACCGGGCCCGGGTGTCCATCTCCATCCGCTTCTGAAAGGTCTCGAAGAGCTTCCATCGGACCACCGGGATATCCAGCAGCATCTCGCCGGGGATTTCATAGATGTCGGTGGAATCGGCTGCGCGGACCCTATAGAGGCTCTTCATCTTGAAAAGAACGCACTCCTCACCAAAGAAATGGCCCGAGGAGAGGGTCTCGTAAACGCCCTCATCTGAATACCGCTCCATCCCTCCCTTCTTGATGACGAAGATGGTGGGATGGATGGCCGCGGGAAATTCATACTTCTTCGCACAGTGACGGTGCTTCATGGCCTGTGCCAGCCGGTTCTGGGTCGGATAGGAGACCACCTCGCCGAAAAGCCAGCTCTTCTGCAGAAACTCCCGGTTGTTCTGGAGCCGCTTTATGTTCTCGTAGAGGCTGTTCTGGCGGACGAACTGTTCGTAGAGGGTCGAGGGAAGCCGCAGGGCCTGGACAAAATTGACGGCCCGGTAGGTCCCGGTGATGGGCCGCTTCTCCAGCCCCGACATCTCTCCGATGAGCGCGCCGGCCGACAGGGTGCTGTGAATCCGGTATTCCGAATGAATCCGCTCCACATTCCCGGTCAGGATCAGATAGAGGTAGGTATTGACCGCGCCATCTTTGAAAAGGATCGACTCGGGGTTGAAGTTTTCGATGCTGTTGTTGAGCAGGATGTTGAGCTGGTGTTCGGGCGCGGTCGGAAAATAGGTCCTCAGAAAATCATAGGCATAGGAATGGAGATAGTTCTGGGCGGTGGGAATCAGCACATCCACCATGCCGAAAGGCGCACCGGAGCCGATCTCCTTCTGCTCGTTGGTCAGATCCGACGAGGTGTGGGAGAGGAAGATCTTGGCAGAGGAATCTTTCCGGAAGTCCTTGGCCTCTCCATGGATCAGCCCCCCGCCCACATCGATTTTCTTGATGGCGGCTTTGGAGAGGTATATCCTTTCGACCCGGTCGTAGAAATCCTGAGAAACGCCATTTTCCTGATCCTTGTCAGTGATCATACCCTTGAGTACATCCAGCGAGACGACATCGGCCAGATGGGCATAGCAGGGATAGCCCTCCTCCCACAGGGTTCTGAAGAAGAAGATGCTCGTCTCCACCGGATGGGGGGAAAAGACCGGCTTCACTTCCAGACCGTTGATGTCGTTCCACTCGTCAAACTTCAGATCGTGGACATCGAAGTATTCGAAGAGGCTCTGCTCGTCGATGGACATGAGCGCGGCCAGCTTTTTGGCCACCGAGGCCCGGACCAGGGGCGTGGCATAATATTTGATGCGATGGTCCGTGCGCATCAGGGTGGTGAAGCCGGCCATGTGATCGTCATGGCCGTGGGTGTGGAAGATCCCGTCGATCTCGTTGACGCCGATGCCCAGGGCCATGAGGCTGTAGAGGACATTGGGGCCGGCATCGATGAGATAGATCTTGCCCTGAAACATCATGATGCTCGACATGCAGGGCCGGTTCGCGTTCCACCCGTCCCCTTCCCCGGAATGGATCACCGCGAAATACTCCCGCCGGATGTAGTGAAAGCCCAAAGGATAGGGAGCGCCGTAGCTTTCATGGGGCGCGAGGTTCAAATCGACCGTCACCCGCTCCCCATCATATTCGATCTGGAAGAGGTTGAGGCGCAGACGGCGGATATAGACGCCATTCCGGATCTCTACGGTTTCTCTGCCATCGACGATGCAGGTGTCGAGCAGTTCATCTGCGGGGCTGATCTTCCCGAACGCGAACTTGAGCTTCATCCGCATCATCTCGTCTGCAGTTTCCGGTGAAATGCCGGTCTTGATAATCTCCTCCGGGCTCACTAGTCCATAGTTGCCCCGGTAGATATACTCCAACTGGGCGTCCACCTGCTCCCAGAGGCCGATGAGCATCGGCTTGATGCCGGTGTTGTTGGGATGGTTGGGCAGGATCATCCCCTGCCGGTAGAGCATCTGGAGTACGGGAAACTCTCCGAGGTTGGCAAAGCTGCCGTTCTGCACCAGCACATCGGAAAGAAGCAGCGCATTGGGGCCGGTTTCGAAATAGACGCCGTCCTTCTCTTTGGTAACGATGAGGCCCCGCTTCATCAGATGCTTGACGCTGTCGGCCGGGCATCCGCAGAGAATATAGAGATTCGCGTCGGGGATTTCGATCAGATACAAACCGCTGGCCACCTGAAATTTCGTGATCTTCGCCATGCTTTTTCACCCAATCATTTTTGATTTGCCCAGCTTGTTTTCATTCCAGACAGATCCTAATATGAATAAAAAAAAACTGCAATATTATGTTTCACTTTCGGCCATTTCTTTTTCCGCTCCAGTTGCTGGAAAGAGTTCATCCCGCACCGCGATCCCGATGCTTTCCAGGGTACAGGATTTCCGGATATAGGCCCCTGCCCCTATTTTTCCAAGCTTTTTCAGAATGGTTGGACCAATCACTCTTGATAATCACCGTCCGCATGATAATATTTATATTTTTTAGATGTGGTCAAAAAAAAATGAAAGGATAACAGACCATGAAACTAGCGGTAAGCGGAAAAGGCGGGGTGGGAAAAACCACGTTCTCGGCGCTTCTGATCCGGGCCTTGAGTGATGAGGGGAAACATGTGCTGGCCATCGATGCTGACCCGGATGCGAATCTGGCCGCGGCTGTCGGGGTTCCGGGCGCAGAAGATGTCGTGCCCATCTCCGAAATGAAGGAGATGATCTTCGAGCGCACCGAGGCGCAGCCCGGCAGCATCGGCGGGTTTTTCAAGCTCAACCCCAAGGTGGATGATCTGCCGGATGCGCTCTCGGTGAAGATGGACAACATCAAGCTGATGCGGCTGGGCGGTGTGAAAAAGGGCGGCGCGGGCTGCATCTGTCCCGAGAGTACCCTGTTGAAGGTTCTGGTCACCCACATTGTTCTGGCCCGTGACGAGGTGGTGGTGATGGATATGGAGGCCGGGATCGAGCATCTGGGACGCTCCACAGCCAGTGCGGTGGACCGGCTGATCGTGGTGGTGGAGCCGGGAAGGCGCAGTATCGACACTGCCGGCCACATCCGGAAACTGGCATCGGAGATCGGGCTTTCCAACATCTCTGTGGTGGGAAACAAGATCCGAAACAAAAAAGATGAGGATTTTATCCGAAAACACCTTGCAGATTTTGACATTCTCGGCTTTCTCCCGTATGATCCGGATTTGATTGAGGCCGATCTCGACGGCCGCTCACCCTATGACACGAATTCAGATTCGGTTGCGCGCATCAAAAAGATCATAAGCGGATTGATATGACCTCTGAAAAGAAATATACCCCTCGAAAAAGGCCCCCGGGGTCCAAAAAAGGTCCCGGCCCCCGACGCCAGACCTCCCATCCTAAAACCGTAAAGATCAAGCCGGGCGCGGACAGCCGGCTCAAAGGGGTCTTCTCCTCCATCGGGGTTCCGGAAAAGAGCCCCTTTGTGCCGGACCCGTTTCAACTGGAGGCTTTAGAGGCCATCGACTCCGGCGACTGTCTGGTCACGGCCCCGACCGGCTCCGGAAAGACCTGGATCGCGGAAAAGGCCATCGAAAAGATCATCACAAAAGGGGGGCGGGCCTGGTATGCCTCCCCGCTCAAGGCGTTGAGCAACTCCAAATATCTGGACTTCTGCCAGCTCTTCGGCGAGGAGAAGGTGGGGATTCTCACCGGGGATCGGAAGGAGAAGCCCGATGCGGTAGTTCTTGTCGGCACCACCGAGATATTGAGAAACCAGCTCTATGATGCCATGCACCACGGAGATGACCTCAAGTCCGACTTCGTCATTCTGGACGAGGCCCATTACCTGGGAGATCAGGATCGTGGGGTGGTCTGGGAGGAGATCATGATCTATCTCCCCTCCCGCATCCCGCTGTTGATGCTCTCGGCCACCATCGGCAATGCGGATCAGATCGCGGGGTGGCTGGCGGCCAACCGGAGCCGGAAATGCATCGTGGTGGAGGAGACCCAGCGGCCTGTTCCTCTCTATCCGCTCTTTCTCCACCCGTCAGGAACTCTTTTTCCGCTCATATCCAAGAGAAAGGGGAGAGCGCCTAAGCTCAACAAGCGGGTGAGCGTCTATGTGAATGACAGCAGTGCGCCGGTCTTTGGCCCGGCCCGGAAGCTTCCCCCTATGGGGGAGATCCTTGAAATCCTTCAGAAATACCGGCTTCTGCCGGCTATCTTCTTTTTAAAATCGAGGGCCGACTGCAATGCAGCCATTGAACTCTGCACCGAGCACAGGCTAGAAGATCCCCAGCGGCAGGACATCCTTCAGCAGCGGGTGGCCGAGCTTGCGGCCCAGAGCGACCATATCGCGGAGAACCGGCAGCTCTGGCATCTGAAGAATCTCGGGGTGGGGGCACACCACAGCGGTCAGTTGCCGGCCTGGAAGATCGTGGTGGAGACCCTGATGACCGAAGGGCTCCTGGATGCGGTCTTTGCCACCTCGACGGTCGCGGCCGGGGTCAACTTTCCAGCGCGCACGGTACTTTTTTTGAACTCGGATCGCTTCAACGGGGTCGAATTCATCCCCCTGAACCCAACCGAGTTCCACCAGATGACCGGAAGGGCCGGTCGAAGGGGAATGGACAACATCGGGTTTGCCGTGGTGATTCCGGGGAAGTTCATGGACACGCCGCTCATGGCCAAGCTCTTCCACTCGCACCCCGCGCATGTCTTCAGCCAGATCAAGATCAACTTCTCCATGACATTGAACCTGCTGCTCTCCCACCGCCCCGTGGAAATCCAGGCGCTTCTGAAGCGGTCATTTGCCACCTATATGCTGGTAAATGGTCCGAAAAAGAACAAAAAAGCCCAGCGGAGGCTGGAGAACGATACGGACCATCTCTGGAAAGATTTCACCCGCCATCTTGATTTTCTTCAGGAGACAGGGTATGTCAATCCCGAGGGCGATCTGACCGAGGAGGGAATCTGGGCATCCCAGCTTCGGGTGGATGAGCCGCTGATGATCGCGGAAGGTTTCCGGCAGAAGGTATTTCCGGAATCGGACCCCGCGCTTTTGGCCGGCATCATCGCCTCTTTTGTCAACGAGCGGGAGGTGGATGACCGGATGGAGCGGGGAGTGGTTCCAAAGGTGCTGATGAAGACGCTTTCGAGTGTAAAAGAAGGATTGAGAGAATTCGTCACACTGCTGATCGAGAGAGGATTCGGGCCAAAGCCGCTCTATCTGCGCCCTGCGCTGACGATCTACCTGTGGGCCGAGGGAAAAACGCCGTGGAAGGATGTGCTGGAGGTCGCGGAGCTGGCAGAGGGGGATCTGGCCATGCTGGTCCTGAGAACTGCGGACAATCTGCGCCATATCCGGGCGCTTCACGATGTCTTTCCCAAGGCTGCAGATACCGCGCAGGAGGCCATCGAGCGGATCATGAGAGATCCTATCGCCACCTTTTATGAGCCCTGAGCCCTCCTCTCCCTTTGCCATATCCCGGCCAGCGCTGCTGGCCATTTTTTTGGGTGCGCTGCTGCGGTTCTTCGCTCTCTGGCAGACCTGCATCATCAATACAGATGCCACTTTCTACATCCAGCAGGCCAAGGCATTCTATCATGGCCTGCCGGATCTCATCACCGCAGGCTATCCCTATCTGACCAACTACTCCATCGCGATCGCCGGGGCTTTTCCGCTCTTCGGAGACTGGGAAATGGCTGCAATGAGCGTCTCCTGCTTTTTTGCCTGCCTTGGGCTAATTCCTCTCTACTGGCTGATCCGGCGCTTCTTTTCCGAGAATGTGGCGGTTCTTGCGCTGTTGACCTTTGCCCTCTCGCCGCCATTTATCAATGCCAGCCGGGATGTGATCCGGGGGCCTCTCTGCTGGCCTTTCCTTCTGCTGGGGGTTCATCTCTTTCTTCTCGGAATCGAAGGTAAAGGGCGATGGCATTATCTCTTCAGCGCTCTGAGCTTTCTCTTTGCGGCATGGGCCCGGATCGAGGTGGTGGGAATCGCGGCCGCTTCCGCGTTTTTCCTCCTCCTTCCCCTGCCTGTCAACCGGGGCCGGAAACGCTGGGAGGGACTCCTCTTTTTTCTCGGCCCCATCCTGCTCCTTGGAATCGTCGGCATCATCAATCTTCATCTGCTCCGTCCCGGCGGAATCGATCTCCTCTTTTCGGAGCGGATTTTAGAACGGCTGTCCGGCCTTTCCGGAAGATATCATGAGATCCGCGATACCCTCTCACGGCTCATCGAGGCCCAGGACCCGGCCGGCATTCAGCGGTATTTCTTTGAAAAGGTTCGAAATCTCGTATGGTTCATCGGCCTCGGGGTCATTCTGGTGCAGGTGGTTCGCGCGTTCTATCTCCCCTTCTTTGCCCTTTTCATCCTCGGGCTTTACGAAGCGCGAAGGGAGATCCGCAGAGACGACCGGCTCATTTACCTGCTTATCCTATGCACAACCGCTCTTCTCATCCTCTATGTGCAGGTCTTTCACCTCTGGGCCATGTACAATCGATGGATTGTCCTCTTTCTCTTTCCGGCCTACCCCTTTGTCGGATACGGCATATATGCTCTTCTCCGAAAAATCAGAGGATTCTTTTCAGCAGAATCAAAGGCCCCTTATGCACTTGTTGCCGCTCTGATTTTGTTCGTTACCCTTCCGAAGATTGCCCGGTATGACGATCGGGCTGAAAAGATGGTATTCAAGGAGATCGGGGGCTATATTTCCCGGTTCGAGAAGAAGAATTCCCCTTCAGAAGATCTTTTCCGGATCGGAGCGGGAATAAAAGAACTGATTCTGATCGATTTCTACGCGAAGGAGGAAAGCCGCAACGCTCTCCCCTTTGACCGGGAGACTCTCATCTCCCCCGAAAAGATGCGGGATGCCGAAACCCTGAAAAGGTTTGATTACTTCATTCTTAATACGCAGCCATTCGAACAGTCGGCCCATGAATGGCAGAGGCTTGAGAAGGCGGCCGGATTTGTCCGGTTGAGGGTGTGGGATTCTCCCTCAGAGGGTCGGCTCATCCTCTATCATCGGGAAAATCGATGAAGATCGGAATCGTCTGCCGGATCTATACCGATAAGAAGGGCGGCAAAGAGCGATATTCGATGATGCTCTGTCGCCATCTGATTCAAAAGGGGCATACGGTTCATCTCTTTGCCCACCGGGCCGACCCTGAACCCGGAGCGCTCTTTCACAGGGTTCCCATGTTTCCCCTCTCCTCCCCTGCAAAACATCTGAGCTTTGCCTATTTTGCCTCCCGGATGGCCCAAAAGGCCGGTATCGAGATCCTCCACAGCATGGATCGAATCATGGAGCAGGATATCTTCCGGGCATCGGACGGCCTCAATCCGGTTCAACTGCAGCAGTGTTATCCCTCTCCTTTTGTACGATGGCTGAAATCCATAGGCCCCCGCAGACAGGTTCTTGGGTATCTGGAAAAAAGAATCTTTACAAAAGGGAAGGCAAGGTCTATCATCGCCAATTCCCGGCTGGTGCGCGATCAGATCCTGGCGCACTATCCGGCCGCGGCCGATCTCATCCGGGTGATCTACAACGGGGTCGATACCCGGCGCTTTCATCCCGGCCTCAAGAAGATCTATCGAGACCAGATCCGCAGGGAATACCAGATCGGCCCGGAGAAACTTCTATTGATCTTTGTGGCCAATGATTTCAAACTCAAAGGGCTCAAAACACTGATGGCAGCCATGAAACGGCTCGATGATTCCGACATCGAGGCTCTCATCATCGGGGGGGGCCATCCCGCACCGTACCGGAGGGAGGCGGAAAAGCTGGGGATTGCCGGCCAGATCCATTTTACGGGAACAGAGCCCGAGGTGGAAAAATTTCTGGCCGCAGGAGATCTCTTTGTGCTGACCACCTGGTATGACCCCTTTGCCAATGTCTGCCTGGAGGCCATGGCCTGCGGGCTGCCGGTGATCACGACAACGGCCAACGGCGCGGCCGAACGGATCGAAGCGGATGTGAACGGATACATCATCGCGCCCGGAGCGGCTGAAAACCTGGCGCGAAGCATTTTTCGTCTCCGGGATCAAAACCGGAGGGATGCAATGGCCAAAGCCGCGGCAGAGACGGCCAGAGCCTGTACATGGGATGCGCACTTCGAGAGGATCGAATCGCTCTATGAGGAGCTTTCATGATTCCCGACGCGCGACCTGTTCAAGTAATCAAAGCGGGAAACCTTCTTTACAACCGGTCGGAATACGAACATCTGTTCGAGCTGGGGCTATATTCCTTTGATGGGTTCTTCAATCCAAATGGCGGAACCCTGATCAAAAAGATCCCCGAGCGTTCGGTGATCCGGATTCCGATCCCGGAGGCAAGGGGCGGCGGCGCCTATTTTCTGAAGATTCATCGGGCCGAGCGCAGCTCCGCTCGAAATTCCTCCCAGGGAAGAATCGAATTCGAAAACATCCTCGCCTTCCGAAAAAAGAGGATCGGGACCGTGATTCCCGCGGCAATGGGGGAACGGTTCGTCAATGATAGTGGTCGGAAAATGGTCGAATCCTTTATTGCAACACGGGATTTCACTCCTTTCATTCCCCTGGAGGCATTATTGGAAAAAAGGCCTGAAATCTTCAAAGATTCAAAAGTAAGGGCGGCGCTTCTGCAGGGGATAGGCATATTGGCGGCAAAGATGCACAGGGCCGGCTTCAACCATCGGGATTTCAACGCCACCCATATCCTCCTGCGGTATCCCGAACCGAATGAATCACCGGAGCTTGCCCTTTACGACCTTCAGAGGGTGGATCGGAAAAAGCTTTTTCGGTTCCGCTGGATCATCAAAAGTCTTGCAGAAATCGGCTACACTCTGCCGAATGATCTCTTTTCCGAACCGGATCTCGATCGTCTCCTCCTCTGCTATAAAGGAAAGGAAAAATTTTCCCCTTGGGATCGGTTCCAGTGCCGATGGATCAGAGGAAAAAGAGAGCGGATCGCCCGCCATACCGAGAAGATCATGGTGCGGCGGAAAAAGGAGGGGAGGATCTCCCGGACATGCGCGGAAATCAACAGATAGACGATCCGGTGAATGATTCGGGAAAAGAGGCCGGGGCCATTGCGATCGCCGATATTCGAAAGATCCTGGTGATCAAGATGCGCTACATCGGGGATACGGTACTGGTGACACCGTTGCTTAAGGCCATTCACAAGGGGATGCCGGATGCAAAGATCGATCTGCTGGTCAACCGGGGAACCGAGAGCGTGTTGGATGATCTTCCCTGGATCGAGGCCATCCATACCTATGACAAAGGCAGAAAGGCGCAGTTGAAAGAGATTATCGGTCTCTGCGCAAAGCTCCGGAAAAGAGAGTATGATCTGGTAGTCGATCTGACCGTCAACGACCGGAGCTGTTTCTGCACCTTTGTTTCAAGAGCCCCTGTCCGAATGGGCTTTTACCGGGAGGGGTGGAAGCGGCGCTGCTACACCCATATCGTTCCGTCGATCCTGGACCGGGTGCATACGGTGGATCACCATCTTCGGGCAGCGGAGATGCTGGATCTGCCGGTTGACGATATCCATCCGGAGATCCCGGTCTCGGTTGAAAAAAGGGCTGCGGCCCAAAAAGAACTCCAAAAAGCGGGCATCGATCCGGATGCGCCTTTTGCCATTATCCATCCGGGCGCCCGCAGGCCGTACAAGAGTTGGCCCACCGACCATTTTGCCGCACTGGGGGACCGGATCATCAAAAGATACGATCTTCCCATTCTCTTTTTGGGGGGAAAGGAGGATCGCTCCGCTGCAGGGGAGATCATAGGCCAGATGCGCTGTAGGGAAAAGAGCATCGACTGTGCGGGGAAGCTGCCGCTGAAGATGCTGCCGGCCGTGATCAAGGCCGCAAGATTTCTGATCGGCAATGATTCCGCGCCGATCCATATCGCGACAGGGGTCCGCACACCGGCCATCGCCCTTTTCGGCCCTACCCTCTGGGAGGCGTGGGCCCCCCGCCGCAGCCGCGATCGAGTGCTGGCAGCAGAATTTCCCTGCAGGCCCTGCGGCCACAGCGCGCCCCGCTGTCCCAGAGAGGAGAATTACTGTATGGCAAGCATCTCTGTAGATTCCGTATGGGATTCTGTATCGGAGGTCATGATCTCTTAAAAATCTTCTGGGCCGCATGGAAGGCTTTGCGGCAGCCATCAAAACACTGGCAGATGATCCGATCTGGTATCAGAAGATGTTCCAAAGGGCAAGATCAAGAGTAGAAAAGATCTCCTGGAAAAACAAGCCAAAAGAGATCTTTGATTTAATAGTGCAGACAGAGCATTCATAAACCGAAAAGTCGGATAAGAGCGGCCCATGTATCTCCCGGAGCCGCGGGAGGAGGAGAGAAGTTGTCCCAGCAGGAACCCCTGATCAGTATCATCATTCCGGTATACAATCGAATCGCGTATGTCTTCGAGGCCATCGACAGTGCGCTGAACCAGACCTATCCAAACATCGAGGTGATGGTGGTCGATGACGGCTCAACAGACGGAACCTATGAACGGCTGGCGGCATCCGATCGGCCCATTGTTCTGCTGCAGCAGCCGGAAAACCGGGGTCAGGCCGCAGCCCGAAACCGTGGGCTCTTCTCCTGCAGCGGAGAATATGTCCTCTTCCTCGATTCCGATGACGTGCTGGAACTGCATGCCCTCGAGACCCTGTGGAAAGAACTCTACAGCCGGCAGAAACAGGATTCGAAATGGGGGCTCAGCTACGGCAAAAAACTGACCTGCGATTCGAATCTGAGGCCCGCCAAGACCAAATCCAAAACCTATCATGACGGGAATATCCTGCCCCACCTCTTCTTCGACAACTTCGTCCGCACCGGCTCATACCTGGTCCGGAAGTCGATCGTCCAGGAGATCGGCGGCTATCGGGAGGATCTTCGGGTGAAGGAGGATCTGCTGCTCCACTTCACGTTGGCGGTTCATTACAAATTCGCGTTCACCGGCCAGTTCCTGTCCAAATACCGGCGCCATGTCAACCACAGAGCCCGGCACAACTATGACAAGATCATTGAGCAGGACATGCGCCACCTCGACTATTTCTTCGAGGAGCACCCCCGGCTCGATCCGGCCGTCGAAGGGGTCAAAGACCTTATCTATGCCAAAGAGCATCTGGAACTGTGCAAGATCGCCTGGAGATCCCGTCTGCCGGAGATATATCTCTACCACTGGAAGAGCGCATGCGCACTGCAGCCGAGCTTCCGATGGCATCCTAAATACCTGAGCCGCTCTCTTTGGGCCCATGTAAAGCTCTCATAGGTAAAGCCTAATAGATAAAGCTCTCACAGGACGAAGCTGCGGGTCTCCTCGGCCAATCCTCCCTCTCGGTCCGGGATAAAGGTCCGCTCGTGAAAATCCCACCTCCCGCTCTCTTTCTTCAGGATCACTGTGGAGGATCGGGTTCCGTAAGTCTGGCTGACAATAAATGCCGGCGAGAGAATCCGCTCCCATTCCAATCCCATGCCGGTCTCCGGAAGAAGCTCATCAGGCGGTTGGGTGCGATCCCCCAGAATTTCAAAGAGACTTTCAACGTCAATCGCTTTCTTTCGGATCTCCTCCCGGAATCGAAAAAGGCTCCTCTCCACCTTGGGCCACGGCGTATCCAACAGGTGATTACTCAATCCATAAATGCCGGGGAAAAGGGGTTCAATATCATTTCCCCGATTTGAGTAATAGTAGAACCTCCTCTCATCTCCGGCAATGAGATTGAATCCATTGTACCGCTCCCCCTCCGGCTGAATGCGGCGCAAACCTTCAGCAACGGGCCGATCATGGACCAGCAGCCCTTTCACCAGCTCCCCTCTCGATGGCGCATCGGGTTTTACATTTGCCGGGTCCCGGTAATTGGTCAGCGCGGCAAACCGCCCTGTTTGGGAGATTCCCATCCAGGTGCCGCGGCTCTGCAGGTCCCGCCCCCCGAGTAGATGGGGTGCATCCTCCCAGTAGTGTGCGGCGCGGGTGGGCCTTCTGTAGAACTCGTCCCGGTTGGCTGCGACGATCAGGGGGTATTCGGGTTTCATCTCATAAGCCATCAATATCAGACACATTTTCTCTGTCCCTTGTCACATTCTTTTCAAAAACCCATATTATGGGCCAAAAATCGACGCGGTCAAGGCTTCGGAACGGAGGATATGCCTGAACCGAAAACCGTATCGAAAGGAGCGGATATGATCGAAATTTCAGTGGATTGTCATGCAGGATATCGGGGGGAGGAGCGTCCGGTCCGGTTGCATTTTGACGACAGAAGCATCGGGGTGGAAGAGGTGCTGGATCAGTGGCTTGCTCTGGATCACCGGTATTTCAAAGTGATCGGCGAGGACCGTGACCTCTATATCCTACGCCATGATACCGAAGAAGACAGGTGGGAGCTGATTCTCTATCAGCGGGAGGGCTTTTCCAACAGTTCCGTCAGCCGGTCCGGATAATCGGTGAAGATGCCGTCCACCCCCATCTCTATCATCTGCAGCATCTGGGCCTTATCATTTACGGTCCAGACATGGACGCCGCAGCCGATCCGGTGGGCATGGCGGACAAATCGACGGGAGGCGATTCTGAATCGGCCAAAGGTCACAGGAATTTGAAAGGATCTTCCCGGGGCTCTGGAAAACCGGCTCAGGCCGATCCGGTGCAGCAGAAAAAACCACTGGATCTCCGGCTTGGAGGCCGCGGTCGCCACTTCCGGGCAGCAGCGTCGAAAGGCCGCGATGGTCCGATGATCAAAGGAGGCCGCAAGGACTTTTCGGGCCATCCCATGCTTTCGGATCATCCGGCAGAAGGGCGCGACGATGGGCGGATGGAGCTGTTTGATATCGATGTTGATCCGGATATCGGGAAAGCGCAGAAAGACCTCCTCCAGAGTCGGAACGGTGATCCTTCTTCCGGATGGTCTCCTCCTGCAGATCTCTTCCGGATGCTTTTCTCCCCTTGAAACAGATGCATCGAGCTGTTTGAGCTGATGCAGGGTCATGCCGGAGACAGGGCCTGTGCCGCTGGTGGTCCGATCCAGATTTGGATCATGGATCACCACCAGATGGCCGTCTGCTGTGGCCCGGATATCGGTCTCCAGCATATCGGCACCGGTTTCCAGAGCCTGATGAAAAGCATCGAGGGTATTTTCGGGCCACAGCCCTGCCCCACCCCGATGCGCCATCACCAGGGGCCTTCCTGAAGAGAGAAAGGGACCAATATCCGGGGACATCTCCTCTCCCTTATGCCTTCGGCATCATGCTCTCCGGGATTTCGACCGCGACCACCTCGCCCGTGGCGCAGACCTGCCCCTTGGCCGAAAGTTCCGTCTCCACCACCACCTTTTTGCCCTTGATCTCCTTCACCTTGGATCTCAGCTCCAGAGGGCCGTCAATGGGCGTCGGCTTCAGGTATTTGACATTGAGGGACCCGGTTACGAAGCGCAGGACCGGCTCCGAGCCCATCTCCCGGTTTTCACTCCGATATCGGGCCGCGGCCGCGGTCCCGGTGGAGTGGCAGTCGATCAGCGCTGCAATAAGGCCGCCATAGACAAATCCGGGAATGGCCGTATGATAGAGGCTCGGGGTATAGGTGCAGACGCTCTCCTCCCCGTCCCAGTAGCTCTTGATCTGATGTCCGTAGTCGTTGAGCCTTCCGCAGCCGTAGCAGTGGCTCATGTCATCGGGGTAATGGTCCTGAAATGCCTTCTCCGTCATCGAATGCGCTCCTTTCGATTTATCCGTTCATCTCGTCTGGTCATCTGAAGATCCTCATTTGCAACAGCCGCAAAAGAAGCTCCATTAAAAACCAAGGCCATGCCATTGTCAAATGATTCTTCATCGGTTTTTTTCCAAACGCTCAAAAGCCGACCCAGGAAAACGACAAAGATCTTGCAATTATCGATTCGCCCATTTAAAACATTCAATAGGAATGATTTCGATGTCAGAGGACATTGCCCTTGGGGAGCCATATGGACAGGGAAATCTTACGTTTTTTCGCAGCGGACCCGGATCAAAAACGGCTGGCGGTCTATCTGCAGGAGATCGAATCGGCAGGGCGGTCTGAAAGGAGACCAGACAAGGAGACCTTTGCCTTTGTAGGGCTGCAGAGAATCGAGACCGCACCCCGGACCGCAGGGGATGCCCGAAAGGATGGAAAACCTTTTGCCGCGGGCATCATCGATCTGGATATCCTCTCTGCAATCGGCTGCATTGAAGTGATTTCCGAGATTCGAAAAGCCGATCCCCATGTCCAGCTCCTTCTCTTCCACAGCACCGGGAAAGCAGCTTCGGACATTACCGGCAAAGCGATGACCGCGGCGGCCGGCGCGTCTGAAAAATGGCTCTATCTGCCGGAGTTGCAGGACCCGGCCGAGCTGGGGAGGATCGCGTTTCACCTGGGAATCAAATGGCGGGCACTATCCAAATGCAGGGGAGGCCGAACCCTTTTCACCGCATTTTTGCGCCACATGCCGGGTATGGCCTTTATCAAGGACAACCAGGGGAGATATCTCTATCTCAATGCATCGGCAAAGAGGCGGATGAAGAGCAGCTCGATAAAGTATCTCCACAAAACCGATGAAGAACTCTGGCCCCCGGAAATGGCCGGCTCCCTGATGGCCGGAGACCAGGAGATTCTTCAGCAGTACTGCTCGGGAGATCTCTCTCCGATAACCAAAGATAAAGATATGGAGGCAGGGACATTCAGGATGGTCAAATTTCCTCTCCCGACCAGGACGGGCCAACCCTTTATCGCTGGGATCTGTGCAGGAAACCCCAAAAATGAGAAGACTCGCATCTCTTTGGCCGCATCGTTCCTGCCTCCCCTCGATGTTGAGGATGGCCTCAGCCGCGTCGGCAATAATATAGAGGTCTACACAGATCTGCTCACCTTCTTCTGCGAGGAGAAAAGCACCTCCCTTCCCCGGCTCAGGAAGCTGATCAGAAATCGCTCTTTTACCGAAGCCTCCATCCAGGCCCATGCGCTGAAAGGGTCTGCCGCCACCGTCGGGGCTGCGGCCCTGGAAAATGGGGCCAGGCATCTTGAAGAGGTCTGCTCCACAGGGGATATGGAGAGGAGTTTAGATCTTCTGACCCAGGTCGAAGCCCTGTTTGCCGAACTCCAAAGCACCGTAAAATCCTACACCGAGGAAATGGCAGCATCCCTTTCCCCAACAGCACCAGACGCGTATGCGCCTTTTCCCGGATATAAAATCCTTCTGGTCGATGACAACAAAACCAATATCGATGTACTCATCCACGCGTTGCGGGATGAGTACCGGCTCGGGGTTGCCCGGGACGGTAGGAGGGCCATAGAGTATGTTCGCCGGAATCGTCCGGACCTGATCCTTATGGATCTGCGGATGCCGGAGATGGATGGGGATGCGGTCTGCCGGATTCTGAAAGAAAATCCGGGCACCGCAGATATCCCGGTCGTCTTCCTCACCGCGGCCGACAACCCCGCAGACCGGAGCCGCTGTACCTCTGCCGGCGGCACAGATTACATCACCAAACCGATCGATGCGGACCGGGTTCGGGCGCGGGTTGCAGAGATTCTAAAACGGCTTGTGCATTGACAGAAGCCTGGGTTTATCATATATGCATAGAGCAATGGGCGCGGATCGCCTTTTCTGCATACCCGGAGGTATAGATGGCAGATCAAATGATGGGTTTAGTCCAGAGGACCGGAGACCTGATTGGTGAAATCAATGAGAAGTTCTATTTTTACCTGGATATCGAGACTTTTATCCCCTGGCTGATCGTCTTTCTGCTCTATGTGCTCTACAAATTCGTTTCAGCCTATTTCGAGGACAAGCAGCTCGACAGCCTGGAGCTGATCAAGCTGCTGGGGATCTATTTTCTGATCCTCTTCATCACCATTGCCTCGTATGTGGACATCCGCAGGATCGGCGCGGGGGACAACCCGGAATACTCCTTTTTCATGCTGATCACGGCCATGGCCATCATTGTGGTGATCCTGGCCTGGGCCTCGCGAGATCCAAATTCCCAGAAACGATGGATTCTGGGGGCTCTTTTCGTGCCGATTCTTCTGCTGATGCTCACCAACGGCAGAATCCTGGAGGACCGCCTCAACGCCATCTACGGGATTTTTCCCCGATCCGATCTCTCCTTTATCAACCTCTACGGAGAGGTCAAGGCCCTTCGCCTCGGCGGATATATCTCTGCGGACCAGGTAAAGAACCTCGAGGAGATCATCTCCAGCCACCGCGCAGTCTACGAAAGCGCAATCGTCGGATACCGGGACGAGGACAACCTGGTCAAGCCGTATGCCTTTGTGCTCCTGGAGTCCAAAGTCACCGGAACCAAAATCCTGAAAAAAGATATCTTAAAGCATGTGGAAAATAGGATTCAGGAGAACTGGATACCGCCCAATGTGGTGCCGGCATATATGGATTTCGTCCCCCGGGAGCGGCTGCCCAAGACCCAGTATCCCAAGATCGGTCGAATGATGGACGGCCACCCGGCCGTGGCAATCAGCTCGGTGGTGGGCCAGCGGGACGAGGCCATCGCCTATGTGGTCCTCAACGAGGGGTATTCCGATACCAGCAACCTGAAGCGGGAGATCCTCAACTTTGTCTACAATATCATCCGGAACAACAACAAGATGTCTCCCTATCTTATCCCCCGATGGATCGACTTCATCGACAAGGAGAAGGTTCCCAGAGACAAAAACGGAGAGATCCGTCGCCATATCCTGCAGAAGCGGGTGAAGAACTGGTCAGATGTCTTTCCGCAGCGGCCCGAAAAAACCTTTTTCGAAAAGATCGAAGAGGGTCGATAGTCCGATGTTTTTCAGCCAATTTCAAACCGGCACAAGGGGAAGAGAATGAAAAAGATCATCGGTTGGATTATGCTCCTGTCCATTATTCTGTCAACACCTGCTTTCGGCAGGCTAGAGCGGGTCGAAATCGATCCCCGGGGGGGGTATGACGGTCCCTATGAACGAGATTATCAGTACAACAATGACGGCTATTATGATGGCGGGCTCTACGATCCCTTCTATGTGGAACTCAACGCAAATGATGATTCCCTGGAGGCCAGAATCGGAAAAGAGCTGACCAGAGGCCCCAACGCGATGTCCATCGGCATCAACGGATCATTTTCCGATGATGAATATACCCTGATCAGCGGGGATCTCTCCTTTGGCAACCGGCTCTTTGACGAGGACCGCTTCTTGTTATCCATGGGCTTTCGCGGGATCGGCGGAACCGTGGAGACGATCCATCCGGATAAAAATTCCAATGAGGATGCGGATGTGGGGGCCATCAGCTTTCTGATCTCTGCGATTCTGGCAATCCCCAATGTCGGCTTCGATATAATCGGCGAGGTGGCAACAGGGCCCGATCCCATGTGTTTCAAAGATACCGAAAGCTATCTCGATGCCCGGATCGCCCTGGGCATAAATATCCTCGACTATCGGAGGGGAACGGTGCTGCTCGGCTTCCGGGCTCTACAGATCGAATTCGACAAGGCCTTGTATGAAAAAAATGAGCTGAGCGAGGAATCGTTCTTTTTCGGCTATCGCCTCCGGTTTTAGACCCCTTTACGCCACCGCCAGGGAAAACAACCATGAAAATCGGCCATATTCCGCTTATGATCGCCATTCTGCTCTTTACCGGGCTCTTTACCGGCTGCCAGACGGTTCAGGATATCCTGTATGACCCCATGTCCGAATCGGATCTTCAGCGCTTACGGGATGTCCGGAAGACGATGCTCGACGGAAACACCATCGAGGTGCAGGTGGACCAGAAGATCGCAGACGCGGTGGAGCAGATGGCCATGACCCTGAAGCCCGAATACCGGAACAGCCGGATGGGCAAATTCAAGCTCGGATTTCTGGAGATCACCGACATCGACCGGAACACTGTCACCCAGATGCACAACTACGTCACCGAAAAGGCCCTCACCTTCTCCTATCTGGAGCCGACCATTGCAGAGAACTTCAGCATTGTAGAGCGGTTTCTGCTCAAGGATGTGATACGGGAGCTGCGCCTTGAGAATGTCGAAGAGCCGGAGAGATATATCGACCAGGAGCTGGCCCAGCGGCTGGGAAGGATCTACCATCTCGATGTCATCGAGACCGGCATCACCGTCAACTCCCCTGATTTTCTCGACATCAATCTCCGGATGATCGAAACCCGCCGGGGCCGGATCATCGCGGTGGGCTCTGTCAAAATCCACAAGACCGAACCGGTGCGTCGGTGGCTTCAGGAGAGAGGAGAGACCGGCTTCGATCTGCCGGGATTGTACTGATATTCCTTCCCTTGGGTCGCGCCCTCCCTCCCTTTGGAAAAAGTTTCTTGAAAGCCCTTCGGATTTCTGCTATTGAATTTCAAAGAGTTCCTTTTTTTATTCCAGCAAAATCAGAAGGATGAAAATGAACTGGCTTCGAAAGCGTCCCGGCCGATTCCTGCTGCTTGCCATCACCGTTCTCCTCACCTGCACCATTGCAGAGATCGGGGGCCGTTCCCGATGGCTAGGCGCCTACGAAAATGCCTACTATGATCTGTGGCACCAGCTTTCCGGGGTGCGGGCCGCACCGGAACATGGCCTCATCGTCACCATCGACAATCAGACCCTGATCGAGTACAAAGATGAGCCGATGGTCTTCTGGGGCCCCCACTTTGCAAGGGCAGTAGAGAATCTTCGAAGGGCCGGGGCAAGGGTCATCGGCATCGATTTCATGTTCACCGTCAGCATCGAATCCTGGCTCTCCCGCCTCGACACCCCCGGAAGCGATCTGAGCCGCACCTACGACATCCCTTTCCGGGAACAGCTCAACAGAGGAGATGTTGTGCTGATCGCCACCGCAGCGGTCGATGAAGAGGGGAAAAACGATATTCTTATGCCCATTCCCGACTATCTCTATTCCCTGCGCAACGGTTCCGCAGACATCGGCCTTTCCAACCTCTATATGGATGATGATGGCGTGATTCGGCGCTTTGTGCCCCGGCTGATCGATGATGGCAGCGGAGAAATGAAGGGATTCGGCCTGATCCTGGCTGCGGTGATGGCCATAAAAGCAGCAGAAAGCTCCGAAGCCGTTGCCCGGATCGAGCAGTTTCTTCGGTCCAATACCCCCTTCCCCATCGGTTTTGCAGGCCATCCGGGAACCTTTCCCAGAATCTCCTTTCACCGGCTTCTGGAACCGGGTGCGGAAAATGATCCGGAGATTCAAAAGATCATCAGCGGCAAAACCGTGATCATCTCCGCGGAATATGCCGGAACCAACGATATCCATCTGACACCCTATGTGCCCAAAATCGTCACCCGGGGAAAGAGCCTCATGTCGGGCGCGGAGATCCATGCCAACATCGTGGAGACGCTCTTGACGGGCAACTTCCCCAGGCCCATCCCTCTGCCGCTCCGGCTTTTCTGGCTCATCGCGGTTACCGGAGCCGGGGTCATTCTATTCTTTCGAGTCCGGGCGCTGCAGGGGCTTCTCCTTCTTCTCTTTCTGATGATTCTCAGCGGTGCCGCTTCATTTCTGATGTTCACCCAGAATCAGATCCTCCCGGTATTGAATCTGCAGGCGGCTCTGGGCTTGAGCTACATCGCGGTTCTCGGGCTCCGGCTCACCAGCGAGGAGAAGCGCCGCTCCCGGATGGAGATGGCGATTCGGCCCTATGTCTCAGATGCGGTGGTTGATCAGGTGATCGCAAGGGATCGGATGCCCGATCTCGGCGGGGAATCGATGCGGGTGACGGTACTCTTCTCCGATATCCGGGGATTTACCACCATCTCGGAGCAGCTCAGAGCCCATGAGGTAGTGGAGATGCTCAACCAGTACTACACCCGGGTCTGCGAGCCCATATTGAATCGGGGCGGCATGGTGGACAAGTTCATCGGTGATGCGGTGATGGCCCTCTTTGGCGCGCCCCTGCCCCTTCCGGATCATCAGGAAAGAGCTGTGGCCGCGGCCTGGGAAATGACCAAGATCGCGCAGGATTTCAACGGGTGGCTTCAGGAGCGGTTTTCCGACCGGAATCTGCCCGAATTCCGGATCGGCGTGGGCCTCCATTCGGGTGAGGTCGTGATCGGCAATATCGGCTCCTCCAGACGGATGGAATACACCGCGATCGGCGATACGGTCAATGTGGCCTCCCGCCTGGAGAGCCTCTGCAAGAAATTCGGTTGGACCATTGTGGCCAGCAGCGCGGTTGCGGACCTGGCAGGTTCGGGGGTTCGGATCGGAAAGCGGGAAAAAGTCACGCCCACGGGCAGACAGGGGGAGATTGAAGTCGTGGAAATCCTGGGGATCGACAGAAAAGAGGATGAAGCCAAAAAAGAGGGAGGTTGAGATGAAAAGAAGATCTTTTTCACTGCTGGGCAGGAGCGCACTCCTGCTGCTTATGTTTTTGATGATGTTTCTGATGACGGGGGCCGCGGATTTTGCTTATGCAGGTCCAGTCGGAATGGTGACCCAGTTGAAAGGGGATGTGGTCTATCAGAGCCCGGGAGAAGCATCCCTTCCGGCCAAAAACTTCATGAAGGTGCGCGAGGGGGATATCTTTACCCTGCCGGCCGAGAGCCTGGTCCAGCTCGTCTTCTTTGAAACGGGCCGCAAGGAATCCTGGCAGGGTTCCGTGGCCTTTGAGGCCGGTTCAAACCAGGGAAAGGGCAAATCGGAAAATGCGCCGGCTGTGAGTACCCTTCCGGAAAATGTGGCCAATGAAGTCCGCCGGGTCTCTCTTCTGGTGGACATCTCCCGGTTGCAGAAGACCGGCTCCAGCGCGGTCAGAGGAGTGGATGGATCGGAAGAGAAGAGTCCCCGGCCATCTCTTCCTCTTCGGGATACGGATAAAAAAGAGATTGAAATGGCGCTCAATATCTACAAACAGATGCAGAAGTCCTCGACCCCCAACGATATCACCCCGGAGATCTACCTCTTCAGCGTTATGGCAGATTACGATCAATTCGAGGAGATGGCGGGGCTGGTCGATCTGATGAAGAAGAAGCAGCCGGAGAATGAACAGATCGATCTGATAGCCGGATGGATGGAGGATCAGATGTAAGGTGCAGGGGGAGATTTTATAAAATGAAAAACCGACCGCTTCTACACACCGCATCTCTTTTGCTGGTGCTTCTTTTGTTGATGGGGAACCCTTGTCCCGAGGCCCGCGGCGCGGAGATGATCTGCGTTCCCGAAGCCGGACCCGATGGGTTTTTGGAAGGAAACCGCCCGATGATGGCAGGATGGGACGCCTTCGCGGCCGGGGATTTCATTGATGCGGCCCAATACTGGAAAAAAGCCGCGGGCCTGTATGATCCCGAAACCGCCCCCTGCCGACTTCTGGAGGCGCTTTTCCGCCTTTCCCAGTCCCAACTGGCTGCGGGTTACTATCGGGCCGCGCAGAAAAACCTGAAGAGCGCTCTATCCATTGCAGAATCCCTGAAATCGGACAGTGCTTTGGCCGCGGTATTCTGCGAGCTGGGCAGGGCAGAACATGCTGCAGGAAACTTCGATGCCGCACGGGCATATCTGGAAGATGGGCTGAAAAAAGCAAAAGCCGCGGGAACCATAGGGATACAGGCAGTGATCCTGAACAACATCGGGAATCTGTCGGTCTCCCAAGGGGATTTGGCCGAAGGGGAAAAAGCCTATGCCGAAGCGGTTCATCTTGCCGAAAGAGACCGATACCCTGGGACCGCTGCCCATTCCCTGCTCAACCGCGCAAGACTCGCGCTTCAGCGCGGAGATGAGATGGAAGTGGCATCCATGATATCCGCGGCCATCCCGCTGGTTCACTCCCTCCCGGATACCCATGAGAAGCTAAGGGCGCTGATCGCGCTGGCCGATTTTTTCGACCCTCCGGATGCCCCATCCGATGATCCCCAAACCGGCAGGGCAGTGACGATCCTCGAACAGGCCGGAGAGATCGCGGAGAGGATCGGTGATCTGGGCGCGGCCTCGATGGCCTGGGGCCGGCTCGGAAGGATCTACCGCGAAGCCGGCCATATCGATGAAGCCCTCCTGTTCACCAGAAGAGCCATTTTTGCGGCTCAAAAGGCCGGAATCGAAAAAGATCTCTACCGATGGCACTGGCAGACGGGCCGCCTTTTGATCCAAAAAAAAGAGATGGACCGGGCCATCGATGCATATCGAAGGGCCGCGGCC
Organism: Desulfobacteraceae bacterium; assembly: GCA_011390345.1. Taxonomy (GTDB): domain Bacteria; phylum Desulfobacterota; class Desulfobacteria; order Desulfobacterales; family JAABSP01; genus JAABSP01. The sequence goes on from JAABSP010000058.1 coordinate 28,609, forward strand.
GGCATGACAGCCATTCGTCAGGATCTGGCTGCCGCCTGTTCCGAGGGAAACTGCGGCACTTTTCGGCAGATTGCCGGCCCTCTTTTTCTTGAATTTGCGGATCTGCTGCTGAAAAGGAGCGCGGCCGCAGATGATCCAAAAGAGATTCAGGCCGATCTTCTGGAGGCCCGGGAGACGGTGGAACAGATGAAGGTTGTGGAGCTTCAGGATTATTTCAATGATGCCTGCGTGGCCAAACAGCAGAAAAGGGTCGCGGCCATCGAGGAGGTGATCAGCAAAGATACGGCTGTTGTCTACCCGATCATCTTTCCGGACAGGGTCGAACTTCTGGTCAATCTTCCGGGGCAATTCAAGAGGTACACCACCGCGGTCGATTCCCAAAGCCTCGCGGCCGCGGTTCACAATCTCCGGGCCAAACTCCAAAGCCCCGGAAGCCGATATATCCGCTATTCGATCCTTCTCTGGGACTGGCTCGTCGCGCCCTATGAAGAAGATTTTAAAAGCGCGGATATCCATACCCTGATCATCGTGCCCGACGGCCCCCTGCGGACACTTCCCCTGAGCGCCCTCAGCAATGGGGAAGAGTTCCTCATTCAGCGGTATGCCCTGGTCACCACCCCGAGCCTAACCCTGACCGATCCCCGCCCCCTGTCCCGGGAAAATCTCCAGGTCCTGGCAAATGGCCTGACAAAAGGGGTTCAGGGGTTCAACCCGCTGCCGAGCGTTGCATCGGAGCTGGAAAGGATCGGCTCTCTCTATCGATCCCGGCTTTTCATCGATGAAAACTTTATTTTGAGCAATATCGAAGAGGCCATCGGTTCGACCCCCTATTCGGTGGTTCATATCGCGTCCCACGGCCAGTTCGATGCGGACCCGGACAAGACATTTCTGCTGACCTACGACGATCGACTGACCATGGATAGGCTGGAGCAGCTCATGGGGCTGAACGAATTCCGGGAGGAGCCGGTGGAGCTGCTCACCCTGAGCGCGTGCCAGACTGCCGTAGGCGATGACAGGGCAGCTTTGGGCCTTGCCGGGGTCGCGGTCAAGGCCGGGGCCAGAAGCGCGCTGGCCACCCTCTGGTTCGTGGATGACGAAGCCACCTCCCGTCTGGTGGCCGGCTTCTATGAAAGGATACAAGATTCATCTCTGTCCAAGGCCCAGGCCCTGCAGGCCGCGCAGATCGAACTGATGAAGACCCAAGGGTATTCCCATCCGGCCTACTGGGCTCCATTTCTCTTGATCGGAAACTGGATGTAGCCCATTTTGGTTCCGAACCCATCACCGAATCGAGGAGACATGTACACCCCATCCAGCCCTATTCTGTTTTTCCGAAAACCCTGCCGACACCGGCTCGCCATCTCCATCCTCATGTCGATGGCCGCTGCGCTCCTGATCTTTGCCATCGATTCCCCCGGCGCAGCCGATCTTCCGCCTCTCCCCTCCCCGGAAGCGCAGGGGATCTTTGCGCCGAAGATCGTCATCGAAAATTTCAATTTTACCGGAAACAGCGTCTTTTCCGACTCCCGGCTCAAGGCCATCGCGGCCCCCTATACAGGCCGCCCCATCACCTTCGAGGATCTGGAGGCGCTGCGCCACAAGCTGACCCGCCACTATACGGACCGGGGATACATCAACTCCGGAGCGGTGCTGCCGGATCAGAAGGTGGAAAAGGGGACGATCACCTATCGGATCATCGAGGGGAAGCTGACAGCCATCGATATCATCGAATCCCGGCGGCTTCGGGATCGCTACATCAAAAGCCGTCTGGCCACAGGCGCAGGTCCGCCGCTCAATATCAACGAGCTTCAACAGCAGGTCCAGCTTCTTCACCTCAACCGGCTGATCCATCGGATCAATGCGGTCCTGGAGCCGGGGATGGCGCCGGGAGAGAGCCGGCTGGAAGTGAAGGTGGATGAGGAGCGGGCATGGCTTGCCGGCATCGAAGTGAACAACCATCGCTCCCCGAGTATCGGCGGAGAGCGCATCGGTTTCTACGGGGCCCATCGCAATCTGACCGGCTGGGGGGATGCCCTGTATTTGAGCTACGGGATCACCGAAGGGCTGGATGATTTCTTCGGCAGTTATCGATTTCCGCTGACTGCCAAAGAGACCGCCATAAAAGTGAGCTACAATCAGAACGCGGCAGAGGTGGTTGAAGCGCCATTTCACGAAATCAACATCGAAAGCGAATCCCGGACCTGGGGCATCACCCTCAGCCGGCCCCTCTTCAAGACTCCGGAGCATGAGCTGGTTTTGTCGCTTTCCGGAGAGAAGCGCCACAGCGAGACCTCTCTTCTCAACGAGCCCTATTCCTTCTCCCTTGGTGTCCCTCCTGACGGCAAGAGCGACATCAGCGTTCTCCGCCTTTCCGGGGACTGGCTTCTTCGAAAGAGCCTGCAGGTCTTTGCGGCCCGCTCGGTCTTCAGCTTCGGGGTGGATGCGATGGATGCCACCATCAACAGTGACGGCCTTCCGGACAGCCGGTTTTTTACCTGGCTGGGGCAGTTCCAGTGGGCCCGTCGTTTTCCCGAGGCTCTGGACAGCCGGGTCATCTTCAAAATCGACCTTCAGCTCGCAAATGATCCGCTGCTGCCCCTGGAGAAGTTCTCGGTGGGCGGGGCCAACAGCGTCCGGGGATACCGGGAGAATCTGCTGGTCAGAGACAGCGGCATCATCTCCTCTTTGGAGTGGCGCACACCCCTCTTCCGGGCTCCGATCCCGAAGATCAGCACGGCCCCCGAAGACGGCTTTTTACAGGCCGCGCTCTTCTACGACTGGGGATGGGCCAAGAACCGGGAGTATCATGTGCCGGGGCCTGACACCATCTCCAGTGCCGGGCTTGGGCTGCTCTGGGACCCGTCCCGGAAGATCCATGCAGAGATCTACTGGGGATATGGATTCCGGGAAATCGAGCATGAGGAGGAGGATCTTCAGGATGAGGGGGTGCATTTTCGGGTGGACTGGCAGGTTTTCTGAGAGGGATTCAGTAGAAATTTCTCATACTTTCTTGAAAAAGGAAAATGGCCGATTTTTCAATGCATTGACCGCACCGGTCACAGAGCTTGGGTTCTATGACGCCTTTTTCTCTGATGGCCTTCAACCGGATCGAAGTCCTCCTCTTCGCAATCTCTCCCCTCTCTTTTCTGCCGGAGACGGCCCTTTACACCGCGGCCTGTTTTGGGATCGCCAAGAAACTTTTCATGAAAATATCAGAGAAATAGAATGCAGAGATCGATCGCTGTAACCGTTGTGTCACCTTTTGCTTGATAGTAAAAACTGAATCCTTCCGTTCCAAATCTGTTCGAGTGCCGTCAGCAGAAAAAGATGTGAAAAGCAAAAAGCGGTAGGTTTTTTTACGGATCAGCTTTCGGGCTCCCGGAAGAGTGCATCCACATCCGAAACCTCTCGGAGGTCTTCGTTCCTTTGGGATTTTTGTAGGGTCTCCCCGGTCAATGGGTTTGGGATGTGGATGTCAAAATGGCCGTTGTTTTTCTTCGTATCCAAAAGGGGATCGATGATGCATCGGGTGTTGATGGGGTCAGGTTTCATCGGAAGAGGGCCTGGGTTCTCTTTTAGGGGATTTTGCTGCCATTGTCTGGTGGAACTCCGAGAGGTCCTTGACCGTATAGAGCGCAGCTTGAATGGCCCGAAGCCTCTCAATATTCTGGATCTTTCGGATGCGCGGCATGAGCTTCAATCCATCCGCGCCGAAGCGGATCTTCAGCCCCATTTCGATGGCATTCAAAACTCCATTGCGCATCCCGAATTGCACACCTTTTTCAAATCCTTCTCTCCTCAACTGCTCTGCAACGGTCATAAACACCTCCTTTTTTTGAATGGTAATATCCTCTCCCATCATCTCCTCGGCCTCTTCCTTCTTCAGATCCGGCACCTGATTGAAAAGATACCGCAGCAGAACCTCCAGCGCACGCAGGCCGCTTTCGCTGTCAAACAGTTCCTTAAAGAGGTTGAAGATCCGGGGCAGCCGACATCGGGCTCAGTGGTAATCGGAAGATCCGCTCTTATCAGTCTTTCGGGATTTTGCCGCCATTGTCTGGTGGAACTCCGAGAGGTCTTTGACGCGATAGAGCGCGGCCTGAATGGCATTCAGCCGCTCGATATTCTGGATCTTTCGGATACGGGGCATGAGCTTTTGGCCATCTGCGCCAAAGCGGATGGTCAACCCCTGCTCGATGGCATTCAAAAGCCCCTGTTGAAACCCTTCTCTCCTCAACTGCTCTGCAACGGTCATGATAACCTCCTTTTTTTGAATGGTAATATCCTCCCCCATCATCTCCTCGGCCTCTTCCTTCTTCAGATCCGGCACCTGATTGAAAAGATACCGCAGCAGAACCTCCAGCGCACGCAGGCCGCTTTCGCTGTCGGTGAGTTCTGCCAGGAATTTGAAGATCCGGGGGAGGCGGCCGCGGATGTCGGGTTTAGTAATATCTCTTACAATCAACAGATACGCCTGCAGCAGCACCCCGCCGCGGATCTGCTCATCGGTATATCGGCTCAGGTCGTAGAGAATGTATTCGAAATCCGGGATGTATGGCCTCAGCTTTTCCACGGGGCCGGCAATGATCTCCCGGAACCGGCGCTTTTGGCCCCACGCCTCATTTCCGTGATAGATGACCAGGGGAACCA
>JAABSP010000135.1 GCA_011390345.1 Desulfobacteraceae bacterium
TAGGGCGTACCGGTTTTCAATGGTGTTCTGCCACTGGTGGATCTCTGCATCATACCGCTCCAGGCGGTTGGCCAGCATCAGCTCCGCCGCATACCGCTCCCCGAATCCGTACCCCAGGACAAGATCTGCGTAGTTTACCCACCGTTCTGTCTGCTGTCCAAGGTTGTACTGGTTATCCGAAGAGTAGGGATCTTCGGTGTAGGCAAAGGATTCATTGGCCTCGACATAGAAGCCGGCCGGTGTTTTGATCCCTGCTGAGATAAAGGGATTGATCACCTGATAGTTGTTCTCGTCATATTTGCCGTAGAGCGCAAAGATGGTATCCAGCCCCGCCTCCAAATATTTCTCCTGCCCCCATTCATAGCTCACCACCACCCGGGGCTTGAGCAGATGGATAGTATCCTCTTTTTCTTTATCCGCATCCAGAAAGACATTGTCCGTATACTGAGCCTCATATTCCACAGAGGGCATCACGATCAGCCTGCCGAGGCGGATACCCTCCTGGGCAGAGGCTTGGGCCTGCACCAGAACCAGGCCCAGAAAAATGGCAAGCATCAGGGGGATCAGCCGTTTGTTTTTCATCTCTTCTCCTCTCCTATCTTAAATCTAATCTCTTCTCTTAAATCTCTCGGAACCGGTCTCTTGTTCCGGGCCCACTGCTACTGCCCATAGGGACGGTTCGGATTCTCATCGATATCATCGGGGATACCGTCGCCATCCGCATCATCGGCTCTTCTGGGCTCCCGCTCCTCCTGGCGCTTGTCCCGCTCCCGCTCCCGCTCTCTGTCTCTGCCTCTCTCTTCATCCGGTGCGATCTCATCTTCGATCTCATCATCGAGATCATCGAACATCTCATCGAAATCGGGCGGGTCAACCGGCTCTCTTCTCTCGGCCGCTTCCAGAAAGTATTCCACCAGCCGCTCCACCCGGGTCTGGGACAGGTATTCCCGCTCCTGATCCTCTGCATTCTCCCCTACGTTATCCTCATTATCCTCGAGGCTGTCATCAAATCCGGCCGTATGCGCGTTGGACTGGTACCCCTCCCCCAGTGCCTGCTGGTTTGCGGCCCGCTGGGATTCCACCATACCCTCCAGCACCGGCTTCAACCCTTCAATGGCCTGCCTGATCTGCTCCGGGTCTCCGGACAATGCCTTGTTGATCAGTTCATTGATCTGCTGCGCGGTCTCCTTTGCGCCCAAAAGCGTCTGCCGGGCCAGGGCCATAGATGCCTGAGAATCCTCAAATGCCTGGATGGCCCGGTTGCGCACCGTCTCATCCGGGTTATTGAAGAGCATCCTGTTTTCGACGGTCAGGGCATTGCAATCGGCCAGTACATAGAGGGCCGCGAGTACCAGCACCTTGTTGGCCAACTGGACATCATCGCCTCCGCCCCCGTTCTGTGCCAGCAACTGCGCCAGCAGCAGAGGGTCATTCGAATTAAAGGAGAGCAGAATCTGCCGGCCTTTCCCCCTGCTCGACGAGAGCAGCCCCTTGACCGCCTTGAGATACTCCTGTCGGATCTTGTTGGCCGCGCCCGATGCCTTGTAATCCGGATTTCCGGCAGCCGTCTTCGCATCGATATGGGCCACCGCATCGGTTCTGGTCACATCCCCGGCCAGATCGCTCTCCCCCTCGATCTGGTCCAGCATGGCCAGAAGCCCGTCCGTGCCGAAATCGGCCTCGGTTCCCCGAAGCGCAGCCACGGCTGTGGGAGAGACCAGCTTGGTCTGCACCGGGCTCACATTTCCGCTCTTGTAATTGAGATTTCCCACAAAGAGGCGGACCTCCCGCTGCCGCTCCAGCACCTTTCCTGAATCCGATGCCCTGATCATCTCGGCCAGCCGAACGCTGGAGTTGGGCTTGACCTTCAACACAGCACCGTCATGGAAGGTGACCTGACCGCTTCCATCGGCATCGGTCACGATCTTGTCTCCGTGAAAGAGGGTCATCCCCTCCCGGGGGCTCTCTCCCCAGACGCCGTTGTTCTTCAGCACCAGCCCTCCCCGGAATGAATCCAGAACCCCGATCTCCTTGGGTTCGGCAAAAGAGAGATCCGCCATCGCCAGAACCGCGCATATTACCGCTGCGGCTACGAAACCCCTGTGGAAAAGTTTCATCATTCGACCCTTTCGAAAATAAAGTTGACTTCACTTATATGCTGAACTTCCTTCAATAGCCTCTTCTCATCTTTCTGTCAAGTAATCAATGGGGAAAAAATGACTTCTGCCAGTAGGATCAGCCTACTTCCCGCTGCGCCACGCCCCACTGCAGTACCTGATGCAGCAGATCCGGGGACTCCGGCGGTACGATATTGACCAGAACCGACTCATCCGGATAGTAGGTCCAGACCTGACGGACGGCCCACTCCCAGCGCTCCGGTTCTCTGGAAAGAAGGCGTTTCATCAGCGTCTGGAATCTCTCGATCCCCTCTTTTTGTGTCAGAAGATCCCCCGCGGTTCCCGAAGAGCGGCCGGTTTCATCCGACAGGGTCTTTGACCGCCGAATCCAATAGGCCGCGGCCCGGGCCAGCAAATCATCGTTCATGGGCGCCCAGAGCCTCGCCATCCTGTAACATCTGTCTGCCAGCGGAAGCCATTCCTCCACATAAACCCCGGGATTCGAATCCATTTGGGCATATTGGCGGCCCAGGGCATACCATCGCAGCCCCGCAGCCGGGTTGAGCCGCAGGGATCGCTTCAGGCTCTCTACCGCAGCCTGCTGATACATCTTTTGGGAAGCCCCGGCCTTTTCGCCTTTTTCCATAAAGAAGACGGCCCGTCGAAAAGGGTAGTCGGCATTGATGGGATTGTATTCCATCGCGGCCTCGATCTCCGCGAGATAGGGCTTCCAGTCCAGCTTCAATGTAGTGTTCCATTCAGTTGGGCAGTCGGCCTCGGCCATCAGATGGCGCCAGGAGAGATGGATGCCTCCCGCGGCCAGCAGCAGAGTGAGGAGCGCGGCCGCGGATTTCCGGGGCATTGTCAGCCGGAATATCCGCTTTCGATAGAAAAAGGATTCGCTGAACCCCCGGCCCGTGCGGTGAAGCGCGGCGTAGGTTACGGCCCCGACCATGGCCAGCATGGTCGGATTCGCGGGAATATGCAGACTGAAGTCGAAGAAGCTGTGGAAGCCGACCGAGATCAGGCCCGCAATCCCCCCGGCACCGATCCCCACCGCATGGAGATCCCGGCGGCTTTTCCAGACCCGGATCACGCGGAAGAGAAAGTAGAGATACCCTCCCAAGAGCAGAAAAAGGCCGGCAAATCCGGTCTCGGTTCCGGCCTCCAGCCAGTCGTTGTGGGCATATCCCGCGGACCAGACCCCCGAGTATGGAAAGGGCGGATTCTCCGGCATATACCGGAAATAGACGTGGTAGAGATTTCCCCATCCGGCGCCGAATGCCGGATACTCCCGGATGATAGGAAGCAGTGTCTTCGAGGTGTAGAGCCGGCCCAAAAGCCCCTGGGTCCTTTCGAACTTGTCGAAAGTGGGTTCGATACCGATATAGAGGCCGTAGAGAAAGGTGAGAGAGCAGAGGAGCAGGGCAAAGCCGCTGTATCTGCGGTACCCTCTTTTGAAGAGAAAGAGAACACCCATGATCAGCATTGCCCCGGACAGGGAGAGGATGCCGCCCCGGGAGCCTGACAGGAGCAGGGCCGCGCCCATGATGACGGCCGCGAAAAAGAGAAAGAGCATCTTCGGGTTGGGCGATTCCGGGGCAAACCAGGAGACGATCCGCTGCACAAGATCCTTTGGGGCCGAAAGTCCCGGTGCAAACCGCTGATTCCGGCCCTTTTGGGCAATGGTGAAGCCGAAGGCCAGGGGGATGAGCATCTCCAGGTAGAAGGCAAAGTGATTGGAGACGATGAATGTCCCCGAGGCAAACCCTCCGCCCCTGGCCCGGGAGTGCCACCACCAGATTCTGGAGGAATCGCTGAAGACCGCATGGATCGAATAGACCGACTGGGCCAGCCCCATGAAAAGGAGCGCGTAGATGAAGATGTCGATCCGTTTTCGGGAGTTGAGGAGATGAAGGGTGAGAAAGAAGATGGTGATGTACGCGATGAGCTTGAGCCCCTCCCGGATCACCGGATGGGACGCATATGCAATGGATGCCCAGTCCAGGTTCGGGTTTTGTGGGAACAGGATCTTCCAGGCTGCAGTTTTGTGGGCTGCGGTCTCCGGGGAGATCCATTGGAGAATGGCCATGGGGAGGGGGAGGAGCTGAAGGAGGATCAGCGCGATAAAGAGGAAGAGGAAGGGGTTTATGGGGGTGGAGATCCAGGTGAGGGACTCCTTTTGAAGGAGATGGGTGAGGAGGTAGAGGGTGAGGAGGGTGAAGGCCGCGATCTGGAAGGTGGTGTAGGCCCAGACGTGGACCGCACCGAACGCGATGATCGTGAAGGAGGAGAGGATGATGAGTAGACCGAGGATGAGTCGGTCCGATGTTTTTGTTTTTAACCGCAGATGCACGCAGATAACCGCAGATGTTTTCTTTTTTTTAACCGTAGATTTTTTTTAACCGCATGAGTAGACCGAGGATGAGTCGGTCCGATGTTTTTGTTTTTAACCGCAGATGCACGCAGATAACCGCAGATGTTTTCTTTTTTTTAACCGTAGATTTTTTTTAACCGCAGATGGGCGCAGATAATCGCAGATATTTTTTGGGAATAAAACTGCCTTATTCCCTTATAAATCAAAGTGATACATTTATTACATCCTTATTTTTTATTTTTCAAGGTTCCGCTAGAGTTCACTTGCAATTTGAGCCATAGTAAAGGTTACTGCATTTTTCATAAAAGCTGCTATGTTCTTTTCTTTCGTTGTTATATCTCCAGTTAGCGAAATAACATGTGGTTTGATTTCCAAGGGAAGGGCTTCGTCTATTCGGTCATGACTTTCATGAGGTATCAAAAATTCAAGAAATGCCCCAATAGCTAAGGTGCTATCCTCATAGCCATAGTGGTGAATAGTAATACAAAGTTGATATTTTTTATTTTCAGCTAATTCAACTCGAAAAGTCAGCCACCCCTTTGGAAAGTTCCTATTAAAATAGTACTCGTGTTTCTTGGCATATCTAATTGTTTGACCATAGTAATAATTTTGTCTTTCATCCTCATTGGGGGAACATTTCTGAATGGTAATGTTAGCATTTCCATTGAGCCTGCCACTAAGTTGATCAGAAATCAGATTCAAATGTTTGAGGCAAAAGCCGAAAACATGGTTTCTGGCTTTATTAAGCTCTCTCTCTCTCTCGACAGCCTTTTTCTTTTGCCAATTCTCGATTTTGCCTGAAAATATATCTACTACTTCATCAAATGATGAGCTTGAAACCTCTTTTAGATTTAGAGCCTTTTCAATATTTCTTTTTTGGACTTCGGCAAAATAGTCGATTAGATGTTGAAATTCATGTGCATCAGCCTTTTCAAGAGCATCAATATATTTAGCTTTAGCCTCTTCTCTTAGAACTGTAAAAGGAAACAGGCCATGTTTAATCAAAATTAAACTTGCAAGTAGTCTTGCAATACGACCGTTGCCATCTTGAAATGGGTGAATTGTAGTGAATGCATGGTGAAACCAAGCGGCACAGATTAAAGGATGGATATTTTTATTCTCAGCATCATTGTAAATGGAAATCAGATTATCCATTTCAGCCTGAACATGATCAGGGGGGCAATACAAAATCTTAGTTCCATCTTCACGAGTTGGATTGTTTTCAAGGATTTTGAAAGCACCTTTTCTTAGATCTATTTTAGTTCTACTGCCAAATTGGTCTCTTCCTTCGGCATATTCCTGGTTGCGAGTTACAAGTGAGTGAAGTTCTTTTATAAAACCAATTGTTAAATCTCTATTTTCTTTAACCACATCAAAGACGAAATCAACTGCATCAAGGTGATCGGATAAATGAGAAAGTAATTTCGGAACCGGGACGTTTGTGTCATTATGACTAATATATGATTCAACGAACCCTTTTTTGATGAATGTTTCAGTTATACCTTTTTCAAGATCGTACATTCGTTCTACAATTCCGGTCTCAATGGCATGTTCACGTTTGAGTTCCGTGATAAATTCATGGTATTCTTTTGAGTTGCTTTGAAGAATCTCTCTTCTGTCAAACCATGAGGGAGATATATCATCTATCCTAGAAGTGTCACACTCAAGCCACTTATGACTGAGTTTTATATGTTGCCACAGCCTGTGTGTTTTTTGTTCAACCATTTTTTACCCCAAAGTGTTCCTACCAATCCGGAAAAGAGTGCAAAAAAATGGGCGCCGATACAGAGCCCATGAAGTTGAGGCTTGTCCGCGTCGAACCCGACAGCGGCGAAACCGAGATCCTCATCACCTCCCTGATCGAAAAAGAAGAGCATCCAAATGAGATTTTCGATGAGCTGTATCATCTGAGATGGCCGGTAGAAGAGGATTAGACAGATGTACCAAAGAACAACATGGCATACCATACCATTCAATCATAATAATAATCCTTTTTATCTGCGGCCATCTGCGGCCATCTGCGGTTAAACTTTTTCCGATAAACTATCGTTCCAACTCATCCCTGGCAAGCAGGCCGCGATTGACCATCACGGTACGGGTCAGCAGCGGCGATACATCGAAATGGGCTGCGGCCTCCTCGATCAGCTCATCTGTTGGCATTCTGCCATCCAGAAAGGCATTCAGATCTTCAAAAGGACATAGGAACTCCTGTGCAAATGCGCGCTGAAATTTCTGTCGGGCGGTTCTGGCAGCGGTTGCCGGCAAAAGCCGATCCGAACGATCTGCATAGAGATGATCCGCCACAATCCGGGACAGGGCAAAACGAACCCCTGTCGGATATCTCTTGCTGAAGCAGACCCGGAATCTGCCATCCCCGTTTTCACGGAAACCCGCGGAAAGAGCAGCAGAATGGCCTTCCATTACCTCCGGGATCGCTGAGGCTGAAAAGTCGAAGAGATCGGCCAGTACAGGATTTGAAACCGGTCCCGGCGGCAGGCGCCATTTACCGCGAGCAATGCCGGCTGCCTTCTCCGCCTGTTGCCAAGGCAATTGGCTGGAATCGATCTTGCTTTGCAATTCACTGCGAAGCCATCCATAATCCGGAATCGTAACGGCCAGTGCTTTGGATTTGGCTTCACCCTGCAAATCAGCGATCAAATCAATCGCTTCAGAGCCCGCCGCGGCCGCCACCTCTTCGATGGCATCCGAGCCGGCCCAGGTCTTTTCCCGGAGGAGCCGTTCGATCATTTCCGCAGATCCCTCATCCGGATCAAAGCCCAGCATGGCCTCCAGTTTCCGCCACTCCGCCATTTCCGGGGTCCTGCGCTCCTCGATAATCTCCGCCCACATCTCCGGCAACAGGCGCCATTCAGTTGCCAGAGACGCCTCTCTTTCAATAACCGCGTCCATGAACAGATCCATGCCCCGCTCAAAGTCCTCAGCAGAGACGGGCGCATCAAAACTGGAAAGGAAGCGAACCGGATCAGCGTTTATGGCGGTCGTTTGCCTGCAGTGGGCCCATATCGTGATGCCATCGGATATAAATGTCAGATCCGGCCATGCATATCCGCCGCCGGCCGCCCCAATCTTGTGGCTCATCTTCCATGAATGATCGATTGCGGCCGGCTGCCATCGAAGACGCCACCAGTTCATGGCAAACCAAATGGCCAATTGATGCGCGGAAACCCTGATGCTGCCCCTTATGGTTTTCGCCGTCAGATCTTCGACTTCAGTGGCGTTATTCGCGCCGATCAGGATCTCAAGTGCCGCGAATGTCGCCCTTTCAATACTATCCCCCTGGTCCCTGGCTAGCCATTCAAAATTGATTTTCAGGGGTTGTTTCTTGTTGAAATCTTCCATCGCTCCATAACCTGTTCCTGAAACGGATCTCCCTCCGGCATGGGATAGCCATGATAGATGCCCAGTGTTTCATTTTCGAGCTGAGCTTCCACCGGCTGCCCGCTATCGGTTACTGCCCAAATATTCTGTGGAAATCCACCCCGCCATTGCCCGGAGATCAACCCACGCCGAACCCCTTGGGCCAATAATTCTTCAGCGATCCTTTTCTCGAATATGCCGATCCGATCACAGAGCGTCTTATCTGCACGCGGCGAGGCTGGTGGTGTCAGTCCAAAATCTCCAGGATTGCGCTTATGTTCGGGATTTCCGCCATATTTAATTTTTCCGGCCAGATCATTTAATGCTTCCAAATCATACGCTTCAGCAAATCCTCGTTTCGGATTCCATGTTTTTCTTTTTCGCATCAAGGTCCGATACACTTTTCTTCATCAAATGGCAAGAGAAAATCCCCTATCTGCGGCCATCTGCGTTCATCTGCGGTTAATTTTCTCAACCATCTCTTTCCCCGCGGCTGTCACCCGCCATATCCCCGATCTTGCCCCGCCTTCCCGCACCAGCAACCCTTTCGATTTCAGACGCGCCAGATACTCCTTCACCGTATCCCGACCGATCTGCAGCCGTCTTGCCATATCCGCGGCACTCAATCTCGGTTCATCCTCGAGCAATTCCAACATCCTGAATTCCAGATCGGTCACCCCTTCCCCGTTTGGGGGGGAGATTGGGGGGGTAACTGGGGGGGTGATTGGGGGGGTAATCCGCAGTTCAGCAGTAAAAAAATCCCCCATTTCACTCAGTTCCAGCTCCACCTCCGGATAGGTTTTCAGATGTTCTCTGATGCGGATGAACCCTGTGCCGTACCGCTCGATATCCCCCGTAAAAAAGAAGGTTTCAGCCAGAACCCTGTTGCGCAGCGCGGAAACATAGTCATCTCGCTTCAGATCGTCCACCTTCAGGTTTCCATACAGTCGGCCGGGATTGGAGATCCGGATGCGATCATCGAATATTTTAACGATGATATCAGACATGTTTTTATAATCCCGGTGTACAACCGCGTTCATCACCAGTTCCCGCAATGCTTCCATGGGATACTGCCAGCGCTCTTTGCGTTCTCTGCTCCCGTCGAAATGGTAAGAGAGGTTGATATGCTTCTTGATGAAAATCAACGCGGCATCAACTGCGCTGAAGAGTGGAGAATCGATAATGACATCATCGATAATGGTCGCTTCGGATTTGAATCGGCCGATGCGAATGGTAAAGTCGGGGTTACCGAACAGCAGGTTTGCGGCAATGGTGAGTTTTCCGTCCCGAATCAGCTTCAGCTTGACGAAGTTGGTAAAGAGATCGTCCAGCAGAAAAACCCTTCCCCGCCGGTTGGCCTTTTCAAAAAATTGCTCGATCAGTTCTTGATCGAGGGATGACAGCAGGACACCGGAAGGATAGGCATCAAAGGAGAGAGACAGGGATTGCTGCTGCAGATCGACGATCTCTTCCAGTGACATGATGTGGTTGCTGTTGTGGAGCCGCTTATAGTAGCGGTTCTTATAGGAAACCGGTTTTACCGGAAATTCACCGATCTCAAAGACAAGCACCTCTTTTCCGTCCATCTCTTTGACACTGATCTTCGGCAGCAACTGGGGATAGGTGGCATTCTTGATCTCATTGAGACAGCGCTGAAGGGTTTCCGGGCCGATTTGGAGGCCAAGAGCCTTCCCATCATCATCCATCCCCACGATCACCCTTCCGCCGTCGGTATTGGCAAACGCGGCCAGCGTAATGATCACTTTGATCACTTCTTTTCCAAAGGACTTTTTGAATTCAACCTGTTGAGATTCCATCATCTGCGATCATCTGCGGCCATCTGCGGTTAATTTTCTCAACGATCTCTTCCCCCACCGCTGGTCAAACATATCAAACAATTCCGTCAAAACAGCGATCTTCACCATTGATAAATTTGATGTTGAATCTTTACTTTCAAAGCGTCAAATGGCTTTGACTGGCTGACGAATTCTAAATGATGACCAAGATCTGTCAGAATTGGCGCCAAACCGGCCGGCATGTTCTCGTCAAGTTTGATATTCATGCAACTTTTGGCGTTTCCGTTATCGGCAAGTCTTCCTCGGCGGAAACCGCTGCGAAAGCAATTACAGCGCGAATCTGATTTTCCGTCAATGAGGGAAAGTCATTCAAAATTTCGTCCATTCTTTTGCGTCAACTTCTTTGGCAAGTTGCTCTATGGCCTCAGCAAAGCGAACACCTTCACCTGCCTCGAATTCTACAGCAATGCATGTGTATCGATAATTATCTTCATTCCATATATTCCCTGAAATCTTCAAGCGGCTCATCAAAATCATCTTTAATATGGATCTTCCCTTTCAAAGTTCCAGCCTTTCTTAAAGGTTTTTTTTCCGCCGCCGTTTTATTGATGATAATGATTTCAAACGAATCTCCAGTATAAGGAATATCCTCATCAAGAATAATGCTTCTCGGTGACTGAAATCGCCCTTTTGTAATAATTGCGTGTTGCATTTTATCTCCT
>JAABSP010000190.1 GCA_011390345.1 Desulfobacteraceae bacterium
TATTTCTCGAATTCTTGTGCCCGGGTCATTCTCTATTAGTTGATTATCAAGCTTGTTATTCAGTATAATAAGGAACAAAAACATTTTTTAAACTTGAAATGTTTAGGCTAATAAAGATAATAAATTTTGACAAAAAAGAGCCTTACCCTTCTATGACTTAATGTTTTCGATAATAAATAAATTTGGGGCTTGATCATAACATCGGCCAGTTTCCGGTTCTCTCCTTTTTGCAAATCAAGGCAATAGGAACACCAGAAGCTGTAGGATTGGGTAGGTGGCCGAACTTATGATCAAGCCCACATTTTTAACATTTTGGAGTTCTATGATTGACAATCGATTCCCTCAATGGGGCAATAATGTCGGCTATTCAAAGAAAATTCATGTTAAGTGAAACCCCATCAAAAATCACCCGCACACACGCCTCCGCCCGCTCCATCGGCAAAAAATGCGTAGTCTCCCCAATCGTCACCACCCGCCCATCTTTCAACGCCATAGCAACCCGTTCCGCAGCCTCCGGCAAAAACGTATCCGAATTCTCCCCCCGCAGCACCAGCACCGGGCATTGAATCTTCCTGATATAACTCCAGGTGTTCAGCGGCACGGACTCGAAGAACTGCGCCTCCACCTCCGGATCGCATTTTAGCACCGCCCTCTCCTCTCCCCGCTCCTCCAGTGCGCATTCCAGGTAGGACTCGATAAAGGGAGCTGACCAGGTTTTAAAGATCCCCCGCCCCCCGGTAAACCGCTCTAAAGCCTCTCCTTTTCCGGCAAAGACCCGTTTCCTCCGCCGGGCCTTCTGCGCCAGGGGATGGAGCCCTCCCAGCCCCAGCATCCGGGTGAAGCCGGAGAGCCACAGGATGCGCGCCGGCAGAAAGACCGGGTCGATGAGCACCAGCCGGGAAAAGAGATGGGGATACCGGGCCGCGGCCATCGCAGTGATTACAGATCCCAGGGAATGACCCATGCCGATGACCGGCGGCTTCATCTTCGCCTCGATCACCCGCTTCAGATCCTCGGTAAATTCCCCCCAATGCCAAATCCGACCCCGACGCTTCAATTCCGAATCCCCCTGCCCCCGGACATCGCTGGCCGTGATGTCGAACCGCTCGGAAAGCAGCCGCAGAAACGGGGTATAGGCCCCCGCACACATCCCGTTGCCATGTAGAAAATGCGCGGGAAGGCCGTCTTCATTGGGCCACTGCAGATAGTGAAGCCGGCCCCGCTCCGTTTCCAGATACCCATCCTTCAACTCTTTCAAGCTCGTTCTCCTCTTCCCGTATAAAACCGCAGTATCATCCGGATCAGGGGACGAAACAGTAGCAGCAATGCCGACAGCAGCGCAGTCAGGAGCGCAAGATCCATCCGCCCCTCCCGGTAGCTCCAGCCGGCCATGAGAACCAGCACGGACGCCCCGGCCATAAGCACCATCTCGGTGATGCCAAGAGCCCGCCGGAATCGGCTCAAAGATATGATGACACTGTCGATCCGGCGCATGTGCGCATCGATGAGGTGCGGTTCGTCCAGGGCCAGCTCCGACAGGAAAAGGATCACATCCCCGTCCGGCTGGATCACGCTTCTCAGCAGCATCTCACCCTTTCCCCGGCCCCGTTCCGGCGGCAGCGGGGTGTTGATCTCCACGCCCCCTTTCCGGTACAGGGCTCTTGCGATCTCCACAGGACTCACAGCAGTTGTTCCCCCATATCCGACAAAAACCGGCCTCCGGCCCTACATCTTCAACGCCCTTGCCAGCCCCTTGAAAAAATCCTGGATCAGATGGCTCAACTGGCTCCAGAGGCGCATGGATACGGCCAGATTCCGGTTGTGGATCTCCTGGATTGTCCGGCTCCGATTCTCATCTTCATCCACATATCCGGGCTGCACCCGGGTGATCACATCCCCGTCCAACTGCACCACGGTCTGAAACGCGATCTCCTCGGTTCCCAGCTCCCAGATCTTCCGCAGCACCACCAGCTCACTGACGGCCAGAGGCATGGGAAGATCCCGGAACTCGATCTCTGTCCGGCTCACATTGTTGTCCCACTCCTTGACTTTGCGCTTCTTGGCTCCGTTGAAGATCCCCTCGATCTGATCCGACATCCCCTGGATTCTCTCCAGCATGGAGAAGACATTCTGATCGGCCCGGGGCATCTTCCGGGGCTCTGGAAATTGCTCCTCCAGAAACCGGATGCCCTCTTGGGCCTTCTCCCGAATCCGGCCAAATGATTCGTAACTGCCGGGCTGAAGATCGGTCAGATCCGGGGAGAGTTCCAGGCGGGTCAGCTCTTTGAGATAGAGCTGGGCGATGTCGATGAACGCGTGGCGGGGCCGGGGCATCTTCTGGCCCGTGATGGACGGCTTTACAATGGTGTTCACCTCCAGATGGATCAGATCCCGGGCGATGATCCGGATCTGCTTTGAAAGATCGTTCATGAGTTCCACCGGCTATTCCTGTTTCGGCTTCCGGTTGATGGGCGGAAGAGAGCAGGCATCGGGGATTTTGGGGGTGAAGCGCTCGGGGCCCCGGACTACCGGCTTTTGGACCGATCGGGCCATCTCCTGCAGCATCCCCTGAAAAATCCACTGGTGAAAAGGATAGAGCAGATACCAGTAGGCAAGGCCGGCCAGGCCCAGGGGCAGGAACCTCGAGAGCAGACTCAGTTCGACTTTCCCGGGCCCCTTTGGGGTGATCCCGATATCGAGAAGCGCCTCGCCGGGCATCTTCATCTCGGCAAGCAGTAGCAGACGATACGGCTTTTCGGCCTTCAGGACCCGCCAGAAGT
>JAABSP010000059.1 GCA_011390345.1 Desulfobacteraceae bacterium
TGCGATGCCGTTGCCCATCTGGCCGGCGCCGATAACGCCGAAGGTTTTGATCTCCATTACGCTTCTCCTTATAATTTTTGAATCTTTATCGATCTTGATCTTTTATCGTTTGACGATCATTGCAACGGCCTCGCCGCCGCCGAGGCACAACGAGGCCAGGCCGGTCTTTCTGTCCTGTCGGATCATCTCATGCAGCAGCGTCACCAGCAGCCGGCACCCGGATGCGCCGATGGGATGGCCCAAGGCCACAGAGCCGCCGTTGACGTTGACCTTGTTTGCATCCAGCTCCAGCTCTTTTAAGATCGCAACGGTCGAGCCGGAAAAGGCTTCGTTGATCTCGTACAGATCCACATCCTCTTTGGTGATCCCCTCTTTCTCCAGACACTTGGGAACGGCCCAGATGGGCGCGACCAGCACATACTTCATGTCGATGCCGTAGGATGCCTGCGCGCCGATGGTCGCGAGGATCTTGCAATTAAGCGCTTCTGCCTTCTCCCGGGACATGACCACCACGGCAGATCCGCCGTCAGAGATGATGGAGGCGTTTCCGGCCGTGCCCACGCCGTCCGATTTGAATGCAGGCTTCATCTTGGCCATGGACTCATAGGAGGTCTCCCGCGCGCATTCGTCGGTGTTGAAGATGAGCGCGCCGCCCTTCCGCTGGGGGATTTCGATTGGCAGGATCTCCTTTTTGAACTTCTCGGTGTTGATGGCCTCCACGGCCCTGCGGTAGGACTCGGCCGCGTACCGGTCCTGATCCTCCCGGGTTACGTTGTACTTTTCCGAGCAGAGTTCGTTGGACATCCCCATGTGAAAGTCGTTGACGATATCCCAGAGGCCGTCGTGGATCATGTGATCCTGTATCGTTCCGGGGCCCATCCGGTAGCCGAACCGGGCCTTCTCCAGATAGTAGGGCGCAGCCGACATGTTCTCCATCCCGCCCGCCACAACAACCTCGGCATCGCCCAGTTGAACCGCCTGCGCGGCAAGCATCACGGCCTTGAGCGAAGATCCGCAGACCTTGTTCACGGTGATGCACTCGGCCTCCCAAGGGAGACCGGCCTTGACCGCTGCCTGCTTGGCCGGATTCTGGCCGTAGCCGCACGGGAGGACCTGGCCCATGATCACCTCATTTACGTCCTTGCCGTCGATACCGGCCCGCTCCACCGCGGCCGCGATCACTTTTCCGCCCAGATCGGTTGCGCCGATGCCGGCCAAGGTCCCGTTGAAGCTTCCCAGCGGCGTTCTCACCGCACTGACGATCACTGCTTCTTTCATATCGTTATCTCCTTATAGGATACTGTTTCGTTTTCACCGGAAAACCGCCTTACATATTCCGCCGGTACTGCCCGCCCACATCATAAAGCGCCTGGGTGATCTGCCCCATGCTGCAGTGCTTGACCGTCTCCATCAGCTCTGCAAAGATGTTCTCCCCAGAAAGTGCCACCTTCTGAAGCCGCTCCAACGCGGCCCCCGCTTCATCCTTGTTCCGCTCCTTGAAAGACTCGAGCCGGTCGAGCTGGGACTGTTTCTCCTCTTCGGTGGCCCGGGAGAGTTCCACCGCGGAATCGCTCAGATCCATGTCGTCCGCGTCCGGGTCCCGGAAGGTGTTGACGCCGATCAGGGGCAGGTCACCGGTATGCTTCAGGGTCTCGTAGTAGATCGACTCCTCCTGGATCTTCCCCCGCTGGAATCCGGTCTCCATCGCGCCGAGCACGCCACCGCGCTCTGCGATCCGATCAAACTCCAGCAGCACGGCCTCTTCCACCAGATCCGTCAGCTCATCCACGATAAAGCTGCCCTGGAGCGGATTCTCGTTCTTGGACAGGCCCCACTCCCGGTTGATAATGAGCTGGATGGCAAGCGCCCTTCTCACCGACTCGCCGCTGGGGGTGGTGATGGCCTCGTCAAAGGCATTGGTGTGGAGGCTGTTGCAGTTGTCATAGATCGCGCACAGCCCCTGGAGCGTGGTCCGGATATCGTTGAACTGGATATCCTGGCTGTGCAGGGATCTTCCCGAGGTCTGGATGTGGTATTTGAGCATCTGGGATCTCGGGGATGCGCCGTACTTGTCCCGCATGGCCACGGCCCAGATCCTTCTGGCCACCCGGCCGATCACCGTATATTCCGGGTCCATGCCGTTGGAGAAGAAGAAGGAGAGGTTGGGGCCGAAGCTGTCTATGTCCATGCCCCGGGACAGATAGTACTCCACATATGTGAAGCCGTTGGACAGCGTCAGCGCCAACTGGGTGATCGGGTTGGCCCCGGCCTCTGCGATGTGGTATCCGGAGATGGAGACCGAATAGAAGTTTCTCACACTGTTCTCGATAAAGAACTGCTGGATGTCGCCCATCATCTTCAGCGCGAACTCGATAGAGAAGATGCAGGTGTTCTGGCCCTGATCCTCCTTCAGGATATCGGCCTGAACCGTTCCCCGGAGATTTTCAAAGACCATGTTCCGGATCTCGTCATACTCCTCGGGACGGGGCGCGCGGCCGTTCTTCTCCTGGAAGGCTTCGACCTGCTGGTCCATGGCCGTGTTGAAGAACATGGCCAGCATGATGGGCGCGGGGCCGTTGATGGTCATGGAGACCGATGTTGTTGGCGCGCAGAGTTCAAAGCCGCCGTAGAGAACCTTGACATCATCTAACGTACAGACGCTGACGCCCGATGTGCCGACCTTGCCGTAGATATCGGGCCGGATGTCCGGATCATAGCCGTAGAGCGTCACCGAGTCGAACGCGGTGGAGAGACGCTTGGCATCGGAATCGGCCGACAGCAGCTTGAAGCGCCGGTTGGTCCGGGCCGGATCTCCTTCGCCCGCGAACATCCGGGTCGGGTCCTCGCCCACCCGCTTCAGAGGGAAGACGCCCGCGGTATAGGGGAAGTATCCGGGCAGGTTCTCTCTTCTCAGCCATTGGAAGGTCTCGCCCGGGTCCTTGAATTTGGGCAGCGCGATCTTGGGGATCTTTTTGTGGGAGAGGGATTCTCTGTAAAGCGGAACCCGGATCTCCTTTCCCCGCACCTCATAGACCAGCTCATCGCCGGAATAGGCGGCCCGGGTCTTCTCCCAGCCCGCCATCAGCTTTCTCGTCTCCTCCTTCAAATCCTCTTCGGCCTTCTCGACTGCGCTTTTGAGCCGATCCAGAAGATCCTGCCCATCCCCCTCCAGATCCTGGCCCAGCGCGGCCGCGCTCTCCTTTAGATGCCAGACCCGGCGAATCCGGTCCGCCTCCTCGTCCGTCTCCTTGTGATACTTCCGGACCGCCTCGGAGATCTCGGCTAGATACCGCACCCGCTCCGGCGGGATGATGATGGTCTTGGAGGAGGAGATTCGGCTCTCGGGCCGGGGCAGGCTCGGCTCGAACCGGACCCCGGTCTTCTCTTCGATGGTCTCGATCAGGCCGTGGTAGAGGGCCGTGACGCCGTCGTCATTGAACTTCGAGGCAATGGTTCCGAAGACCGGCATCTGATCCGGGCTCTTGTCCCAGAGCTGACGGTTCCGCTGCACCTGCTTCCGGACATCCCGGACCGCATCCTCGCCGCCCCGCTTTTCATACTTGTTGACCACGATCATGTCCGCAAAGTCGAGCATGTCGATCTTTTCGAGCTGGGAGGCCGCGCCGAACTCGCTGGTCATGACGTACATGGAAAGATCGACAAAATCGACGATATGGGAATCTCCCTGGCCGATCCCCGCGGTCTCCGAGATGATCAGGTCGAAGCCCGCGGCCTTGAGCACCTCTACGGTCTCGCTCATCGATTCCGGGATCTCGGTGTGGGATCTCCGGGTGGCCACGGAGCGCATGTAGACCCGGGGACTGCCGATGGCGTTCATCCGAATCCGGTCCCCCAGAAGTGCCCCGCCGGTCTTTCTCCGGGAGGGGTCCGCGCTCACGATGCCGATCCGGATGTCTTTGAGGTCATGGAGCAGCCGGAGGATCAGCTCGTCCGTAAGGGAGGATTTTCCCGCGCCGCCGGTTCCGGTGATGCCGAGCACCGGGACCTTCCGGTCTCCGATCTTCCCCTGGATCTGTTCCCTCAGCTTTTCCGGATAGCCGTTCCCGCTGGTCTTGGCCCGCTCCACCGCGGTGATGAGATTGGCCACCAGCAGCTTGTTGTCCGGGTTCAGCTCGGACAGATCCGGGGTCCCATCCTTCACGGTAGAGAAATCCATCCGCTCCATCATATGGTTGATAATCCCCTGCAGCCCCATGCGCGCGCCGTCCTCCGGGGAGTAGATCTTGGTCACACCATATTTTTCCAGATCCCGGATCTCCTCGGAGACGATCACGCCGCCGCCGCCGCCGAAGATCTTGATATGATCGGCATTCTGCTCTCTCAGCAGGTCCACCATGTATTTGAAGAACTCGACATGGCCCCCCTGGTAGCTGGAAATCGCGATGCCTTGTGCATCCTCCTCCACGGCCGCGTCCACGATCTCGGCCACGGAACGGTTGTGGCCCAGGTGGATCACCTCCGCGCCCGTATCCTGAAGGATGCGGCGCATGATGTTGATGGAGGCGTCATGCCCGTCAAAAAGCGATGTGGCAGTGACCACCCGAACCGGATTTTTCGGCTTGTATACCTCGACTTGAGCCGTCATTTTCCCTCTCCTTGCGATGGTAAATTATCGTTTGTAAACAAGATATTATTTATCGAAACCCAATTTTTCCGATCTTTAGCTTTTTCATCTGTTCCGCTGTTCCGCTATTCTTCATCTGCTTCCTCGAACCGGCCCGCACCGTTCCCCCGCATCTGGCCCAGAATTACCTCGGTCTGGAGCCGGATATATTCGTCGATGCTGTAGTGCCTGGCCAGAAACCAGCGCCGGAAGGTCCACATGTGGCCCAGCACCGAGATGTTGTGGGCCATCAGCTCGACGGAGCGGCTGCTCATCTGGGGAAGATCCCCGGTTCCGGCCAGTCTGGCCAGTATCCCCACGAAGATCCCGGTCATCCGGATCTCGTTCTCCAGCACCTTTTTGCGCCACTGCTCCGGCAGGGACTGGGTCTCCTGGTAGATCAGCAGGATATGGTCGGCCATCCGGTGGCAGACGTGGAAATACTCCCGGATCACCTCGGCCAGCGCATCCCGGCCCTCGTTCACCCGGGAGAGGGCCTCCTCCACCCCCAGCTCCATCTCTTCATGGATCGCGTCACAGACCAGATACAAAATGTCCTCCTTGGAGGCCACATACTCGTACAGAGACCCTATGGAGAAGCCCGCGGCCTTGGCGATCTGGCGGGTGGTGGTCTTGTGGAACCCCTTTTCGATGAAGAGCTGGACCGAGGCATCCACGATCTGCCGGCGGCGGCGCTCCACCAGATCCGGGTTCTTGATCTGGGTCGGGATCTCTTTGGCGTTTGAAGAATGGTGGCTCATAAATTTATCGGGTGATCCGTATCGTTTTAAAAGGGTCGTCTCTTTTGTCCGGTCCAAACCCGCGGGAGGGCCCTGCACCGCCGGCCCCGGAAGGGTTTAAAATCGACAACCCATTGGTTTTCATATATTTCATTCAATAATTCCACAGGGTCTACATATTGAACGAGCGCTCAATCAATTTTTGATGTACCATCCCCTGCCCCGATTTGTCAACTCTTTTCCAATCTTTTAAGTGAAAGTTAATTTTCTACTTGACCAATGTGCGAATATCTACTATTGAAAGCATAAGTTGAATGATATTCAGTTATTCAATAAAACTGTATGCAGTTAGAATCATGAAAGATATTGAAAATAAAGAAGATGTTCACCCCTATTGACCGACCGGACGGTAGATTGCAGATTTCGACGCCGAACCTCGCCCTTCGAGGCGCAAGGCATGATCACCAAGACCCGAGGCAGTAACCGCACCTGATGCTTCCGGACCAGATCAAAACTGTCTTCATGAAGACCGATCCCTTCGAGCTTCTGCCCGATGAGAAGCTCGAAGAACTGAGCCGCAGGGCCGAGGTGAAGACCTACCCGGAAGGGACATACATCTTCCGCCAGGATAATCCGAGCCTCGATGTCCTCTTTGTCATCGCGTCGGGTCTGGCCGAGATCACCGTGACCAACGAGCGGGGGGTGGAATCGGTGGTGGGGGTCCGCCGTCCCTATGATTTCTTCGGAGAGACCGTGGTGCTGAGTCGGCAGCGGTATCCCGGCTCGGTACGGGCCCGGGAGGCGCTGGTCTGCTGCCTCGTCAAAAGGACCGATCTGGAAGCGCTGATCTACAACAATCGCGACTTCTCCGGGTTTTTCAACGCGCTGCTGGCCGAACGGATGCGGCTGCTCTACACCGAGATCGTCGCGGAGCAGTCCTATGAGACCTATGCCTCTGTTCCCTCCCCCCGGTTTCACCAGCGGGTCAGCGAGGTGATGTCCCGGCCCGTGATCACCTGCCAGACATCCGATCCCGTGGTCCAAGCGGCCCGAAAAATGGCTGAAAAGGGAATCAGTGCGCTGCTGGTTCTCGGCCCGGACCACGCGCCGAGGGGAATCCTGACAGAAAAGGCCATCACCCATCGGCTGGTCGCGGAAAGGCGTTTTCCCATCGAATCCTGTCGGGTCGAACAGATCATGAACAGCAACCTGGCCCAGATCCCGCCCCAGGCCTTTTTGGGACAGGGGCTGGCCACCATGATGCGCGAGGGAACCAAATACCTGATCGTTACCGAGCGGGAAGCGGTCATGGGAATCCTCACCCTTTTCGACCTGATCAAGACCCCGGAGACCGGATCCCTGCTGCTGGCCCAGGAGATCGAATCCCGCCAGCGGATCGAGGACCTGGCCAAGATCGGCCGGCAGGTGGACCCACTGCTCAGCTCCCTGCTTGCGGAAAGGGCATCGGTTCGGGAGATCCTGGAGATCATGTCGGAGATCCACGAGCGGATGACCCGCGCGGTGATCCGCCTCTCCGAAGAGCGGATGAAGCGGGAGGTAGGCCCGCCGCCGACCGACTACTGCTGGATCAACATGGGCAGCGCGGCCCGCCACGAACAGACCCTGCGCACGGATCAGGACAACGCGATCATCTATGAAGATCCCCCCGAAGAGGAGGAAGCATCTGCAGATGGTTATTTTGAGCAGCTTGCGGAATATGCGGTGGAAGGGCTCTTCGCCTGCGGATTTGCCAAATGCCGGGGGGATGTCATGGCCACCAACCCAAAATGGCGCCGGTCCCTGAGTGCCTGGGTCGAAGCGATACAGACATGGACCCGTTCCTATGATCCGGAAGACACCCGCAACCTGACCATCCTCCTCGACTTCCGGCCCGTCTGGGGCAATATGACCCTGGCCACCCGCTTCTGGGAGGAGATATTCTCGGCATTTCAGGCATCCCCAAGCGCGCGCCACATGCTGACCAAAGACGACCTCCAGTACAAGCTGCCGTTGAGCTTTCTCGGCTCCTTTGTCACCGAAAAGAGCGAGCCCCACAAAAACGAGATCGATTTGAAGAAGTCGGGCAGCGCGCACATCGTCAACGGGGTCCGGATCTTCGCGCTGGAGAACCGGATCACCGAGCCCTCGACTCTGGGCCGGCTGGACCAACTGGCCGGGATGGGCGCGATGGAGGCCGAGGATGCGGAACTCTTCGGCGCGAGCTTCGAGGCCATTATGATGCTCCGGATTCGGGAGAACATGAAGAAGTTCGGCAACGATAAACCGGCTGACAATTATGTCGCGCCGGACCGGCTGAGCAAGCGGGAAAAGATGATTTTAAAGGATGCGCTCTCCAGCGTGGGCCAGCTCCAGAAGCTGATCGAAAAGGAGTTTTCGGTTCCCTGGCTGCAGCACTATGTGTAAATTGAAAAAAATATTGAAGCATAAAAAAGAGAAAGGAGCTGAAAAACGAAGATGGATCTGACAACCCCCAACATGACCGACTACGAAAAGGAGTATGAAGCCTTTCAGTGGGAGGTTCCGGAATACTTCAACTTTGCCGGGGACATCATGGACAAGTGGGCACAGGACCCGGAAAAACTTGCCATGTGGTGGGTGGACGACGACGGCAACGAGGTGAAGAAGACCTTTGCCGATGTCTGCAAAGCCTCCCGGCAACTGGCCAATGTACTCAAATCCAGCGGCGTGCAGCAGAACGATGTGGTGATGGTGGTTCTGCCTCGGAATTACGAGTGGTGGGAGATTTTCACCGCCTGCATCCGGATGGGCGCGCTCATCGCCCCCGGCACCACCCAGCTCACGGCAAAGGATCTGGAGTATAGGGCCAACAGCGCAAAGGCCACAGCCATCATAACGAATCAGGAGATCGCTGCCAAATTCGATGAGGTCGCGGGCCGGTGTGCAACCGTCAAGACCAAGATCGTCATCGCAGAGCCCCGGGACAGTTGGCTCCACTACACCGAAGCGGTGGAAAAGGCATCGGACGATTTTGAAACCGCAAAGACCAAGGCCGACGACAACTGCCTGGTCTACTTCACCTCGGGAACCGTGGGAATGCCGAAGATGGCCCTCCACAGCCACGCCTCCTACCCCATCGGCCACAAGGTGACGGGAAAATACTGGCTCGACCTCAAGCCCGGGGATCTCCACTGGAACATCTCCGACACGGGCTGGGCCAAGGCCGCATGGAGTTCCTACTTCGGCCCCTGGAACCAGGGCGCTGCCCAGTTCATCCACCATACAAACCGGTTCGATCCGATCAAGACCTTGGAGCTGCTGGCCAAATATCCGGTAACGGTGATGTGCGGCGCGCCCACCATCTACCGGATGCTGGTGCTCCAGGACCTGAGCCGCTTCAAGTTCCCCAGCCTCCGCCACTGCGTCGGCGCGGGGGAGCCCTTGAACCCTGAGATCATCGAGGTCTGGAAAAAGTTCACCGGCTGCACCATCAGAGACGGCTACGGCCAGACCGAGACCGTGCTGCTCTGCGGCTCCTTCCCCTGCATCGAGCCCCGGTTCGGCTCTATGGGTAAACCGACGCCGGGATTCGATCTCAAGGTGATCGACGATGACGGGGATGTCCAGCCCCCCAACACCGAGGGCGACATCGCGGTGCGGGTGAAGCCGACCCGGCCCGTAGGACTTTTCAAGGAGTACTGGAAGGAGCCGGACCGAACCGCTTCGGTCTATCGGGGGGACTGGTACCTCACCGGAGACCGGGCCTATGTGGATGATGACGGCTACTTCTGGTTTGTGGGCCGCGCGGACGATGTGATCCTCACCTCGGGATACCGGATCGGCCCCTTTGAGGTGGAGAGTGCGCTCATCGAGCATCCGGCCGTGGCCGAGTCTGCGGTGGTATCGAGTCCGGACGAGACCCGGGGAGAAGTGGTCAAGGCATTTGTCATTCTCGCACCCGGGTACGCGGCCGGAGAGGATCTGCTCAAGGAACTCCAGGACCATGTGAAGAAGGTGACAGCGCCCTACAAATACCCGAGAAAGATCGATTTCGTCGAAGCGCTGCCCAAGACCATCTCCGGCAAGATCCGCCGGGTGGAACTGAGAAACAGGGAATGGGGTAAGGGGTAAGTGCAACTCTCCCGCCCCGGTTTTTTTACTGCAACGATTTAAGGAGGAAATGAAATGTTTAAAGGCATGCCGAAGATTTTCTGGATCGGAATGGCGACCATGTACGGATGGTGTTTTCTCTTCATGTTTCTGGAGATGACCATCCAGGGCTTTCCGCTGATCCGGGTACTGGGAATCCCCTTCTGCTACATTTACAACTGGTTTCTGGGGCTCTGGGTCGTCAACATCATCGTCTCTTTTCTCTATTTCAGCATGGAAGAGAAGCGCGAAGCCGGAAAACTCAACCAATAAGGAGGCATACAAATGGAAGTAAACCCGATTGTCATCATCGGTGCATTGATCTATTTCGGAATTCTCTTCTGGATCGGCTGGTCATCCCGGAAGGCGTCGCTGGATGCCTCCGACTTCTACGTCGCGGGCCGGAAGGTGGGCCCCTTTGTCAACGGCAGCGCGCTCGCGGCCACCTACTTCAGCCCCGCAAGCTTTCTGGGGCTGCCCGCGTTCATCTTCATCATCGGCTACCCCTTCTGGTGGGCACTAGTGGGAATCATCGGCGGTATGCCCATTGCAACGCTGCTGACCGCGGCTCCGCTGCGGAAGTATGCCCCTACCTCTTTTACAGACTACTATGAGGACCGGTACGAGACCAAATGGATGCGGCTTGCGGCCGGAATCCCCACCATCATCGGCGGTTTTGCATACGTCATCCTCTCCCTCGTCGGCACTGCGCTCTTTATGCTGGCGATTTTGAAGATCAACTTCACTTTCTCGGTGATCCTGTCGGCAATTGTCGTCTTTGCCTACATCTACTACGGCGGAATGGTGGCCACCACCTTCTCCACCGCATTTCAGGGCATCACCATGACCATTGCATCGGTAGTTGCCGCGGCCTGGGTCATCGGCTACTATGGCGGGCTCAACGGACTCACAGACGCGATTTTGTCCAACAACCCCAACTTCTTCAATCCTCCCTATGCCAATGAGGTGGCTTCTCATAAGCTGGTCGGGATGTGGACCGGCGTGATCGGCTTCTTCTTTACCTGGCATTTCGGCTTTTCGGCTCTGCCCTACACTGTTGTCCGTTTCTTCACCACCCAGGATATCAAGGCCGCTCGGCGGAGCGTATTCTGGGCAGTGGTCGTGGGCGGCGCGATGTACGCGGGTCTGGTCATCATCGGCAGCGGCGCGCGGGTGCTCATCGAGACCCTCCACCCGCTCATGCAGATGGATACCATCGACAGCGCCCTCGGCGTCCTCTCACACATGAAGACCGAATACGGCGTGGCCGGGGCATCGGTGACAGATTATTCCATGATCGCGGCCATCGAGGCATTTCAACAGCCCTTCCTGCTGGCGATTCTCGCGGCCGGTGGTCTTGCCATCGCAATGGCGACTGCGGCCGGCTGGACAATGGTCTTGAACGTCCTGCTGGGACGGGATCTCATGGGCAAGGTCTTCGGCAGCCCCCTCCCCGAGGAGAAGCCGGTGCTCATCACCCGGATCATGACCGTCATCATCATAGTGATCTGCATGCTCTTTGCCTTCAAACCGCCGGCACTGGTGCTCGACATCTCGGGCGCGGCCTTTATCGTGATCCTCTGCTCCTGCGGGCCTCCGCTGGTGCTGGGCATTTGGTGGGAGCGGGCCACCAAGGCTGCCGCGATGATCAACATCCTGGTGATGACCTTCCTCTCATGTTTCTCCTGGATGTATGCCAACACGGTCCACGGATCGGCCCATCTCTTCTTTCTGAACAAGAACATCGTCACGCCGCACCAGTTCTACTGGGTCTTTGTGGGATTCTTCTTCTTCATCGTCCTGAGTCTTGTCACCAAGCCGTGCAGCGACGAAACCATCAAGAAATACTCCCTCGACCTCAGACCCGAAGCGTGATATTGAAGTAAATAACAGAAATCTTCTGCCGGGCGGTTTTCCAATCGTCCGGCAGACCTTTTTCTGAGAACCATAAAGGAGAATAATCTTATGAATCTACCACAGTATGAAGTCGGCAAAACCACCATTGGTCAGCTTGTGGACCTGGTCGCAGAGCAGTTCGGCGACAGCAAGGCCTTGGAGTATCACAAGCTGGGCATCAGCTACAACTACAGAGAGTTCCGGGACGTCTGCAATCAGGTGGCCAGGGGATTCATGGCCCTCGGCATCGACAAGGGCGGACATATGGCCATGTGGGCCAACAATGCGCCCGAATGGGTGCTGACCCAGTTCAGCACCGGCAAGATGGGCGCGGTGCTGGTGACGGTGAACACCAACTACCGCTCCTTTGAGCTGGAATACCTGATGAAGCAGTCCGATTCCAGTACACTGCTGCTGATCGGCGGTGTGCGGGAGCCGGACGAGTATCTGAAGGTGGTCTACGATGTCTGCCCCGAATTGAAGGATGCCGAGCCCGGCAAGCTGGAATCGAAAAAGCTCCCCAATCTCAAAAACGTGATCTTTCTGGGTAAAGAGCGCCATCCCGGCATGTTTACCTGGGACGATGTCATGGCAATGGCCGACCAGGTGAGTGACGAGGAGCTGGCCGAGCGCCAGAAGAGCCTGGACCCGGACGATGTAATCAACATGCAGTACACCTCGGGAACCACGGGATTTCCCAAGGGCGTCATGCTCACCCACACCAACCTGATCGGCAACGCCAAGAGCCTCGGGGAGTGCATGAACCTCTCGGAAAAAGATACCATGTGCATTCCGGTTCCCTTCTTCCACTGCTTCGGCTGCGTGCTTGGGACCCTCACCTGCGTGGTTTCCGCGGCCGCGATGGCCCCGGTCGTGGCCTTCAAGCCCGTGGACGTGCTGGAGACTGTTGAAGCCTCTAAATGTACCGCGCTCCACGGCGTACCGACCATGTTCATCGCGGAACTGGAGGAGATGAAGAAGAAGAAGTATGACACCTCCCATCTCCGCACCGGGATCATGGCCGGCTCCCCCTGCCCCATCGAGGTGATGAAGCAGGTGGTCAACGACATGGGTGCCGGCGAGATGTGCATCACCTACGGCCAGACCGAGGCCTCGCCGGGGATCACCATGACCCGGACCTCCGACTCCCTGGAGCGGCGGGTCTCCACCGTGGGCAAAGCCCTGCCGAACGTAGAGGTGAAGATCGTATCCCCCGAGACCGGCGAGGAGGTCTCCAGAGGCACACAGGGCGAACTCTGCACCCGGGGCTACCATGTCATGAAGGGGTATTACAAGATGCCCGAGGCCACCGACGCCGCTATCGACAAGGACGACTGGCTCCATACCGGGGATCTGGCCATCATGGATGAGGACGGCTACTGCAAGATCACGGGCCGGATCAAGGACATGATCATCCGGGGCGGTGAGAACATCTACCCCAGAGAGATCGAGGAGTTCCTCTACACCCATCCCAAGATCAAGGATGTTCAGGTGGTGGGCATACCGAGCCGGAAATACGGCGAGGAGGTCGCGGCCTTTGTCCAGATCAAGGAGGGGGAGAGCGCCACGAACGAGGAGATGCGGGAGTACTGCAAGGAGAAGATCGCCTTTCATAAGATCCCGGCCTTCTTCCTCTTTGTGGATGAGTATCCGACCACCGCGAGCGGAAAGATCCAGAAGTACAAGCTCAGGGAGCAGGCCACCAAGGAATTGCAGCGGGAAGAGGATGAAGGCATCCAGACCGCGTGATGCAGCCTTTTTGATTCAGCCGGGGATTTCCGGCTGAATCCCCCACCCTGCCCTTTGTTTTTCTGCTGATAAGGAACAGAAAGAGACATTGATGACACTGATGCCCCCTGCCCCCTCCCATATCCGATCGAGACTTCGTTTTCCTCCGGGAGGGGATCGCGCGGCCGAAAACGGATTTCGGATCGTCACCGGCGCCATGATGGCCGCAATGGCCCGAAAGGATATTCATCTCTACGGCCATAGCCTGAAGGTGGCCGAATACGCTGCCATTGTCGGTAATGAAGTCGGCCTTCCCGAAAGTGAGATCGCAGCCCTATACTATGGAGGACTTCTCCACGACATTGGCAAGGTCGGTCTTCCTGCTGCGCTGCTTAAACAGTTGGGAAATCTGAATCGGGAGGAGTTCCTTCTCTTCAAACGACATCCGCTTCTGGGTAGCAATGTCTTGAAGCCGTTTCGCTTCTACGAAACCATTGCGCCCCTGGTGAGGGATCATCATGAGCGGCCAGACGGCTCCGGATATCCGGAACGGAAAAAGAAAAGAGCCATTCCGGCAGGAGCGAGGATCATCGCGATCTGCGACGCTTTCGATGCCATGATTTCCGAGCGGCCCAACCGTGATCCTATGAAAATTGCCGCGGCCGTGGCACAACTGCGGACCCATGCGGGAACTTTATTCGATCACCATCTGGTCGATGCATTTGTGGCCATTTTGCGGAAAACGCCGGAGATCGCAGTTCCTTTCACCATAGCGGGAATGGGAAAATCTGAAAAGAAGGCAGAGAAAATATTGGCTTCACCGGAAAACCGTCAGATCATAACTGATGCGGGAATCCTCTACCCCCGGGAGGATGTCTGTGGGGCCATCGGCAGGCTGCGCCGGAATTTCGGGGTTCTCTATGACCGCAACTGCGTCAATGCGGTCATCAATGCGCTGCTGCACCACCCGGATGAGATTCTTCCCTTCCTGATGCCGGAAAATGAAATGAAAGAAGCGGATGACCTCGAGGAATTATCGGAGCTGACCTTCAGAGGGCAGCGCCGGAAACTGACGGCAAAGGGCAGAATCTGCATGGACCCGCCCTGCGGAATACTGCCCTCATAGGAAAAATACTCAGGGGTCGACCCGCTCCACGATAAAATCTTCCGGTGCAAAAAACTGCTCCGGAATGTCGGGGTCGCCCGGGTCGTTTATGTCCTTTTTGTCCTTTGAGTCCTTTAACACTGCGCTTTTCAGCACCATGGTCTCGGTCTTGATCCGCTTTTTGACGGTCTTTTCCGCGTCGGTTCCCACATTGGAAACATAGATGGCATCCAACGTCAGCAGGTGCTTCACCGGATACCCTTTTGCCGTATCCAGTCTATCCCGGATCGGGTCCAAAGAGCCTTTCCAGTATCTTAAAATCAGGTTCAATTTCCCCAGCCGCTGAGCATCCAGCCCGATCCTTTCTCCGAGCTTCCGGTGAAATTCATGGTACTGCTCCAGACCGGGAACCTCTTCGGAAACCCATACATCCTGAAAGACCTCTGTGATGCTCTGGGAATTCTTCTTCTTGTCGATGGTTTTCATCCGCAGCTCTGCCCGGATACGCCGGCAGGGGTAGCCCTCGATGGTCTCCGTTTCCGGAAAGACCTGCAGGATAAGTTCCGGTTCGGCCACCTCGTAGCGCTCTTTCAGGATCTCCTCCACGGTCTCCTGCTGTTTTTCGAGCTTGGGAATCCATGCGGTATCGGCCAGTTGGTCCAGGGGGTAGATCAGCACCTTGTTTCGGTACCAGTTGACCTCCCGGATCTGTTCTTCCTTTAAGAGAAACTGGGCCGTGAACCGCTCTTCTTTCACCTTGCCGAAGATCCGCTTCATCCAGCTTCCGGTGTAGCGGGTGGTGCGGTCCGTGTACATGGCGTCTTCGGTGTAGAGGATCTCGATGAGGGCCTGCTGTTCTCCTAAGAAGTATTCATCTATGGTGTACTGGTGGACGTAGTGGACAGAATGGACAGAATGGACGTCGGCCGCGGCCGGAGAAATCCAGAAAACCATCCAGATCATGACCCAGGCCATCACCCCGATAATAATTTTGGTCATAACTTTGGTCATAATTCCGGCAGCCTTTCTTGAAAGCCTCATGCCCCGAGAACCTTCTGATGTAGATAGGAGAGGCCGAACATGGTCAGCAGCGGAATTCCGATGCCGAAGAGATTGCCCCATAAGATACTCTTTCCCGGGTCGAAGCCGTAGGGTTTGGTAAAATAGAGAATAAAATTGATCCCGACGCCGATGAGCAGATAGGTGATATACCACATCCGCTTCCGATTCTCCCATCGGATCAGGCGTGCTCTGGTCGCTTCATCAAGCTCTTTCATTCTTCTGACTCCGTACTTTTGAAATATATAGCAAACACTGGTTTTTCATGGTCTTTCTCCTTAAAAAGAGCCTGAATTTCTATCACAGCTCTTTCCTCAGCGCAATCGAAAAATAAAACGGGCCGGGGAATCGACAGGAAGCAGCGATCCCCCGGCCCGTTCATTTCAGAACGATTCGAATCCGCGCTACCGGAAAAGCGCTCCGATAAAGCACTCATACCAGTCTTCATCGTCATCGCCGCCATCCACTGTATCGGTCATGGGCGGTGTGACGACAGGGTTGGCCGGATCATCGTGTCCCGTGTAGAAACTGGCCCAGAGAAGCGGATCATCTCCGATGGCATCGGCCAGTTCCGGGGCGATTTCCAGCCGCTCATCCCAGTCAAAGACCTCTTTCATATAGGTATAATCCTCCAGCGTCGTGGAGATGATCACATCATAGGTGCAGCCCGCGTCCGTATCGGCTGCATGATTGCTCACCAGCCAGTGGTATGCCGGCCCTTTCAAGGGTCCTGTGGCATTTGCCGGGCTGAAGTAGCCGCAATCTGCAGTAAGACTGCCGACAATCAGGAAATGACCGGCTTCGGGAAAGCGGTTCCGGGCATCATTGACCACTGCGGAGAGGGCGCTGATCTCGGAAAGGCCGGCCGCGGGATCGACATGGATATTGATCACCGTCAGGTCCAGATCGCCCCGAACCGATGTGAAGCGCATCACCAGAGGCTCATGGGTGAAAAGGTCTTCAGTGTCCGAAAAGATATAGGGGTCCGGAACAACCGAGACACTGTCGGTCTGATAAAAGAAGGCATACCGGCGCTTCCGTGCTTCCGAACCATAAGCATGGGTCATCACCTGGCTGTAATCGTTGCCGTTAGCATCCATAAGCCGCTCCAGTTCGGCAGCCATCGTCTCTGCGGCCGGATCGATCTCCTGGAGGGCAATGATGCTGAACCGGCGAAGTATATCGGCAAGAAGGTTTACCGCGGCCGAATCGGCCGAAGGATCGAAGCCGTTGAGATTGAAGGTGGCAAGGGTCAGGGTTTCGGGAATTTCACCGGGGCCGTAGGGGGACGGCGGAATGGTGGTGGTGGTTACGGGCGTATAGAGGGTGGTGGAAGTGGTGGTTGTCGTGGTCGAGATTCCAAGGGTGGTGGAAGTGGTGGTGATGACAATGGGCGGAAGCGTTGTTGTCGTAGTGGTTGTGGTCGGAGCCGTTGTCGTCGTGGTCTCGTCCCCTTGGGTTGTGCTGGTACTCTCACCGGTTGTGGTGGTTTCCCCGCCGGTGGTTGTGGTGGTTGTATCTTCGGCGGTGGTGGTGGTCGTATCCGCTTCCGTGGTGGTGGTCGTGTCCGCTTCCGTGGTGGTGGTCGTGTCCGCTTCCGTTTCCGTGGTGGTCGTCGTGTCCGCTTCCGTGGTGGTCGTCGTGTCCGCTTCCGTGGTGGTCGTCGTGTCCGCTTCCGTGGTGGTCGTCGTGTCGGAAGTAGTGGTAGATGTCTCGGTTGTCGTCGTGGTGGTATCCTGCGCGCCTGCTGTCGGACAGATCAGCAAAAAGCCCAGAAAGAAAATCAGCACAAAACAGATTCCGATTCCCTTAATCCTCTTACAGCGGATAACAGCAGCCTTTTCCATCTCTCCCCCTCGTCGCAGTGTTTGGTTTGGTCTAAATCAACAGCAAGGCTTTGCCGATTTTTTCTCATAATCATCCTCAAATAATTTTGATATTTTACTATATCCGCGCTCCTTTTCAGAGTCAAGAAAAAGCGTGAGAGTTAGCCGTTTAAAAATCGTTTGACAAACTCAATTTCTTTTGAATAGAATTGGCCGGTCGCAGAGATTGAGTGCTCGTTATTCAATGAATTCCGTTTGTCCGATTTAACGAGCGTGCGCTCGGTAGGCTGTTTATTCGGATGGGATATTCTATAGATGCGATATTCTATACCGAATATTCTATAATTGTCCGACCCACTTAACGAACACCATTGAGGAGGAACTATGGCTGACAAAAACGTCTGCTTCGATGTACTGACACCCGTTCATTTCGCGCGCAGGTCCGCGGAGGTCTTTCCGGAAAAAATTGCCGTGATCTACGGCGACAAGCGTTACACCTATGCCGATTTCTATGCACGGGTCAACCGGCTGGCGAGCGCGCTGAAGAAGATCGGCATCCAGAAGGGCGACAAGGTGGCCTTTATCTGCCCCAACACGCCGTCCATGCTCGAGGCCCACTATGCCGTGCCGATGATCGGTGCTGCCCTGGTGAGCATCAACATCCGGCTCTCGTCCAATGAGGTGGCCTATATCATCGACCATTCGGACGCGAAAGCGATCTTTGCCGACAATGAGTTTGCAAATCTTGTGACGCCGGTGACGGACAAACTCCCCAAGGTGAAGCACTACGTCAATATCTGCGACATCTCCGATGAGAAGCCGCTGGAAGGCCCCGACTACGAGGCGTTCCTCGAGACCGGCTCTCCGGAGCCCGTGCCCGTGGAAGTGGATGACGAGTATCAGGTGGCCACCATCAATTACACCTCCGGAACGACGGGCCGGCCCAAGGGCGTTATGTACCACCACCGGGGCGCGTACCTGAATGCGCTGGGGGAACAGCTCGAGTTCAACACCACCTCCCGCTCGATCTACCTCTGGACCCTGCCCATGTTCCACTGCAACGGCTGGTGCTTCACCTGGGGCATCACCGCGATGGGCGCAACCCATGTCTGCCTGCGGAAGGTGGTTCCCGAGGAGATCTACAAGATCGTGGAAAAGGAGAACGTCACCCACCTCTGTGCCGCGCCGACCATCCTTATCGGGATGTCATCCTATGCGATAGATAACAAGATCCAGCTCAAAAAGCCGCTGGAGATCATGACCGCCGGCGCGCCCCCTGCGCCCACCGTGATCAAGAACATGGAGAGCGTCGGGGCCAACATCATCCAGACCTACGGATTGACCGAGGTCTTCGGCCCCCACAGCGTCTGCGCGTGGAAGTCCCAGTGGGACGACCTGCCCCTGGACCAGCGCGCGGAGTTGAAGGCCCGTCAGGGGGTTCCCTTCATCGTGGCCATGTATATGGATGTGGTGGACCCCGAGACCATGGAGCCGGTTCCCAGAGACGGGAAGACCATCGGAGAGATCGTCATGCGGGGCAACAACGTGATGCTCGGCTACTATAAAGACGAGGCGGCCACGACCGAAGCCTTCAAGGGCGGCTGGTTCCACAGCGGAGACCTTGCCGTGATGCATCCGGACAACTACGCGCAGATCATGGACCGGAAAAAGGACATCATCATCTCCGGCGGCGAGAACATCTCCACGGTGGAGGTGGAAAACGTCATCTATCAGCATCCGGATGTGATGGAGGTGGCCGTGGTTCCGGTTCCAAACGAAAAGTGGGGCGAGGTTCCCAAGGCATTTGTGGTCCCCAAACCCGGAACGAACCCGACCGCAGAGGATATCATCGAGCACTGCAAGGCCAATCTTGCCCGATTCAAGGCGCCCAAGACCGTGGAGTTCGGCGAGCTGCCCAAGACCGCCACCGGAAAGATCCAGAAGTTCAAGCTTAGGGACAAGGAGTGGCAGGGCCGGGAGCGGAAGGTGAATTAGCCGGAACCCTTTTCTTTCGATAAAGAGAGCGCGTCCCAGCGCGATGTAAAAGCAGGGCATGCCCATGTTTGAAGATCGGGCGGCCCTGCTTTTTTTATGCGCGGCTCTCCCCGCGAGGAGATGAAAAATGGCCGAAAAAGATTGACATCGACCCAAATTCAAAGCATAAAAAGAGCAGTCGAGAAACGTCCGCCCCTTCACCCGGAGGATCATTGGCAGCCCATGAACGCTTCATCCCGGAAAAAAAACCCTTTCAGCCTTCTTCTGATCCTGACGGCCATCCTCATATGGGCCTGGGCAGGTCTTCTTCACAGCCAGGAGACAGGTTCTTCCCGGCAGAAGGTCTATCTGGTTCCCGCGGCCGGCACCGTCGATCCGGGCATGGCTGCTTTCCTAGAAAGAGCCCTGACGGATACGGCAAAAGATCCTGACGCGCTGGTGATTCTCGATATGGACACCTTCGGGGGCCGGGTCGATTCGGCCTTCGAGATCGTGGATCATGTCCTCAACATCCCCAAAGGCAAAACAATCGCCTATGTCTCCAAAAAGGCGATCTCCGCGGGCGCGCTCATCGCGCTGGCCTGCCGGGAGCTTGTGATGCGGCCCCAGACCACCATCGGGGATGTCGCGCCCATTATCTACTCCAACGAAGGGCCCAAAATGATGGGGGAGAAGTTCCAGTCGCCCATTCGGGCAAAATTCCGGTCACTGGCCAAGCGCAACGGCTATCCCGAGACCCTGACCGAGGCCATGGTCACGGCCGACATGACGGTCTATGAAGTGGTCATCGACGGAGAGAAGCAGTACATGGACAAAGTGACCTATGAGGATCTCCCGGAATCGGAAAAGGAGAAGATCACGACCAAGAGAACCGTGGTGGCCGAAGGGGAGCTTTTGACCATGGACGATGTCGAGGCCCGGGAGCTGGGGTTTTCAAAGATGAGCGCAGATACCATCGAAGAGATGCTCTCCCGGATGGGGATCGAAGATTACGAGATCGTGAAGATCGAGGAGGTCTGGTCCGAAACCTTTGTCCGGCTAATCAACTCCATCGCGCCGATTCTGATGATGATCGGCCTTGCGGGCCTCTATATGGAGCTGCAGGCCCCCGGGTTCGGGCTGCCGGGGATCGTCGGGATCATCTGTCTGGGGCTGGTCTTCTTCAATCAGTATCTGGTGGGGCTGGCCAATTATACGGAGCTGATGCTGATCACATTGGGACTTCTCGCGATGGGATACGAGATATTCGTGCTGCCGGGCTTCGGCATTGCAGGCTTTACAGGCATTGGGCTCATCTCGATCGGGATGATCCTCTCGTTTCAGGATTTTGTGCTGCCGGACCCGGAACTCCCCTGGCAGTTTGAGATCCTGGTACGAAACCTCACGCTGGTGCTCGGCTCCTTTGTGTCCGCATTTGTGGGATCACTCTTTGTTATGCGCTATGTCTTTCCCTCCCTCTCCGCGATCACGAAAGAAGGCCCCTATCTGGCCGCCAATCTCCGGACATCCAGGGCCGACTCCGAAGAGACGATTCTTGTCCGGATCGGAGATTCCGGAATGGCCGAAACCTTTCTGCGGCCTTCTGGAAAGGTGCGGGTGCGGGGGGAGACCGTGGACGCGATCTCCGAGGGGGAGTTCATCGAAAGGGGCAGTCCGATAAAAATTATCGCGCTGAAGGGAAACCGGGTGATCGTTGCCCCGGAGACGGAGGATCGCAATGGGTGATCTCCTTCTGGCCATCCTGCTGCAACTGGCCGGCGCTCTGGTGATCATTGCGGAGATATTCCTTCCCTCTGCCGGCATACTCACCGCGATCGCCCTGGCCTTTTTCGGCTACTCTCTCTATATCGTCTTCACGGAGATATCCACCTTTGCCGGCGCGATCTTCATAGCCGGGGATGTCATCCTTCTCCCCCTTCTGATCCTGCTCTCGTTGAAAATGATCGCCCGCTCTCCTGCGACCTTGAAGACCAGCCTCTCCAGCATCAGCGGCGTCAGCTCCGAGTCTCCGGATCTGGTCAAATTTTTACAGATGGAAGGAAAAGCCCTGACCAACCTTCGCCCCTCTGGAATTGCGCTCATAGACGGCCGGCGGGTCGATGTGACCACCCGGGGAGAGCTGATCGAAAAAGACGAAAATATCTATGTATCCAAGGTGACCGGCAACCAGATCATCGTCCGTCGGATCACCGACAAAGCTGTCTAAAAACGGATGAAAGCCGACAATATTTTTACCAATTTTCAACACCAGGGAGGCGCATCATGGGATTTGAATTTTCCACCATTATTCTCATCATTATCGTCGTTGCGGCAATCGTGCTGCTCTACTTTGTGGGATCGGCCGTATCACTCTGGATTCAGGCCCTTGTATCGGGCGCGCATGTCGGGATCATCAACATCGTCTTTATGCGCTTTCGAAAGGTTCCGCCCAAGCTGATCGTGGAGTCGAAGATCATGGCCGCAAAGGCGGGGCTGGAGATATCCACCAATGATCTGGAATCTCACTATCTGGCCGGCGGCGAGGTGCTGCGGGTGGTTCAGGCCCTGATCGCGGCCGACAAGGCCAACATCGACCTGAAGTTCAACCGAGCGGCCGCTATCGACCTTGCGGGCCGTAACGTGCTCGAGGCCGTGCAGATGAGCGTCAACCCGAAGGTGATCGAGACCCCGCTGGTCGCGGCCATGGCCAAGGACGGCATCCAGCTCAAGGCCGTCTCCAGAGTGACTGTTCGGGCAAACATCGACCGGCTGGTAGGCGGCGCGGGCGAGGAGACGATTCTGGCCCGGGTGGGAGAAGGCATCGTCACCACCATCGGCTCGGCCGAATCCCACAAGAACGTCCTGGAGAACCCGGATCTGATCTCAAAAAGAGTCCTGGAAAAAGGCCTGGACGCGGGCACGGCCTACGAGATCCTCTCCATCGACATAGCGGACGTCGATGTAGGAAAGAACATCGGCGCGGAGCTGGAGACGGACAGAGCCGAGGCCGACAAGAAGATCGCGCAGGCCAAGGCCGAAGAGCGCAGAGCAATGGCCTTTGCAGCAGAGCAGGAGATGCGGGCCAAAGTAGTGGAGGCCGAGGCCCAGGTCCCCCTGGCCATGGCCGAAGCCTTTCGCGCGGGCAATCTGGGAATCATGGACTATTACAAGATGAAAAACGTCATTGCTGACACCAAGATGAGAGACAAGATCGGCGGCGAGGAGGAGGAAGATACGAAATCCTCCCGAAAAGGTCCGGTGAGCTGAAAAAAAGCATGATCACACCCAGAGCCTGTTTTAACAGAAGGGGAGAGATATGGAAATTCTGATCACCCTCATCGTGATTGCGATCATCTTCTGGAAGGTTTTTTCGGTCATCCGGAAAATCTTTGTGGGAAAATCGAAAGACGGAAAAGATACCTCCATGGGTCAGGTGCTGCGGGATATCGGAGAGAAGATCAAAAAGGAGCTGGAGGCCCAGAAGGCCAAGACCGATCAACAGCAGCAGCAGGGCAGAGCCACAGGCTGGGAGAATCTCTTCGATCCGGAAGAGATCCAAGCCGAAGAAGAAGAGATGGCAGAACTGGTTGAAATCTCCCCTGAAGCACCCCCCCCGCCGCCAGTTCCGGGCCCCGGGGTCCGGCGGCCCCCTCCCGAAAGACTCCGAACCCCGGGGCCCGAAGCCCCCCGTCCCCTTCCCGAGGAGACCGGGGGCCCCTGTCTCGAAGGGACCCATTCACCGGCGCCGGAGACCCTGCGGAAAATGATCGTCTGGTCCGAGATTCTGAGCCCGCCGGTGAGCCTCCGAGAGGACCGGTAAATCTCTTTATCAGAGGGGGGAAAATAAAATCCCCCCTCGTCCATCCAGTCCATTCATCTCCATCCCGGTCCTTTTGGTCCTTTCCCTTTTCAGGAAATCCCACTCAACAAAGAAAAAATCCGATCCTTGGCCCGCATCCCATCGATCCACTCTTCCGGCAGATCATCAATGCCCCAGTGCGCCGCAATGACCATTCCCACCAGCGATCCCCGGGCCGCACTGTCCCCCCCGGCCATCACCGACTGCACCAGCGCCTCCTTCAAATCATCTTCATACTTTGCAATCAGATGCACCACCCCGGGAAACATCTCTCCGATATGGCAGCTCCTGCCGAAATCGCCGATGGTTTCCACCGTCTCCTTCTCGGCTGAGGCCAGCCCCTTCTGCACCCAGGCCGCCATCGGAGATATCTCGAATTTCTCGGTCTCCAGGACCTTTTTCATCGCCTTCACAGGCGCAGTCCCCGACAAGACCTGCGCGGTCACCCGGGCAAAGAATTCAGCAGCATCGACAACCTCCTCGGTATTGTGGGTCATCGCGGTCTGTGCTCGAACCTTTTCCACAAGTCCTTCCACATCTTTATAATAGGCCCGAACCAGAGGCGCGATCCGAGACGCCCCGGCCAGATCATCCGAATCGGACCCGCGGTTTTCCGGCAGCTTCCCCTTTTTGTAGCTGGCCAGGGTCTTTCTGGTCGCGCCGTCCACATACCCGTCATAGTCGGCAAACATCTCCTGCCAGCGCCTTGAAAAGTCCTTCAAATCAAAGCTGTTCTGTTTGGAAACCGATTCAAGAAGCAGCAGCATCTGATCCCCGTAGTGGGTGAAATCCCCCTGCCGCCGCGCGGAATGGAAGGAATCGGGCTGCGGCGGAAGCAGGGATTCGACCCTGCCGAACTTCTCTTCGATCTTTTTCGGATTGTAGATCCAATGGACCCCCAATGCCAGCGAATCGGCAGCAAAGGCTGCGATCACGAGTCCATCCGCTTTCTCTTTCATGAAAAATACCTCCTGAACGGTTTTTGTTGCATTTGAAAAAATCGGAGATTTCTTTTTTCGATTATAGAAAATCGGGAAGGGTTTTGTACAGAAAATTCCAAGGAGAGCCGAAGCCCTTTTCTTCTCTGCTAAAAATCCTTGACCTTTATTCCCCTTACCATTAGAGTCTATTATCATGAACAGGGGAAATACGGCTGTAAACAAGAGAAGAAAGGAGCGCAGGAATGAGTAAGTCCGAAGAGTATCTTAAGGAAGCTTTTGCCGGGGAGTCCCAGGCCAACCGGAAGTATCTCGCGTTTGCCGAAAAGGCGGATCGTGAAGGATATGCACAGGCCGCCAAGCTCTTCAGAGCCGCCGCCATGGCCGAAACGGTCCATGCCCACGCCCATCTGCGGGCACTCAAAGGGGTGAATAGCACGGCAGAAAACCTCAAAGAGGCCGTCGGCGGAGAGACCCATGAGTTCAAGGAGATGTATCCGCCCATGATCGAAGCGGCCAAAGCCGAGGGGAACAAGGCTGCAGAGCGGAGCTTCGACTTTGCCAACCAGGTGGAAAAAGTCCACGCGGATCTCTACCAGAAAGCATTGGACAATCTTGACAACATGGAATCTGTAGACTACTACGTCTGCAATGTCTGCGGATATACCTGCGAAAATGAGGCCCCGGACAACTGCCCTGTCTGCAAGGCCAAAAAGTCGGCATTTTCCAAGGTGGATTGACGATATTCACTCGCCCCCGGCCGGCAGACCTTCCACTGGCCGGGGGCCATTTTAAACGGAAAAAGAACCATGAAAAAGATCCTCCTTTTGTCCTTGATCCTCCTGATTTCTGCAGTACCCGCGCTCTGCCAGGAG
Organism: Desulfobacteraceae bacterium; assembly: GCA_011390345.1. Taxonomy (GTDB): domain Bacteria; phylum Desulfobacterota; class Desulfobacteria; order Desulfobacterales; family JAABSP01; genus JAABSP01. Next base: position 24,753 of record JAABSP010000059.1, read on the forward strand.
AATGACTACAAGGCCCCAAACGAAGTCAATTACGAAGAGTTTGAAATCCCGCCCGAACCCCTCTATGAGGAGCCGCTGCAGGACCTTGCAGCAGAAGACGAATACAATTATGGAGGGCAGGAGGATTGGGAAACAGATACCGGCGAGGTTCAGAAGCTGAGACCGGCAAAGGCTCCCACCAGAGTAAAACCGGCCCGTTCCGCCAATGACGGCGCCGAATCTCAGGATCTGGAGGATGAATATGCCGGCGAGGAAATATCCGAGTATGACGAGTACGACACGGGAGATGTTTCGGTCTATGGCGACACTGCAGATCCGAACAGCGAGCTGGAGGAGAGCCAGGAGATCGAGTCGGAAGAATTCTCCCCTGAACAGAATTAGAATCGAAATCGATCATCGTTAGAATAGCAACAGCAGATATCGGCGCTGATGATTGCAGCGCCGATTCATTCAAGAGCCAGATCAAAAGGCAGATCAAGAGGTAGAACCGGATGAACGAACAGTGGCTGCTCCATTACCCGGTATGGGATCTCGATATCTTCGGCGGCGGTTTTCTCATCGCTCTCATTGCAACCATCCATGTCTATATCGCGCACTTTGCCGTGGGCGGCGGGCTTTTCCTCGTACTGACCGAGATCAAGGCCCGCCGGGAGAATGACCCGGCCGTCCTCGAGTATACCCGGAAGCACAGCGGCTTCTTTCTGCTGCTGACCATGGTCTTCGGCGCGCTGACCGGCGTCGGGATCTGGTTTATCATCTCCGTGGTCAGCCCTGCAGCCACCTCTGTTCTGATCCACCGCTTTGTCTTCGGCTGGGCCACGGAGTGGACATTCTTCGTTGCCGAGATCGCGGCACTCTTCGTCTATTACTACTATTTCAATAAAATGGCCCCAAAGCAGCACATCCGGGTGGGGTGGATCTACTTCACATTTGCCTGGCTGTCGCTCTTTACGGTCGCCGGCATCATCTCCTGGATGCTCACCCCGGGAGAATGGCTGGAAACCAAGAACTTCTGGCACGGCTTCTTCAACCCCAGCTTCTGGCCCTCGGTCTTCTTCAGAACATTTATCGCGTTCATGTTCGCGGGCCTTTTCGGCTATATCACCGCGCTTTTCTTAAAAGATGAGAAGACCCGGCAGAAGATGGTCCGGTACTGCTCCTGGTGGCTCATTCTCCCCCTTCCGCTGCTGCTCATGTCCGGGTGGTGGTATTTCATGACTCTGGATGATCCCATCCGGGCCATGATCCTGGGCCGCTCTCCGGAGATCCTCCCCTATTTCAAGGCATTTTTGTGGATCTCTCCGCTTCTCTTCATCATAGGCGTGATCATGGCCCTGCGCCTGCCGCTGATGCTCAAAAGGACAATCGCCTTTGCACTGATCTTCATCGGACTTGCCTATATGGGATCTTTTGAGTGGGTCCGGGAGGCGGGACGGCGGCCCTATATCATCTACGGATACGCTTATTCCAACGGGGTCTTGGCCGAGGATATGGCGCAGATGAAAGAGCAGGGAATCCTCAAGTCGGCCCGGTGGACAGAATTCGACGAGGTGGCCAAAGGAGATCAGATCCGGGCCGGAAAGAGGCTTTACAACTTCATGTGCCTCCCCTGCCACTCGGTCGGCGGCATTATCAACGACATCCTGCCGGCCACGGAGAATTTCGACCTCTTCGGCATGGAGGCCATGCTCGACGGGATGGGCAAGATCAACGACTATATGCCCCCCTTTCCCGGCAATCGGGCCGAGCAAAAGGCCCTTGCCGCCTACATCGTCACAGGGCTTCACAAAAAACCGGCAGATCCCTCGATCCAGCCCACAGCGCCGCAGCAGCCGGAACCGATCGAGGTTCCGCCCTTCTTCGATTCCGACGAATACCTGCTGATGGCGTGGAGCACCAAAGGGATGCACATGCTCACGGACGCGGATGCCCGCCTCTCCCTGTCGCCGCCCGGAAACGACCTCTATGCCCAGCTCATCCGGCGAGGGGAGCTGCCGGAGCATGTGACGGACCGGGTGAAAATCAGCTACACCCTCGAGCCCGGCTTCCAAGATCCAGCGGCAAAGGTCGATTTCTGGAAATGGTCCGAACCGCTCACCGGCAAAGAAGTCCAAAAAAATACCGGCCTTTTCGGCAATCAGACCCAAGGGGAGATGACCTTTGACAATGACCGGTTTGCGTTCCGGGCAAAGGGGATTCCCGCAGTCCCCTACCCTTCCGGCAGCACCGGTAAAAATCTCTTCATCCCCTACCCAATCGCCACGGTCACGGCAACGGATGCGGAGACGGGCGAGGTTCTCGCGGTCACGAAGACCACCGCTCCGGTATCAACGGAGATGGGCTGCAAAAGCTGCCACGGCGGAAATTGGCGTGTGGCCGATATCGCGGGTATTTCACAGAAGACCGCAGATGATATCCTCGCGGTCCACGACCGGATGAACGGCACCGACCTTTCGGCAAAGGCAGAAAACAACGAGCCGAGAACCTGCCAGCACTGCCACCGGGATGAAAATCTGGAAGAGCGAATGGGAGAGATCGCAGCAGAGGGAGAAATGGAGCTGCCGATGAACCTGTCGGCCGCGATCCACGGATTTCACGCCAACTACCTCACCGGAAGAGGGGACGATGCCTGCGGCGCCTGCCATCCCGGATCGCCCGAGACCTATACCGCAGGTTTCCGGGGCATCCACAGGGAGCTGTTCATGGGCTGCACCAACTGCCACGGCGCGATGGAGGATCACGCGCTGAGCCTTCTTCTGGCGGAAAAGAGTGCCGGAAAGAAGGGCGCGAAAAAGTTGATGGCGCACCTCTCCCCCAGAGGAGCCGATTCAACGGACCGCATCAAGCCCCGAAAGCCCTGGATCAACGAGCCGGACTGCCTCCACTGCCACGTCGATTTCGCTCCGCCCGAGACCGACATGGCCCCGCTGGATCAGCGAACCGCATCGATGGATGACCTATTCCGGTTTCGAACCGATGCGGCCGGAATCATGTGTGCCGGATGCCACGGCAGCCCTCATGCAATCTATCCGGCCTCCAATCAGTTCGGCGGGGACAGCTTAGGACCCATCCAGTACCAGAAGAATCCCTATCCTATCGGAGCCAACCGGAATTGCCGGGTCTGCCATACCGTGGACATGGAGGAGGAGATTCATCACCCCAACTCTCTGACCGATTTCCGGAATGTGGTGCAGTAAAGGGAAAGCCGCGGCCTTTGAAGCCGCGCCGGCACCATCTGAAAGACTATATCTGAAAGACTAGGGCTTTCGAACCCCGGAGATCGTCTGCAGAATCCCGACCGCATCTCCGGCATCGATCTTTCCGTTTCGGGTGAAATCCCCGGCCGGCGGAATGTTCATTTGGCTGCTCAGATCGATCTGATCGCCGGAGCGGAAAAGGCTGATCTGTTTTGTAACCGTTATCAGCCCCGGAGCTTCGATCCGAATCGTATAGCTGCCCGGCGGAACATCCAGGGAAAAATTGCCGGCCGCATCGCTATAAGTCGTATCTCCGGTTTCCTGAACCGTAATCCTCGCATTGGCCACTCCCAAGCCCTCATGTCCGGCGAAGGCTGTGGTCAACTGTCCCCACAGGGCATCTTCTTTCATCAAAGAGGATTTGATGAAATCGACAAAATGGCCTGCCCGGGTATAGACGCCATAGAGATCAGGCAATGCACACCCCTCTCCCCAACTGACCATCCCGGCCAGTTTCCAGGAATCGCCTTCCCACAGAATCAGCGGCCCTCCGCTGTCTCCCACACAGGCATCCTTTCCGCCCTCGGGATATCCTGCGCAGACCATGGAATCGAAAATGGGATCATGGTAATAGAAGCTGTTATAGGTGTTGAAGGCTTCGTTGCAGGTCTCATTTGACACAACGGGCAGGGAGAGCTGTTGAAGCGTACTCGGATAGCTGTCCCGATCCGGATCGGTACTTCCCCAGCCCATGGTGATGCCCGTCCTTCCGCTCAGAACCGCATCCGGAGAGATCAGGGGAAGAATTTGGGTGGAAACATCGGATTCCAGCTCCAGCAGCGCAATATCGGCATTGAGGGTATCAGGATCGTAATCCGGATGCATCATGACCTTTTTGACGCGGATCCGCTCTCCCGCATCGTTTTGAAGATCATGCACCCCGACCACCACATCGATGTCGCCAGCGGTTCTGTTCTCCGCACAATGTCCGGCCGTCACCACCCAGCCGGAATTGATCAGCGATCCGCCGCAGTAGTGGCCATAATAGATATCCGACTGGCTGGCCCGGACCAGGGAGACCATCCAGGGCCATGCACCGGGCTCGGCCTCTGTACCCCCGATGATTCTCGGGCTGATTTGCGCGGATACCACCGATACCGCACCGGGAATGATCAATAGAAGTAACAATCCGCAAAGGATTGACCATATAAGCATCTGTTTACAAATTGATTTCATGCGGTAACTCCTTGATTGATTCAAAATCCTTCTCATCGAAACAGGCTTTTGGAGATTTCCTTTTTTCGATGGCGTTACTTTACATATACACGATTCTTCCGAAAAGAGACAGAAATAGAGGAAGTATAATCATTCCTTCGACCTTTTGCCGCCGGTTTTTTAAAAACAGATATCGCCTGGCATCTCATATTGTGCCGTCACTCTCCTCTCTCAAGAGATTGGCGCCCTGAGCCTGGAGTTGTCCCGTCCTTAGAGAAGATCATTTGAAAGGGCTTGAGCCGATATCGAAAATGGGTTACAAGATTACAAGAAGAAGGATCTGTAAAAATCGGATGCGGGGACGAAAGAAGTCTTTCACTGTTGGAGCGGGAGGCCCGGAGGCAGAGGTATTCAGAGCCAAGGCAGCGAGGCATTTGAAGAAGATGGGGGTGAATTTGGGATGAATGAAAAAACCGAAAAGCTGCCCGATGATTATCCGGAATGGCTGAAACAGTTGAAGAGCCACATCAGTTCAGCAAAGACCAGATCCATCCGTTCTTTGAATCAGGATTTGATCCGTCTGTATTATCGGATCGGCGCGGAGATTCTGGATCGCAGGCGTCGGCAGGACTGGGGAACGAACGTCATCGGGCGTCTGGCGTCCGATCTGCGGGAAGCCTTTCCCGAAATGAGGGGGTTTTCCACGACCAATCTCAAATATATGCGCTCTTTTGCCGAGAATTGTCCCCATATGAAAATAGGTCAGCAGCCTGCTGACCAATTGCCCTGGTTCCACATTATCTGTCTGCTGACAAGGGTATCGGACCCGGTTGCACGGGAGTGGTATGCGACTCGGGCGATCGAGGAGGGCTGGTCCCGGAGTACTCTGGAAGTTCAGATCAGGAATCAGCTTTATCTGCGACAGGGCGGAGCCGTCACGAACTTTGCCCGGCGGCTGCCGGAGCCGAACGGCCAACTGGCGCATCAGGCTTTGAAAGATCCCTATATTTTCGATTTTCTCGGCCTTGGCGATGAGGCGATGGAGCGGGAGATCGAGAATGCTCTGATCCGGCACATCACCCATTTTCTGCTGGAACTGGGGGCAGGGTTTGCATTCTTGGGGAGGCAGTACCGGCTGGAAGTTGGGGGTGATGAATTCTTTATCGACCTGCTCTTCTATCATACCCGGCTGAAGCGGTATGTGGTGATCGAACTCAAGGCAACGGCCTTCAAGCCGGAGCATGCGGGGCAGCTCAACTTTTACCTTTCCGCGGTGGATGCGCAGGTCAAAGCGCCCGATGATCAGCCGACCATCGGCCTGCTGCTGTGCAAGACCCGGAATCGGATTGTTGCCGAATATGCCCTTTCCGGTATCGACAAGCCCATCGGGGTGGCGGAATATCAACTGGTTCGATCTCTGCCGGAGCATTTGGATACCAATCTGCCGAGCATCGAGGAACTGGAGAACGAGCTTTCTGCGAATCTGCCGGAGGGGGAGGATGAAGATGAGTAGCGGAGCGGTATGGATCTGGTGGATCAATCAAGCCAGATAAAAATTAAGGGTTGAGGAATTCGAAGCCATGACGCAAATCGTTTTAGAAATCGGACATAATGCTATGTCAGCCTTACGCAAAGGACCTGCTGAACTGGCTGAAGAGATCAAAACGGCAGCAGTTGTTCAGTGGTATACGGAATCGGCCTTTTTCTATTGATTCATTCCCTGAATTATCCTATAAATATTAGGAAGCAGGCAAGGGCCAAGGTACAGCCATAAACCCTGAAGAATAGCATCATATGGGAATATCGCAGATGAAAACAGCCGCTCTCTCTTTTTTTTCAACACTTTGTATATTCCTCCTTCTCTTTTCCGGATGTATGTCAAAGCCGGACTACTCCTACGAATCGGTGCAGCGGGAGTATGCCGATACCCTCTGCAGAATCGCGCCCCTTGGGGAAAAAGATGCGGCAGTTGATACCTACATCATCAGGGGCCCCATCTCCCTTGCAAAGGCCATCGAGATCGCGCTTTCAAACAATCCGGACAACCTGATGGCCGCGGCCCGGATCGAGCAGGCCGAGGCCGATATCGAGGCCGCGAATGCCTCGTTCTATCCGGGGCTCTCCTTTTTTACGGAATACACCAAAGGGGATGCACCTTCGGCCTATCTCTTCAAGAAGATCGACCAGCGGGCACTTCCGCCGAATCTGAATTTCAACGATCCTGGAAAGTTTCAAAACTTTGAATCGGGCGTTACTGCCCGGTACAACCTCTACAACGGGGGCCGGGATATTCTCCGTCGAAAAATGGCCGAGACAGGACTGACCGTCTCCCAACTGGATCGGCAATCGGTAGAGAACGCACTGGTGGCCTCGGTCATCTCGGCCTATTATAACACTTTGGCCGCGCAGGCATTCATCAAGATCGCGCAGGATTCCATCACCACCGTGGATGCCCAGCTCCGGGTGATGCGGGTGCGCTTCGATGCCGGGGGCGCGCTGAAATCGGATCTCCTCTCCCTGGAAGTCCGCCTCGCGCAGGCAAAGGAGGAGGCCGTCAATAGCCGGAATCAGTGGCAGACCTCCCTGGCCGGGCTCGCCAACATCCTCGGCGCAAATCCGGAGCCGCGCCTCCGTCTGAAGGGAAGGCCCGATATCAAAGTTCCGATTCCCGAACATTACCTCGGCGGCGTGGCCTATGCCGTCATTCACCGGCCCGATCTGGAAAAGATCCGAAAAGAGGTTGTCCGCACCCGGATGTCCGTGGATATGGCCCGGGCCGGATACCTTCCCAAGGTCGATCTTCAGGGAAAATATTACCTGGATGACGAGGACATGGCCTATGAGCTGGACCGGGACAACTGGACCGTGGGCATGGTCTTCAACTGGGAGATCTTTACCGGGTTTTCCAGATCCGCACAGGTGAAAAAGTCCGAGGCCATGCTCGAAGAGATGCTCTCTGCGGACCGGAAGACGGCGCTTGGGGTCAAGCTCGATGTGAAAAGCGCCTATCTCAATCTGGAGGCGGCACAGGCGCGGCTTGCAGTGGCGCAAAAGAGCACGGTCGCGGCCGAGGAGTCCCTGGATCTGG
>JAABSP010000136.1 GCA_011390345.1 Desulfobacteraceae bacterium
GATCTCGATCCGGCAGGAGCAGTTGAAAGAACGGCTGGGGGACCGGTTCCGGGCGCTGGACATCCCCCTGCTGGTGGAATGGCCCGACAGAACCCGGGCATTGATCCTCTTCGTGATCGAGGAGGAGACGGACCCGGGTCGGTTTTCGATCCACCGGCTGGCGCGTTACTGTCTGGATCTTTCGGAGATGTTCAAAACCCGGCGGGTGGTTCCCGTTGTGATCTTTCTCCATCCGGGGAATTTCGAGGAATACCTTCGGCTGCAGGGAGATGCGGAGACTTATCTCCATTTCCGGTTCATCGCGTCTCATCTGAAGCGGATTCCGGCTGCCGATCACATGAACAGCACCAACGTCGTGGCCCGGATCAACCTGCCGAACATGGCTTATGATCCAAAAGACCGGGTCGAGGTCTATGCCAGTGCTCAAGAGGGGCTGATGGTGCTGGAGAAAGATCCGGAAAAGCAGTTGAAGTATGTCGATTTTATCGACTTCTATATGAATCTGACCGATGAGGAGCTGAAACGGTATCAGCAGGAATATTTGAGTCCAATTAAACTCGAGGAGGGTGTTATGGGACTAAGGCAGATGCTTTATGAGGAAGGAAGGATAAATGGCATCAATGAAGGAAGGCAGGCAGAAAGAGCAGCAGGATTGCATAGAGCAATCGAACTCGGGCTAAAGCTGAAGTATGGCCAAGAAGGTTTAAAACTGATGAATCGGGTTCGGAAAATAAATGATCCCACTAAACTGGAAAAGATCATCCAGGTCATTGAATCAACCGGCAGACTTAATCTTCAAGATTTCCAAAAACGGATCGATGCCTGAGATCGGAACGCCTCTCACTATTCTTCCTGCTCGCTCCATTTCAAATTCTCAGATGAACCTACAGTGAAGGGAGGTTGTTATGGGACTACGGCAGATGCTTTATGAGGAAGGAAGGATAAATGGCATCAATGAAGGAAGGTTGAAAGGTATTGATGAAGGCATTGATGAAGGAATCACCAGGGGGCTGCATCGTGGCATCAAATCACTGCTCAAGGTGAAATTCGGTGAAGAAGGGCTGAAACTGATGGGGCGCATTCGGGAGATCAAAGATCCGGCTAAACTGGATGCGATTATGGTTGCCATTGGAGGAGGGTGTTATGGGATTGCGGCAGATGCTTCACAAGGAAGGAATGATCATTGGCCTTCATGAAGGAATCGAATCCCTTCTCAGTGCAAAATTCGGTGAGGAAGGTCAAAAGCTGATGGCTCGTATTCGAACCATTCAAGATCCTGCTAAACTCAAAGAGATTACGGTTGCCATCGGAATGATGGACAACGGCAATCTCCATGATTTACAGAAGCAAATCGACATCTGAACCAGCGCCTTTTCCCATCATTCCCGGCCCCTGAAGCCGAAACGCCCGGAAAACCCTCTTTCCGGGCATGAAGGTCTTGCCGCCTACGGCGCAAGCAGCCCCAAAACCGCTTTTGTCGATTCGATCACCGGCTTTCCCATCGCGCCGACCGTTTTGGCCGCTTCGATCAGTCCCTGGCCGCTGTGTTCACACCGCAAAAACCTTCATCACCTCATCCCCCAAATGATTGATCACCTTCACCGCGATCCTCCCCGACTTGGGCTTCTCAAAAACCCGGGAGGTATCGCTGTAAAGGCTCTCCCAAGCCTCCCGGTCGATCTCGGCTTTCAGCGTCGTCTTCAGTGACCGATACGGATCATTCGCCCCAAGAAAGTACGCCTGCCGCACAAAGAAGCTCTCCTCATTGTAATCGTTGTCGATGAACCAGCAAGCGATTCCTTCGGGCCCGCTGGAATAAACTTCCCCGGAATTCGGATGAAAAACATCGACGCCGTGGATAGTGATTTGTGAATAGTGGCTGGTGGTCAGTTTCAGGGGGAAGTCTTCTGGTTGGAGCGCCGCAAGCGCAGCGATTGTTTTAGCCTTGTAAGCATCCGACCGATTTCCCCGGCTTCCCGCATCAGGTCCTTGTAGGTGTCTTTGGGGAGAATTTCCAGCCGAAAGCTGATCAGGAGAAATGTTTCCACTTCGGCCAGAGAGCCGCTGGCCACGCTCAGGCTCTGGAGAAACTCTCCTGTCCCCGTTCTTGCCGCTCCCTCCGCGATGTTTGCCGGTACGGATGCCGCCGCTCTTCGAATCTGGCTCGTCAGCCCGAACTTTTCTTCCCGTGGGAACTCTCCCGAGGCTCGATAGATGTTCACAACCCAGTCGATTGATTTCTTCCAGACTTCCAGCTCCCGATAACTCCGCAACGCTGCCATAGTTCGCCACCATCCGTCCTTTACTATCCACCAGCCACAAACCACTAACCACTTCTATATCAGGTTCTCCGAAGATTACGAAAAGATTGCCTGCGCCGGTGTTCTTCAAATCAGCCGACATGTGAAGATCCGCATTCATCCGCGCCTTGAGAATCGGAACCCGCCCCAGCCGATCGAACTCGGCAGAGTGCGCATCAAAGTTGAACGCACACGCGATGAGAACATCGAACCCCGCATCTCCGGCCTCCCGGACCGCTGCGACCAGATCCGCGCGGGCCACGGTCCCAAACTCGGGCCCGATGAAGATGCCGGCGCGGCGTTCGGTTTCGCTGTCGGCCTCCATGTAGCGGCCCTCCGCGCAGATGTATCTGCCGGGCCAGCCGGTGATCGCGGTGAAGGTGATTTTGTCCTCCTTGTGGGCCTGCTGGACCCCGGCCGTGCGGAGATGTTCGAGGATGACCGCGGCAAAGTCGGGGGCGTCCGGGCTTCTGTCCGGGGTTCGGGGGCGGTCCGGGTCCATCAGCTCGTCCTGTTCGTCCACCGCGATGACCCGGTGGGGGGAGAGGCTTTCGACCGTAAAGGGGCCGGCCACCCGGACAACGGAGCGGGCTTCGAAGGGCTTGTCATAGAGGAACTCGAAATCGGCGATGGCGGCAATCGCGGCGTCGATCTCCTGCTGGCGTTTGATTCTGAATTTCCACCATTTGCGGTGGAGGGTTACGGCCTTGGATGGCCATTCTTCGTCGGCTTCGCGGGGGATCTCCCACTCCTGCCATTTCTGTTTCAGGGTCTTGTTGAGGTCCGCGCGGAGGGGTTCGAGCTTCTTCTGGAATTCTTCCCAGATTTCGTCGATCTGCTCGTTGTTGGCAATGGATTTGAGGGTGATGTGGGGAACCCGCTCATAGACGAAGCCCTGCCGGATGTCGCCGTGCGCGGGAGCGTCCGGGGGCGGGGTGCGGGTGATTTCGGCCTCTTTTTCCCTGCCTTCGGGGGAGTCGGCAAGGAGATAGTAGGGGTAGCGGGCGCCCATGATCCGGGCGCGCGCCAGGGCAAGGGCCACCCGGGAGGTGTCGATGGTGATCCAGCGGCGGCCCCATTGCTCGGCAACGTAGGCGGTGGTGCCGGAGCCGCAGGTGGGGTCGAGGACGAGGTCGCCGGGGTCGGTGGTCATGAGGATGCAGCGCTCGATTACTGTTCGGGCTGTTTGCACTACATATAATTTTTCATCACCAAAGCCACTTTGTCGAGTATCTGTCCAAAAAGATGTATGCGGCCTCATGGGAGCATCACGTAAAAATCTTACATACGAAAGAGTATTTCCGACTGCAATTAGTCGATCTGCTTTTGCCAATCTGGACATTCCCACTTCATTCGTTGACCAACCGCGTTTACCGGGATTAAAGCTGCGATTTTCAAATTGGAATTCAAATTGAATTGTTGCGCTTGGTGTTTGTGAGGTAAGTGGATTCGGGCGGAAAAAATCAGCACCTTTTTTCCATAGCTCTGCAACTTCAGATTCTCTGATTCTTCTTCGATCATAATTTTCATCTTGAATAAAACGCAAGTTGTAATCTTCCTCTGGCGATCTCTCAAAATATGCCCGCCGGAATTTGAGGTTAGGCTTGTCTTTTGAATACCACAGAAGAATATCAAAGTTATTATCTAGAAATCCAGATGACTTACCAGTAGTCTTCAGAAAAATAATTTCTGAAACAAAGTTATCATCCCCAAACACCTCATCCATCAAAGCCCGCACCCGATGCACATTCTCATCCCCAATCTGCACAAAACACGACCCACTATCCACCAGCAACTCCCGCGCCACCGTCAGCCGATCCCGCAGATATGTCAGATAGGAATGAATCCCGTCCCGCCAGGTATCCCGGAACGCCTTCACCTGCTCCGGCTCCCGGGTGATGTGATCCGTCTTTCCGTCCTTCACGTCCCGGCTGGTGGTGGACCACTGGAAATTCGAATTGAACCTGATCCCGTAGGGCGGGTCGATATAGATGCACTGCACCTTTCCCCGAAGCCCTTCCCGCTCCGCGAGGCTTGCCATCACCTGGAGGCTGTCGCCCAGGATCATCCGGTTGGTCCAGTTGGCCGCGTGCTGATAGAACTCCGTGGCCTTTCCCGAGTCTGAAATCCCGTTGAAGTCGGAGAAGAGATCGAGCTGCTCCTGCTGATCGGCCTCGGCCCGCTCCCGGCTCCGGCGCATCAGATCGTCGATAATGACCTTGGGATGGATCTTCTCCTGGATGTAGAGGGGCGGAACCGGAACCACCAGATCGGACCAATTCTCCACATCCTTGCCGCGCCAGATGAGCTGCGGGTCCAGATCCGGATCTCTGCGCCGGTATGCCTTGCGGATCGGGTGGATCTCAGCCTCGGTCATCACCGACTGCAGCTCGGCCGTGGGAATGTTGGGCCGGTTCGCCCCAGTATGCTTCAAGGTCTCGATGGTCATCTTTTCAGGCTTCTTTGGCATCATCCTTCCCCTTTTGCCGACTCGGCAACACACTTTTCAATCCACTTTTCAAACTCTGCCTCGATCTCAAAGACATCCTTAAACTCCGCAAAGGCCCACCGGCCATACTTCTTCAGGTTGTTCACCCCCGGAACCCAGAAGGAATTCATGGTGTTGGCCTTCTCCTTTGCATCCTCCCCCCGATACCCCTTGATCTCGACGATCAGGTTCAACGGCTCATCTGCACCCACATCGACCCGGACGATGAAATCGGGCAGATAGATGTGCGGGTCCGATCCGCTGAGATAAGGCACTTCAAAGCCGAGATTCTGGTTTTTCACATACGCGATCACCCGCGGGTGCGCCTCTGCAACCCGGCAGAATTCGGCCTCCCAGTCGCTGTCGCAGATGACAAAGTTGATGTGGCACTTTCCCGGGTCGGTCTTCCAGCACTTCGGCTTTGTGGTGGTGAAGTTGACATACTCTGTTGATCCTTCGGGATTGTAGGAGTCCAACACGGCCAGAACCGGCTTTTCTTCGATCATGGCCTCGTTGATCGCAGCCTTGATCCGCTCGCAGACCATATCCGCGATCTCATAATAGAGGAGTTGCGCCTGATAAGTCCCGCCGCTGCAGACCAGACACTCCGTCAGCCACTGCCGGACGATCCCCTTGAGCTGGCCGAAGAGGTGGAGCCGGGGCGCCTGATCCGAGTCCCGGTATTTCTCATACAGCAGATGCTTTGTCAGATGAAAGAGAACCGTGGCCTCCCGCACCCCCTCCAAATGCTTCACATCCAGATCGATCCCCTCTCCGATGATCCCCTCGCTGCGGGTTTTGGAAGGGCCCACCAGATCCGGCGTGAGCCGCAGCTTTGAATCGGCCGAAAATTTTGCCCCCAGCTTCTGTTCCGGCAGCTCGGTCCGATACCCCTCGACCCGCGGAAACCAGATGTTCAGACTATCCCGGTCGGGCCGAACCGCATGGACCCGAATCATCGGCTTGGGCTTGGGCGGCGGCACAATGGTCGGCTTTGCAGTGAAATCAAAGGGGATGCCGAAGACATCGGCATATTCCGGATCAAAAAGCCCCTCCTGATTGAGGTCGTAGGACCAGCGCCGCAGGGCCCGGCCCATGACCTGCTCGCAGAGCAGTTGGGTTCCGAATGCCCGCACCCCCAGAATATGGGTGACGGTCTGCGCATCCCACCCCTCGGTGAGCATGGAGACCGATACCACGCACCGGATCGACTCCCCCAGACGCCCCCTCTTTCCCACGGTGTTCATCACCTCCCGGAGCAGATCCTCGTCCGTGAGATTCTCCCCCGCGGTCGCATCGGCCTTCCGCACCACCAGCTCCCTTCGGAACCGTTCGATCTCGTCTCCGGCCATCTCCCGGAAGTTTCGGTCCAGGGCATCCCCCGAGTCGAGCTGTTCCGAGTCGATCAGCAGGGTCATGGGTCTGGCCAGCCGCCCCCCCCGCTCATCGTAATTGCGGAAGAGGGGCAGCCGGCCATCGTAATAGATCTCCTTCCCGCTCTCCGGATCGACCCGCTTGAAGCCCGCGACCGCATCATGGATCAGCTTGGAGGTTGCGGTAGTTGCGGTATTGTTGCAGATCACGATGAAGACCGGCGGCACGTCGATGCCGGTATCCTCCCAGATCCGGAAGATCTTCTCGTAATGGCCGTAGAGGGCATCGAGCGCGGCCAGCAGCGGGGCTGGCAGGCGCAGAGGATCGAGCCCCGCGCCGGCCTTTCCCCGCCCCTTTTTGGGCATCTTCTTCCGGATATGCTCCCAGAGGTTGCGGAACTTGGGCATCTCCCCGCCCGGCAGGTTGTCTGAGACCGGAACCCGGGGGAGCTTGACGATCCCCGATTCGATCGCGTCCATCAGGGAGAAGTCGCTGACAGTCCAGGGAAAGAGTGTCCCCTCGGCATATCCGGAGCCCCGGAGGAAAAAGGGCGTGGCCGAAAGATCGTAGACGGCCCGCACTCCCAGCTTCTGCTTTACGGCCTCGATGCCGGAGATCCAGATCCGCGCGGCCTGGTTGTTCTTCTCGGCCTCCTGCCGCGCCTCCCCCTTCAGTTTTTCCCTCTCCTCACCCGCGTCTCCATCCGAATCCTCATCCGAATCCGGGGGCTTCTCCCGGTAGCAGTGGTGGGCCTCGTCATTGATGACCAGGATGTTCTTCATCCCCTTCAGATCCCGCAGCACCCGCTCCACCATCTGCCCCCCGGTCTCCAGGGTCGCGATCTCGGGCCCCCGCCCCTGCAGCAGGGCCCGCCCTCCTCGGGAAATCTCCATCCGCTCCCGGAGCCGGAACCCATGATAGTTGGTGATGACGATCCTTGCCCGCGCCATATCCGCGAGCAGGTCTCTGGGAACCAGGTTTCGCGCGGCATAGTAGTTCTCCGGATGATTCGGCTCCAGCACCCGGAGGCGGTCCCGGATGGTGATGCCGGGAGTCACGATCAGAAAGCCCCGGCTGTAGTCTCTGCTCTGGGGCCGGCGGAGAGCGTTGACCGTCTGCCACGCGATGAGCATGGCCATGACCGTGGTCTTTCCCGCGCCCGTGGCCATCTTGAGCGCGATCCGGAAGAGCGCGGGATTGGCCTTTTGGTTCCCCTCCCGGATCATCTTCCGGATACCGCTGTGTCTCCGGGACTGTACCGGCATAACCTCGGCCAGCCAGATCGCGGTCTCGACCGCTTCGATCTGACAGAAGAAGGGCCGGATGCCGTCGGAGACCTCTTTTCGCCAGTGGCGCAGCAGCCGTTCGGTCTCGGGCGTCACCCCCCACTGCTTCGGCTTGGGCAGGCTCCGCCATTTGTCCACCTCCAGCCGGATCGAGTTGATGAGCCATGTGGCCGAATCATAGATCTGGGGATCATCCGAAAGCTTGTGCCCTTCTTCGAACAACTGTTCCTGATGGTGCTGAGAAGCTTTCTGCTTTTTGGGCCGCGGAACCGGCGTGACATAGGCCGCAGACCTTCGGCCCTGGATGATCCGGTCCGTGGGCTGCCCCTCTTCATCCAGCTCCCAGTGGCGGGCCGGATACCGGTAGGGCGAGTTTAAAATCGGTCTTTCGAAGAATTGCATGGTCATGGTGTCAGATGGATTTGAATGGGGTTTGCCCTGCCGCTTTTTTTCTGCCGATAATGGTGCAAAAGAGCACAAAGGCGCGGCAGTGTCAACAGAAAAGGGAACCGAGAGGGAAGCAGGCCAAGGCCACCTACGGCAAGGCTCTGTAGAAGCAGAAAAGGGGCTGCCGGATCATTCTGCTGATCCTGCAACCCCTTTTTTTGTTTTTTGGTGGAGCTGAGGGGGATCGAACCCCTGACCTCATGACTGCCAGTCATGCGCTCTCCCAGCTGAGCTACAGCCCCGTAACGAAGTCCTATTGATAGCAAACTCCCCACCGGCTGTCAA
This sequence comes from Desulfobacteraceae bacterium, assembly GCA_011390345.1. Lineage (GTDB taxonomy): Bacteria > Desulfobacterota > Desulfobacteria > Desulfobacterales > JAABSP01 > JAABSP01. Next base: position 8,181 of record JAABSP010000136.1, read on the forward strand.
TCAAAATTTTATCTCTTCTGTCATTCCCCTGAAAAAATTACCGCTGCATCCCGGGATATCCTCCATCTGGGAAGCCGAACAGAGGAGCCGCCATTGAGGGTTGACACAAAGGAACGATCCCTCTATATCTTTTAGGCTGTTGCAGATTCGGAAAAAGAGGGACGGACGCGGCTTTTCCGCCATGTGAACCAGGACCTGCGCGCCATGTCTGTCTGAAAAGAGAAAACAGGATATTTTACGGATGAAAATGGATCGGAGGATTGCAGAAGGGTCTATCCGGCGGCTCTTTCGGCTCATCGGAAAGATCCCCCCTGCCTGGGGAGAGCGGATCGGCCGCATCTGGTACAGATTGGATAAAAAGCACCGTCAGATCGCTCTTAGGAACCTGACCCGGGCATTCGGCCATGAGCGTTCGGAAGAGGAGATCGGCCGGCTGGCGGAGAAGACCTTTGAAAAGATTGCCAGAATTCCCTTTGAAGTGGGCGGATCTTTGACCCTCACCCCGAAGAGATTCAACCGCCACTTCCGGGTCCGGGGGCTCTCCCATGTAGAGAATGCTTATGCCCAGGGCCGGGGAGTTCTGCTTCTCAGCGGTCATGTGGGCTGCTGGGAATTGATGCCGATTGTCTTCGGGATGACGGCCGGCTATCCCTCGGCCGTTATCTACCGGCCCCTTGATTTCGATCCCCTGAACCGATTCTTTCTCGACCTGCGGGCCCGGTACGGCGCGGAGATGATCCCCAAGGCCCACTCCATGCGCAGAGTACTCCGGCTGCTGAAGGAAAAGGCATTGGTCGGGGTTCTGCTGGATCAGAATGTGGACTGGTACGACGGGGTCTTTGTCGATTTCTTCGGCCATAGGGCCTGCACCAACAAGGGTTTGGCGCTGCTGGCCATCAAGACCCGGGCTCCGGTGATTCCCGTGTTTCTGGTCCGGGAGGAGGGCAAATATCTGGCCATCTTCGAGCCGGAGATCCCCCTGATTTCCACCGGGGATCGGACAAAGGATATCGAGGAGAATACCCTGGCCTACAACCGGGCATTGGAATCGATCATCGAACGGTATCCGGATCAGTGGTTCTGGGTTCACCAGCGATGGAAGACGCGCCCCTATCAGCCCTGGCCCCGGGTGATCCGGCCTAAGCGGAAGAAGAAAAAACGAAAAAAGAAGCCCATATCATGAAAAGAATCCCCTTCCATGCCGTCGAACGGATTCTGATCCGCGCCCCAAACTGGATCGGCGACGCGGTTATGAGCATCCCTGCGGTTCGTGCGCTGCGGCGCAGCTTTCCCGGACGCCGGATCGACATACTGACCAAACCCTGGGTAGCGCCGGTCTATGAACATTCTCCGGATATCGATGGGATCGTTCTCTATGAGGGCAAAGGGAGACATTCGGGATGGGCCGGTATATGGCGGTTGAGCCGGGAGCTGAGAAAAGGCCCGAAGGATCGGAAAGATCAGAGGGATCGGAAGGATTTCAATGGTCCTTATGATCTTGCGGTTCTTTTCCAGAACGCTTTCGAGCCGGCGCTGCTGACCTTTCTGGCCGGCATTCCCTTTCGCCTGGGATATGCCGCCGACGGCCGGGGCCTTCTGCTCACCCACCCGATTCCCGTGACGCGGGAATTGAAGCGCAGGCATCAGATCGACTATTACCTGGAGATCATCAGAAGAGCGGGAAGCGGCAGGAGCATGGAAAGCGGCGCGGATGACCGCCTCTCACTATATCTCACACCGCAGGAACGCGCAGGGGCAGTTAAGATCCTGCAGAAATACGGAATCGAAAGGGGGGATCTCATCATCGGCGTCAATCCGGGCGCGGCCTTCGGCAGTGCAAAGCGCTGGCCACAGGAGCGATATGCAGAGCTTTCCAAAGAGTTGGCGGAGGATATGGGGGCTCGTCTGCTCATCTTCGGCAGATCG
>JAABSP010000191.1 GCA_011390345.1 Desulfobacteraceae bacterium
TCGATGGGAACCAGCTCGATGCCGCAAAATCGGAGATCGAAAACCTCAAAGAGAAGATCGGCGAAGATCCCGATCTGGTAAAGGCTTCCGTATTGATCCGGCGCAAGGAACTGATCGGGAAATGAAGCATATCGAGAAGCAGCAGGAGCCGGAAGATACGGTGAGTTCCGGACCACCATCCGCTACCTGTTCGGCGGTTCATCAAAACAGAAAAACAAAGGAGCAGAAAACCAATGAACGTCACCATGATTATCACCCAGAACACCCCCGAAGTCATCTGGAACGCCTTCAGACTTGCCAACATGATGCTCGAGGGAATGGAAGATGTCAGCATATTTTTGAACGGTCCCTCTGTGAAATATGAGGCATCGGATTCCGAACAGTTTCCATTGAAAGAGCTGGCCAGGATATTCACGCTTTCGGAAGGCCGGCTGCTGGCTTGAGGGAAGCTGATCGACCTTCACGGCGTGAAGGAAGGATATCACAAAAGAGGAACCCAGAAGGATCTTTACGATCTGATCAAAGAGAGCGACAAGCTCATCACATTTTAAAAGAGAAACCGCTCTTAAAAAAGATTTCGGGAAACGGGGAACGCCAATGCCTCAAAACAGAATCGCCGCGGCACTTGAGCGGCTGTTTGAAAAGCACCGGATCGTCTTCTGGTACGACGCCAAAAAGGAACTCCGTGCGGATTTCGAAGCCCTCGACCTCCCCGATGTCGAAAAGGTCATAATCGCCAACAACGAATTCGGCCTCAAATACCGCATCCTCCGGGAGGCCCCAAAACAGAAATTCCTCCTCTACCGGGAGGGCCCCCGGCCCGACGACCTGAACAACTGGCTGCTCGACGTGCAACTGGCCCACGGCCAATTCCGCACGGACCAGGTCTCCATCTGGCTGTCGGAGCTGGAACTGGGCCTCGAATTCACCCAAGTCATCCGGGCCCACGCGGAATTCTTTGCCTCGGCAAAGAGAAAAGACGCGCTCAAGCGCCTCATCAGGCCCGACGACACCCAGGGCATGATCCGCCTGAAAATGGTCGGGATCTGTGCGGCCGCAGAACCCCGGGTCGATTCCGTGCTGGAAAACCTGCTCGCGGAGCTGGCCGACGATCGGGATGAGAAGATCCGCCTTATCGACCGGTGCGGTCTGTCTCAATTTCTCTGGGAGCAGATGAACCGCGCCTGCGGCTATGCGTCCGAGGAGCCGGGCCTCCGGGATTTTGCCATCGAGCTGTTCAAATCATGCTATGCAATGGAAACCGACGGCCCGGTCCAAATGACCGGAGACGCGCGGGTCTTTCTAAACCGGTGGAAAGACAGCCGCCGGTTCCAGGCAGCGTTTGAAACCCTTTCCGAAGAATGCGCAGGGCTCCTCGGCATCGAACAGGACCTGGAAAAGCGGGATTTCCGGGACCTGATGGAACTCGACGACTTCAAACTCATCGACCAGAAGATCATCAGCGACCTGGTCAAGGCCATCCTCTTTCGCACCGTTGCCGCAAACGAGGTGGCCAACTGGGTGCGCCGCCGCCGCCAGAGCCACTGGTATGAAGAATTTCGGGACATCTACGAGGCCCTCGACTTTGCCGCACGCTTCCTGCGAACCCTCGACGAGACCGAGCTGACCATGACCGACATGGCCGACGGCATCAGCCGGTATGCAGGCAACTGGTACCGGTTGGACCAGTACTACCGGAAATTCATCTGCCATGTGCGCAAGTCTGGCCAGGCCTCTTTGATGGGAGAACTGAACGAAGCCGTCGAAAACCAGTACGTCAACAACTTCCTGCTGAAGCTCAACGATAGGTGGCAGACCCTCGCGGACTCCGCTCAAAAATGGGCCGCGTATCCCATCCCCCCGCAGAACCGGTTTTTCGAGACCTGGGTCTCCCCCTTTTTGAAAAAGGAGACCCGGATCTGCGTGATCATCTCCGACGCCCTGCGCTTCGAGATCGGCGAGGAGCTGCTGAGCCTCATTCGCCAGGAGGACCGGTACAGCGCAGAGATCGAGCCCATGCTCGCCATGCTCCCCAGCTTTACCCAGCTCGGGATGGCCGCGCTCCTCCCGAACCGGGAGCTGACCATTTCAGAGGACGAGACCGGAACCGTTTTCGTGGACGGCCGCACCTCCCGGGGAACCGCAAACCGCATCAAGATCCTGAAAGAGAGCGTATCCCCGCGGGCCACGGCCCTCAAAGCCGATGAACTGATGACCATGAACCGGGAGGATTGCCGGTCTCTGGTGCGGGATCACGATCTGATCTACATCTACCACAACCGGATCGACGGAACCGGCGACAAGCGGGATTCGGAGGAGCGGGTCTTCGAAGCGGCCCAAGAAGCCCTGACAGAGCTGATCCGGCTGATCAAGAAGCTGGCCGGCGCAAACGTCAACAACATCCTGGTGACCGCGGACCACGGCTTCATCTACCAGAACCGGCCCATCGAAGAGAGCGACTATTCGGCCGCAGACCCCAAAGGAGATGCGATCCTCTTCCGGGACCGGCGATTCATCCTCGGCAGGGGCCTGAAAGATGCACCTGGCCTGCGCCGATTCACCCCGGAACAGCTCGGCCTTGCCGGCGAGATCGAAGCCCTGATTCCCGCATCCATAAACCGCCTCCGGCTGCGGGGCTCGGGCAGCCGATACGTCCACGGCGGCGCGTCCCTGCAGGAGACCGTGATCCCCCTCATTCGGATCAACAAGAAGCGGAAAAGCGATGTCTCGACC